>NC_015865.1:1340880-1676100 GCF_000221185.1 Thermococcus sp. 4557 | reverse complement strand
ATAAGCTCGACGACCAGGACCTCCATGCCGAGCTTCGCGAAGGCTTCGGCCCCTTCGAGACCGATTAAACCAGCACCGATGACGACGGCCTTCTTCGGCTTCCTCTCGGCGATGTAGGCCTTGATCCTGCGCACGTCGTCGAGGCTCTTGAGGGTGAAGACTCCCTCGTTCTCGACGCCCTTTATCGGCGGGATGAAAGCTTTGGAGCCAACCGCCAGAACGAGCTTGTCGTAGAGAACCTCGCCCTTATCGGTGATCACGACCTTCCTCTCGCGGTCGATGGATTTGACCTCCGTTCCGAGCATGAGGTTGATTTTCTGCCTCTCGTAGAACTCGTTCGGGAAGACGATAACATCTTCGGGCTTCTCGATGGTGCCGCTGATGACGTGCGGCAGGGCGCAGGGGGAGTACTGCATGGTCCCCTCCTTTCCGATGACGGTTATCTCGGCCTTCCTGTCGAGCTTGCGCATGAACAGCGCGAAGTTGCTTCCGGCTGTGCCAGAACCCACAACGACGATTTTCATGAGCACCACCGGAGGGAGAAGGGTGAGGAGGTATAAAAAGTTGGCTTTAACCTTAGGTTCAGCGCATCCACTTACGAGCTATGACCGCGACGATGAGCGCCATGAAGACGGCCCCGGTCAGGGCTTCGATCGCACTGAGGGCTTTGAGCCAGCCGGTCGGATGCATGTCGCCGTAGCCGAGGGTGGTGAAGGTGACAAGGGAGTAGTAGAGGGCGTTAAGAAAGCCCAAAATTCCACCAGTTGCACAGTGTTCACAAGTGTAAATCGTGCCAACAGGAATTCCAAGAAAGACTTTCTCGGAGAACATTGAAAGAATCCAATAAACAAATCCTATAATGCCAATGACGGCTCCTGATGATATTAAAATCCTACGCCAGCTTGTTCCATATTGCGTTATCCAATCCGCTAAGACTTTTTCAGTTTGAACACCGAGCCACGTTCCAAGATACCCAAAATATGCCTTTAGTTTACTGAGTCCTCTAGATTCGGCTAGATGTTCCTTTGAATTTAGAAGACGAAGTTTCCTCTTGGCACGCATTTCAAGGACGAACATTCTGTCGGCTTCGTCGCGTTTGCCTTCTTTTTCGAAACTCAGGCGCTGAACACGAGCAACTTCGATTAGAGCTTGAATGTTTGAAAAACGAGACTTGAAAAAGTTCCAGAGTTGGGATGTATCAGTTTCGTTCTTCAACTTCCCCAAAAAGTCGGCCCCCTCTTTGAAGTCACAGTTGGCAAAGCTTAATTCATCATAGAACCCTGTATTAACAAAGCTTGCCACTCTTTCAAAGACAGAGCCTTCAAAGGTTGTATCACCGTGAAAGGTTGCATTGTTGAAACTCACATCCTTCTCAAACACCACGGAGTTAAAGCTGACGTTTCTAAACTGGGCAGAATCAAACAAGGAAGTGTCCTTAAACCTTGATCTTGAAAAATTCGTCTCTCCTCTCTCCTCACTAAACAAGCAATACTGAAAATTAACCTTTTTATCAAAGATGCAAGATTCAAAATTAACATTTCCTTTAAATTCAGAATTGTGGAAATCCATTTCAGCATGAAATTCTGAAGCATGAGTTTTAAATGGAAATCCCCCAGGATATTCCTCCCTAGACCTAAATAACATTTCTTCATCTCCAAAAATAGCATCAGAATGAAAATGAACACTTTCAAAGTTTATATCTGTGGTAAATACACAATGATCAAATATCACAGGGCCATAGAAGTTCGCCCCCTTAAATCTAACATCAAGTACATCATTGATTTTCTGCCCGGATACAAACTGACATTCTTCGAAGATCATTCTTCCATGAGATTCAATTCCTTCGAAATTAACTCCTTTGAAAAATTTGACCTTACAAAACCTGGCTTCTCTAAAGTTGGAGTCATTAAAATATACATGGCTTTCGAAAGTTACACTATCAAAAAGCGCAGGCGGACCAAAAAACAGAGTATCAGACGAAAAGCATGCCTCTGAAAAGTCCACAGATTTTTTAAATAGTGTATATCTAAATGGGGTAGTTTCTCCCCATTCTCTGTATTTGACCCTAGAGGTAGCGCTTGGAAACACAAAACCTCTCGCATCTACAGGCCCTGCAAAAACCAATCCCTCGCTCCGAGGCGACTTATATCCAAAGAACTTCAGAACGAACTTATTGTAAAACTCCCTTGCCTCATTCTCATTCTTGTCCGGCTTGTGAAAAATGCAGTACTCCTGATCGGCAGTCTCAGGGTCGCAGTTCCCGAAGTGCGCCATCCTGCACATGGATGCATCTTACGCGTCAGAACTATAAAAGCTTTCGTCCGAAATAGAACAAGAGGAAAAAGAAACCTCACGGCTCAACCACAGTCCCGCTGTGCTTCCCCTTCACAACGTCGAAGAGGTGGTAGGCGTCCTTCTTGCCCACGATGTAGGTCTTTATCCTTCCGCGCTGGATGAACTTGGCCGCCAAAGCGTCGACGACGCCACTTCCTCCCGCCTTGCTCTCGGCCTGCATCGCGATCTCTACGAGCTGGTCGACGGTTATCCTGTCGAGCTTCCTCGCGTTCGGGTTCTTCCTCGGATCACTGTCGTAGACGCCGTCCACGTTGGTAACGACGACCAGAAGGTCGGCCTGCAGGTACTCCGCGAGGAGAGCCGAGACCGCGTCGGTCGTGTGGCCCGGATGCGTTCCGCCCATTATCGGTATCTTCTTGAGCTGGATGACCTCCCAGGCCTTACGGAAGTCCTGAATGACGAAGGGGTAAGCTTTTTCGCCGAGCGCCGCTATCAGGAGCATCGCGTTGGCGCGGGTGATGTGTATGCCGATGTAGTCCTTGAAGGTCTCGTTGGGCGTGAAGGTCTTCGCGGCCGTAATGTACTTGCGCGCCACCTTTCCGCCGCCGACTACCACTGCCACCTCGTGATCCTCGCTTATCTTGATGAGCTCGTAAGCCATCTTCCCGATAAAATCAACGTCCGGGTCGTCCGGAACGAGAACCGAACCGCCTATATCGAAGACTATCCTCATGATGACCCTCACGGTGCTAATCGAAGCCCCTTTATAACCTTTTTCTTGCCGCGGGGGTGTTAAAATAAGGGACGGAGAAAGTGAAAAGGCTCAGCCTATCTGGAAGGCGCTCGTGCGGAGCTCACCGCGCTCGAAGCGGTACGGGTCGTACCACTCCCAGTCGAGCGGAACCTTCGAGCGGCCCTTTGAAATCAGCTCGGCCATCGCCTCCCCAACGGCCGGTGCCATCATGAACCCGTGTCCAGAGAAGCCCGCCGCGATGTAGAAGTTGTCGAGGAGCTTCCCGATTGCCGGGTTGCTGTCCGGCGTCTTCGCGTAGAAGCCCGCCCACTGCCTAACGACGTGAGCGTAGCGAAGCGGCGGGGCGATTCTGACGGCATAGTCCAGAACTCCGCGCAGGAAGTCGTAGGTCGGCTCGTAGTCGTCGAGGCTCTTGGCCTTGTGCTCTATGCCGGCACCGCAGATTATCCCTCCGTCCTCACCGTCCTGGATTATGTAGGCGTCGTTCCAGCTGGGCGGACATACCAGCGGCTCGGCCTGTCCGGGTTCCAGCGGTTCGGTTTTGACGAGCTGGTGCTTGTAGGCGGTGATGGGAACGAGGTCCCGATTTAAGCCAGCCATCTCGTTGATGAGCGGCGCCCAGGCGTTGGCCGCGTTCAGAACTGCGTCAACCTTAACGCTCTCGATCCCCCCGTTGCTCCTGAACTTCACGGCGGTTATAGTATCCCCCTCGCGCTCGAAGCCAACAACTTCCGTGTGCTCCCTTGCATCGACGCCGAGCTCCTTAGCCTTGAAAAGGTAGGCAAAGAGGGTCTTGAAGGGGTTCGCCTTACCGTCCTTCGGGTTCCAGGCTCCGGCTAAAAAAGGCTCTGTGTTGAGAATCGGCACTATCTCCTTCGCCTCCTCCATGTCGATGAGCCTCGTTGGAACGCCGAATTTGTTCTGGAGCTTTATGTTCGCCTTAAACGCCTCAACCTCATCCTCGCTCGTCGCGAGGAACAGATAGCCGGTCTGCCTGAAGACGATGTCGCTCTCCAGCTCCTCCTCAAGCTTCTCCCACCTCTCAACGGAGTGCTTCATCAGTCTGATGTTCGCCTTGTCCGTGAACTGGGCGCGGATTCCGGTGGCACAGCGGAAAGTGGAGCCCGAGCCGAAGTAGTTCTTCTCGAAGAGGATTACCTCCTCGCCGAGCTTCGCCAGCTCGTAGGCGGTGGCAACGCCTATTATCCCGCCGCCGACGATGGCTATTTTACTCATCGTCACCACCCACTATGACCTCTACGCGAACGGGCCTCGTAGGTACCCTGGCCTTCGGAAGCGGTATCTCCTCCTGCTTCTTTCCGGTCTTCCTCGCGAGGATCGACAGCACTATGGGAATGCAGGTCCTTCCCTGGCAGGGACCCATTCCTACGCGGAGAAGCCTTTTGATCTCTTCAATATCGGTGACGCCGGAATCGATGAGCGCTTCCACTTCCTCAACGGTGACGTCGTTACAGCGACAGACGATTTTCTTTCCAGCCATTTTGATCACCTCTCACCAACAGCCCTTGCTTGCGCAAGCGCTGGCGGAAAAGTTTTTACTTTACAACTCGCTCCGGCAGGTGTGAGAGCGTGACTCAAGGCCTTTCGTTGAGTGTTCGCACTTGGAATGCGCCCTTCGGGCGCGGTAAGACTGCGAACTGCCCGGAAAACACCGCTTTTCAATTGCTCTCCTGTCCGAATGTGTCGGATTTTCATTCTCTCACCACCTTAACCGCCCTGACGTCCCAGGCCAGCTCTATCGGCACCTCGACGATGATTATCGGCGTGTCACCCTTGCTCTTCTCCCTCGGCACGACCGTGAGCACCTTCCCCTTTCCAACGGGCTCGCCGACCCTGTTGAGAAGAACGACCTCCTCGCCCTTCTCTGGAACCGGAAGGAGCTCATGGGGCATGGTTATCCTCGCTTTATCGCCGACGTAGTGCACCATGAAGAAGGCCAGGCCGGGGCATATCTGGACACAGAGGGAGCAGCCGATGCACTTGTCGTAGTCAACTATCGGCAGGTCGTTCGGGGTGGGCATGCTTATGGCCCCTGTGGGACATATCTCCCTGCACGGGGCGCAGGGTATCTCCTGCGGGCACTCCGGAACGGCAACGGGCCTCTTCCTGAGCCTCTCCTCGCTCGGCAGGGGGATGAACTTCTCAAGTTCCTCAGGGGTGATGTAGCCCTTTCTAAGGTACTCCGGAATCTCGCTCATTCTCTCACCACCAGTGCCTTCTTTATGCCCTCGAGCACGTGCCTGCCGAAGGGCCCGGAGCGGAACTCCAGGAGGTCTTTCTGAGCCTTCTCCATCTCCTTGAGCCAGCTCTCGTCCGCTATGCCCAGCCGAAGCGCGGCTGCAATTCCGGCGACCTTACCCTCAAGCATCGCGGTCGTTGCCTCCTCTATCCCAGCGGAGTCGCCAGCCACGAAGATTCCCCTGACGGTGGTCTCCATCCACTCGTCACGGACGGCCACGTGCCCGCTGAGCTCACGGACGTACCTTATCTGACAGCCGGCCTGATGGAGGAGCTCGATGCTGGGTCTCAGGCCTACTGCGAGTGCTATAACGTCGACCTCAAAGGTTCTCTCCGTTCCGGGAATTACCCGCCAGTTCTCGTCGAGCTGGGCAACAACAGCTCTCTCGACCTTCTCCTTTCCCTCGGCGCGCAGGATGGTGTGCCTCGTGAGTATCGGAACGCCCAGGCGCCTAACCTTCGCCGCGTGGACGAAGTAGCCGCCCACCTTCGGCATGGCCTCGACTATCGCCTTCACCTCGACGCCGGCCTGGATGAGCTGGTAGGCAAGAATAAGCCCCACGTTTCCGGCTCCGACTATGAGAACCCTATCGCCGGGCTTGACGCCGTAGGTGTTCATAAGCGTCTGAATCGCGCCGGCGCCGTAGATTCCGGGCAGATCGTTGTTCTCGAAGGGTATCATCTTCTCCATCGCGCCGGTGGCGACTATGACCGCCCTTCCGCGGAACTCTATCAGCTCGCGGTTGTTCTTGACGGCCAGGACGAGCTTCTCGTCGCCCTCCTGAAAGATGCCAACGGCGGAGGTTTCAAGGAAGATTTCAACGTTCTCCCGCTTCCTTGCTTCATCCTCGAGGATTTTGGCTATCTCTACTCCCCTGACCCCCGCGAACTGCTCGCGTTTGCCGAAGAACTTGTGGGTCTGCTTGACGAGCTGGCCGCCGAGCATGGGTTGCTCATCGATCAGTATAACACTGGCCCCGGCGTCCGCGGCATGTATGGCCGCCATCAGCCCGGCCGGACCGCCGCCAACCACAACGACATCCGCCCTGACGACCTTCGCGTCCTTGAACTCGGGCGGCTTTGCCTCCTTCGGCAGCTTGGCCTTTCCGCGCTGAGGCTCGATCCTCATGCCGTCTTCAACAAGGGTTATGCAGGAGCGAACGTTTGGGATTCCGTTCACGACCATCAGACACGAGGAGCATTTGCCGATGGCACAGAAGAGCCCCCTGGGCCGCTTCTCGTTGGCTGAATAGTTCAAAACCCTCACGCCAGCGGCGTGAAGGGCCGTCGCTATCGTTTCCCCCTCGTATGCCTTGATCGGCCGTCCTTCAAAGTATATTGTAACCTCCCTGCCACGCTCAAAACGCAGAACAGGATGCTCAGTTAAGCGCACGGTGTATCACCCATGCACCTATTCGTTCACGCGTTTATGAAAATTTTTCAATCCGAAGGTTCTTCACCTTTGGTTTCAGGGATTACCAAAGCTTTATATATCGGGTGGAGGATAAGTTAGCTGGCGGCGGGCTAGGCCGGGGGGTTCGGCGTCCCCTGCAACCGGAAACCGTCGATATGCCGGGGCCGAAGCCCGGGGGGCGGTTCCCAAAGCCGCCCGCGGAAGCCGGGGCACAACGGTGATCCCTCGTCCCACGGGGCCGGCGGTGGGCGGGGTCCGGCTGGAGGGCCGGACTAACGCCCTTTGCCCGCCGAACCCCGCCAGGCCCGGAAGGGAGCAGCGGTAGGCGGGACGTTCGGCGCTCGTGGGGTAGCGGGGGTGAGCGAGCCCCGGTGGAAACGGGCGGTGGAGGGTTCCCACCCCCGGGCGCGCCCGCCGCCACTAGAATTCCGGCAAAAACCTTAATAGTGGACGGCTTCTTTTGCCTTTGAGGTGTCAAGATGGCCAGCCTTGAAGTGGAGCTTTTCGGGATAAGGTTCAGGAATCCCCTCATTCTCGCGTCAGGAATAAACGACAAGGTCCCCGAACAATGGATTAGAGCGCACGAGGAGGGCGCCGGCGGGGTGGTCACCAAATCAATCGGAATCGAACCGAGGAAGGGCTACGACAACCCCACAATCGTAGAGCTTCCCTATGGCCTGGTAAACGCGATGGGCCTACCGAACCCAGGCTGGAGGGGTTTCCTCGAGATGGTCGAGGGTTACACCTTCGACTTTCCGCTCATAGTCTCGATTTTCGGTGGAACACCGGAGGAGTTCGCCTTCCTGGCGGAAAAGCTGAGCGACGTCGCCGATGCATTCGAGCTGAACCTCAGCTGTCCCCACGCGAAGGGCTACGGTATGGAGATCGGCCAGAACCCGGAGAACGTCCACGAGGTCGTCAAAGCCGCCAAAGATGCGACCGACAGGCCTGTGATAGCAAAGCTGACCCCGAACATAGACGACATAACGAAGCTCGGTGTAGCGGCGGAAAAAGCTGGGGCGGATGCGGTTTCGGCGATAAACACGCTGAAGGCTGTGGCGATTGACGTATACGCGAGGAGGCCCATCCTCAGCAACCGTGTCGGCGGCTATTCGGGGCCTGGGGTGAAGCCCGTGGCGTTAAGAGCTGTGTACGACCTCGCGAGAACGCTTGAAATCCCGGTTATTGGAATCGGCGGCATAACCACCTGGCAGGATGCTGTGGAGTTCCTCCTGGCCGGAGCCTCGGCCCTTCAGGTTGGTACTGCCGTCTCGCTCCGCGGGTGGAAGGTGTTCCAGGAGATAAACAAGGGAATAGCTAGATACCTCGAGGATGAGGGCTTTTCGAGCGTGAAGGATATAGTCGGCCTAGCGCTGGAGGAGTAAACATGAAGAAGTGGAAAACATTCTCATTGGGCAGAGATTTGAGTCCCGAAGAAATAGAAAAAGCCACAGAAGAAGCTCTCAATGAGGCTACAAGTGACATCGAACTTCCAGAAAACTTTAAGCCATCAAACTTGGATTTGAGCTGGGTGAGAAAAATGAAGCGCGCCCTGGTGTTGTTCTCGGGTGGGCTTGACTCGACGGCCTGCCTCTACTGGGCGAAGAGAAACTACGACGAGGTCATCATGCTCACCGTGAACTACGGAAGCAACGAGGAGAGAGTCACGAACAAAGTTGCCGAGTTCTTCTCGAAGGAGCTGGGCGTTCCGCTGAAGATAGTCCGCCTTGACTTCCTTGAGGAGTTCTCAAAGCTCCGCGGAACGACGCTCGTCGGCGGGGAGACGCCGAGGGTTACCGCCGAGGAGCTTGAGGACATGAGTGTCGCTCAGGAGACAGCCAAAAGCGTCTGGGTTCCGGCGAGAAACCTCGTCCTTATAAGCGTCGCGGCTTCGCTCCTCGACGCCCTCGGGGGCGGGGACATAGTAGTCGGCTTCAACGCGGAGGAGGGAGCGACCTTCCCGGACAACACGCCCGAGTTCGTTGAGAAGATGAACGAGGCTCTAAAATACGGGACTATGGCCGAGGTTAAGGTTGTTGCTCCGCTCATAGACCTCGACAAGAAGGGCATAGCGCGGCTTTTGAAGGAGCTGAACGCGAAGTACGAGTACTCCAACTCCTGCTACATGCCGAGGGGCTTCACGGAGGACGGGAAGCCGATACACTGTGGCGAGTGCGAGAGCTGTGTGAGGCGCCACCGCGGTCTGATCGAGGCCATCGGTGAGGACAGGACCGTTTACGCGGTTGAGCCGGAGGTTTGAACAGTGTTCTTTTGTTTCTTTCCAAACATTTTTATGGAAGTGACGTATACCCCTAAAGGGTAAGGGAGGTAGAAAAAATGAACATCGTAAAGGTACGGGCCATTCTCTCCACGGTTCTGCTGGTAGTATTCCTTGGCGTTCTGTTCGTCACGGTAGGAGTACTCTACACCACCAGAACCGGCCATCCATTCCTTGGCATGAACAAGAATCAGCTCTTTAGAATCAGAAACGTCTTAGGGCCGCTGATGAACGTGCTGATAATAGTCCACCTCGGGCTGAACTGGGGCATGTATAAAAGGGAGTTGAAAGTTCTTTTCAGAAAGTAAGCCCTAAAACTGAATCTCCCAATGAGGGGTAGCGTCGTCATCCCACCGCAAGATTTATAAATCCCCTCCAAGCTCTTATCTTTGAGCGTGGGGCGGTAGCTCAGCCTGGGAGAGCGCCGGACTGAAGATCCGGGTGTCGGGGGTTCAAATCCCCCTCGCCCCACCACTTTCTCAGCAGCGCGGTGGTAGTCTAGCCTGGTCTAGGACACCGGCCTTCCAAGCCGGTGACCCGGGTTCAAATCCCGGCCACCGCACCACAATCCGTTTCTAGGGATTTCAAACTTCAAGAATTGCCCGCAGCGCGTATTCTGTACCAGGCACAGGCGCCCGTTTACTGGTCGATACCACATAACTATTTGTAAAATTTTCAACCCATTGGCGATTTTACGGAACTCTGTGCGTGCTGTATCATCGGCTCCCTCTTTTCCGCATTGATCGTCAGATTCTGCCAGGTTCAACTTACATTCCGGTGTATCATGGTTTTACATATAAAAACTAAAAGTACCGACAAAGCTGCCAACAACGAAATAATACTTTTTAAAATCGAAAGATTTATATGCTAATGCTAAAATCAGTGCTCTGATGAAGGGTATAATACCCGGATGACCAATTGAACACATCGTAGAAAAGAGGTGTCCACAGATGAATGGGTGGAAGGCCATTGTGGTTGCAGTATTCCTTATTGGTATGATGGCCGGAATGATAGCCGCGGCCCCGGCAAAGCCCGCGACCCCTGTGCAGGTTCAGCAGAAGAACTACGGTTTACTGACCCCCGGACTGTTCAAGAAAGTTCAGAAAATGAACTGGAACCAGGAGGTCAGCACGGTAATAATGTTCAACAGCCCCTCAGATAGGGACAGGGCACTTAGGCTGCTGAAGGCCATGGGGGCCGAGGTTAAGTATTCGTACAGGATTATCCCGGCGGTTGCTGTCAAAATGAAGGTCAGGGACCTTCTTCTAATTGCAGGAATGATCGATACTGGTTTCTTCGAGAAAGGGAGAATATCCGGAATACGGTTCATCCAGGAGGACTACAAGGTCCAGGTCAGCGTTGAGACGGAGGGCCTTGATGAGTCCGCGGCGCAGGTCATGGCCACAAACCTCTGGAACCTTGGTTACGACGGCTCGGGAATAACCATCGCGGTAATCGACACCGGTATAGACGCCTCGCATCCCGACCTCCAGGGCAAGGTGGTCGGCTGGAAGGACTACGTGAACGGCCGTTCGAGCCCCTACGATGACAACGGTCACGGGACGCACGTTTCCAGTATCGCCGCGGGAACGGGTGCGGCAAGCAACGGCAAGTACAAGGGAATGGCACCCGGAGCAAAGCTCGTTGGGGTGAAGGTCCTCAACGCAGAGGGTTCCGGAAGCATTTCCGATATCATAGCCGGTGTTGACTGGGCCGTTCAGAACAAGGACAAGTACGGGATAAAGGTCATCAACCTCTCCCTCGGTTCAAGCCAGAGCTCCGATGGAACCGATTCCCTCAGTCAGGCGGTTAACAACGCCTGGGACGCCGGAATAGTGGTCTGCGTTGCCGCCGGAAACAGCGGCCCGGACAAGTACACCGTTGGCTCCCCCGCGGCAGCGAGCAAGGTCATAACCGTCGGCGCCGTCGATAAGTACGACGTCATAACCGACTTCTCCAGCAGGGGCCCGACGGCCGACGGCAGACTCAAGCCGGAGGTCGTGGCGCCGGGCAACTGGATCATAGCCGCCCGCGCCAGCGGAACCCAGCTCACAGACGTTACCGTGGGAGACTACTACGTCGCCGCCCCGGGAACCTCAATGGCCACACCCCACGTTGCTGGAATCTCGGCGCTCCTCCTTCAGGCTCACCCGAGCTGGACCCCAGACCACGTTAAAACCGCCCTCATCGAGACGGCGGACATAGTAAAGCCGGACGAGATAGCGGACATCGCCTACGGTGCCGGTAGGGTCAACGCGTACAAGGCCTCCAACTACGACAGCTATGCCAAGCTCGTCTTCACCGGCTCCGTTGCCAACAAGGGAAGCGCCACCCACACCTTCGACATCAGCGGCGCGACCTTCGTTACCGCGACCCTCTACTGGGACAACAGCGGAAGCGATATCGACCTCTACCTCTACGACCCCAACGGCAACCAGGTCGACTACTCATACACCGCCTACTACGGCTTCGAAAAGGTCGGCTACTACAACCCGACCTCCGGCACCTGGACGCTCAAGGTCGTCAGCTACTCCGGAAGCGCCAACTACCAGGTTGACGTCGTCAGCGACGGCTCCCTCAGCGAATCCAGCGGCGGTGGGGGCGGAGGAACCCAGCCCACCGTTGATGAGCAGACCTTCACCGGCTACGTCCACGACTACTACGACAGGAGCGACAGCTTCAAGATGACCGTCAACAGCGGTGCCACCAAGATAACCGGCGACCTCGTCTTCGACACGGGCGCCCACGACCTTGACCTCTACCTCTACGACCCGAACGGCAACCTCGTTGACCGCTCCGAGAGCTACAACAGCAACGAGCACGTCGAGTACAGCAACCCCGCTCCGGGCGACTGGACGTTCCTCGTCTACGCCTACAACACCTACGGCTGGGCCTCGTACACCCTCTACGGAAAGGTCTACTACGGCTGAAGCTTTTTAACTTCTTTTTATCCTATTTACGGGGTGGTGAAATGAGAGGCATTCTTGCGGTGGGAGTCCTTCTCATGCTGATCGTATCAACCGCGTCCGGGGCGGAGGCTGGAAGCGCTGAAATCATGCCCTACGTTTATGAACCCACAGTCCCCGACACGGCATTCTCTGTTCTGGCGTTCTACGAGAACGGGGACTACGCACGTGTTCTGGAAGGCTGCGAATGGTTGATGATGCTGAAGACGCCCTTCGACTCGTGGGGGTTTGCCCAGGGCGAGGAACACGAAGCAAAGTACACCGCGATGGCAATGATGGCCCTGATGAGGGGAGAGCGGGTCGCCAGGGGAAGGTACAACTCAACCCTGAACAGTGCGGCATACTGGCTCATATACACGCAGAACCCCGACGGTTCATGGGGGGACTACACCGACACGGCGCTGGCGCTAATCGCGCTCAGGGAATTTCTTAACGGCTATATCAACGAGAACCTCACCGGCTTTGAAAAGCAGGTGGGGGAAGCCGTAGACAGGGCAACCGGCTGGCTGATGGGAACCGAACCCAAAACCGACACCGAGAGGATATTCGGCTACATGGCCCTCGGGAAGAGGGAGGAGCTTGAGAAGATGGAGGTTTCCGGCGAGCTGGAAGCGTACAGGGCCTTCGCGCTGGCCTATCTGGGGGAGGGGGTTGAGCTCGATGGGAACTTTAAGAGCACCGTCGCCCTCGCGATGGCCCTCTACGCGACCCTCAACGGGAAGTACCGCGAGGAACTCCTCCAGAGGGAGCACTTCGGATTTTGGGGAACGCTCCACTACCGCGTCCTCGACCTCCTGAGCGTTTCCAAGATAGGGGGCTTCGAGAACCTCCGCCCGACAGCCTGCCCCTACCTCTCGAAGGTTCATCCAACGGACGACTGGGAGCGGGTTATCCTCGCGGACTACTACCTCCTCTGCAACATAACCCCCGAACTGCCCTCCAACCTCTCGGCCCTCCTCCCCTGGCAGGTGGCCGAGCTCGCGAGGGTTAAGGCCCTTATGGGGGAGGACTATTCCGCCGAAGTCAGCTACCTCCTCTCCACCTCTGAGAACGGCGTCTGGAAGGACTTCTACAACACGGAATACGTCGTCTGGGTCTTCAGGACCCTCAACATGAGCTACGACTACTCCAAATCCCTCGACTACCTCTCGAAGAACCTCACGTGGATGCTCTCCACCAAAGACCCGAAGACGGGAAACCCGGTCTACTACAACACCCCGACCTACTACTTTGCCTACGCTCTGCTGGTCTTCCGCAGCTTCGGAATGGAGCGGGAGCTCAACAAGACCCTGAACGTCCTCGCGGAGAGGCAGTACGAGAACGGGGCCTTCCCCTACACCCAGGGTTCGATAGCGGGAATAACCTCGACGGCAAAGGCAGTCTGGGCTCTCCATGAGGCTGGACTTACCGACACAGAGCTTTACGAGAAAGGCGTTTCCTTCCTCAGGAGCCTGCTCTACGCCGAAATCCCCTCGCCGGAAGTCGGAGAGAACGCGGTCAGCCTGGCCAACGCCACCTTCCTCCTCGTGAGAGACGGCTCCTACGCGGGCAACTCCACCGGCAGGGCCGAGCTGACGGGCCTGGACGGCTACGTGGTAATCTACCCGTCGAAGAACCCCCTCGTCATCTCCGCCGAGGAGGTCAACGGCTTCCGGGCAGTCGAGCCTGCTACCGGGGACGAGAGAACGGCCTACTTCTACATAGCGGCCGGCGTGGCCCTCATAGCCCTGGCGGTGGTCGTCGTCAGAAGGGGGAGAAGAGGGGGGAGGAAGTGACTCCCCTGTTTTTCGTTTTCAGGTGGTCGAGGCCTCTTCGTCGTTGTAGAGCTCGTCGCCGACGGTAATCCTCTCCTCGAAGCCCTTCGAGCCCTCGAGGGTCTGAATCCTGAACATGTAGCTCTTGTACCAGTTGTATGACGGCTTGACCTTGACCGGCAGGAGCTTCCAGGCGCGGGTCTCTTCCTCATAGCCCCAGTTGACGTAC
The DNA here is from genome assembly GCF_000221185.1 of Thermococcus sp. 4557. Lineage (NCBI taxonomy): Archaea > Methanobacteriati > Methanobacteriota > Thermococci > Thermococcales > Thermococcaceae > Thermococcus > Thermococcus sp. 4557. The sequence goes on along the minus strand of NC_015865.1, from coordinate 1,662,151 downwards.
TCGTTGAAGTTCCTGATGATGTCGGTGATGACGACCCCGAACTCGTTGAGGAGAACCCTCTGAATTTCCCTCCACTTGTCGAGCGAGCTCTCGCGCCTCGTTATGCCGAAGTAGCCGGCGCAGCCAGGACCCTTGAGGGTCGCTATGCCCCTTCCAACGAAGGCCCTTATGGCCTCGACGGTCTCGGGCGGGTCGGTGATGAAGGTATCGAACTTGTGGAGCGCGTAGTCCGGGAGCGGCTCGCGGAGGTCGAAGGTGAACATCTCGATGTTCTCGTAGCCGAGCTCGTCGGCGGTTTTCTCGATGAACTTCACGAGGCGCTCGTCAATGTCGAGGACAGCAATGCGCTTCGGAAGGCCGCTGAGCATGAGGGCTATGCTGGTCAGGTCGTCGTCTCCGAGAACGAAGACCTCCTTGTTCTCAAGGTCCCCGCGCGTGTGCATGAGGGCTATCCTGGCGACGGTCGTCTCGGGGGTAACGTAGGCCTGGTCGAAGTCGTGCTTGGGCTGCGGCCTGTCCTTGACTATCTCCTTGAACTGCTCGAGGAGGTCACTGAAGGCGTTCAGTTCAACCGTCTTGCCCTCGCAGTGGGAGCAGGTGTAGTCCTTCCTGGCGCCGATTCCATACTTCTCCACCAGCTTCCTGCCGCTCTGGGTGAGGACGACGCTCGGGCCGTCGAAGGCAACGTAGCCGAGCTCGTGGAGTGCGGTGACAACGGCAACGACGAGCGGGAGCGGCTCCTCGCTGAGGTCAACGATTCTCCAGACGTCTCCACTCGCCTGGATGGCGCTCAGAACGTTCTCGATGGTTCTCTCGTAAACGGGGATGCTCGTCTTCTCCCTAACCTTCTCAACTATCTCCATCATCGCAAGCACCTCCAGAAGCATTTTTTGTTCGTGAACGGGGTTAGGGTGGGCCTCTTTTAAGGTTTTCCCAGCGGCAAGTTTAATAAGTGGGGCGTTTAGTGGCCTTCGATGATAAAGCCAGTGGGAGACGACTTCATCAAGCGCTACCGCCTCGAGTACAACCTGGAGGCCCTTGAGAGGGTTAGAGGGAAAATCGGGGAGAGGGTTTATTCCCGCCTTAGGGCTCTCATCGAGTACCGCTTAACCGGAGAGGAATTCGACCGCTCCCCCATAGGCGTAAAAATAGCCCTCGCCTTCTCCGCCGGTTCCGACAGCACTGCCGCGCTCAAAATACTCCGCTGGGCGGGCTTTGAGGCAGTACCTGTAACGGTCAGGCTTCCCCAGATGAGTGAGGCGGTCGTCGAGAGGGCCGAGAGGCTGGGGGCTGTCTTCGTCGAGGTTCCCGGATACCTTGAGGTAATCACGGCCCAGATGGAGAAGGGTGCGCCGGTCTGCGGCAAGTGCCACTCGATGGTGATGGCCGCCGTGGAGGGGTACGCGAAGGAAAACGGGATAAAAATCCTCGCCAGCGGCGATCTGCTCAGCTCCGGCCTCATCTCGATCTATGAAACCAGGGAAATCGTCACCCTGAACCTTCCCGCGTTCTTAGCCCTGGACAAGGCAGAGATAATCGAAATCATCGGGGGCAGATACGACCTCAAATTCGGCTGTCCCCTCCTCTGGGAGACCTTCAGAAAGGCGCCGAGCGTAAAGCGCTTCGCCATTCAAAGGATTCTCCGCGAGCTCCGCGCCAGATCGATAAGCCCCGAGATGGCCGAGGCGCTGATACTGGACGTGCTGTCCAGGTAGTTACTCATTTCTGACCCAAAAGGTTTAAATCTGTCATCCTGAACTTCACCCAGGTGGTGAATAATGGTTACGAAAGAGGAAGTTGAGAACGTCGTTAAAGCGATCGTTGACGAGAAGTTCGTAAAATCCGTTGAGGTGAACGAGAAGGGGGACGTAGCCGTTACCCTCGCGAAGGACACCCCTAACATCGACGACGTGCTGATAAGGCTCAACGCGGAGCTCGGAAAGCTTGAAGGAGTGGGCACTATAACGATAAACCGCGAGAGGGAGATGAAGGCCGAAGAGAACGCCGAGCTGAGCGAGGAGCTCGTTCTTGAGAAGCTCAAGGAGGTCATAGACCCCGAAATCGGCATCGATGTCGTCAACCTCGGCCTCATATACGAGGTAAATGTCAGGCCGGATAAAACCGTGTACGTGAAAATGACGATGACGACCCCGGGCTGTCCGCTCACGATGTGGATTCTTCGCGCGGTTGAGGACAAGGTTCTCGAAATCCCCGGCGTTAAGGACGCCGAAATCGAGCTAACCTTCGACCCGCCCTGGACGCCCGACAGAATCAGCCCGGAGTACAAGAAGAGGCTTGGACTCTACTGACCCATTCTGTCAATTTTTGTTCATCAACGGGCGGCTTGCTCCCTTTTTCTACGTATTTTCGTCCCTCAGCGTCCGTTCCGCCGACGAAAAGTTTATATTCGCCTGGGTTCATCTAAGTCCGGTGATGTTCCCATGGCTTGGAAGGTTAGGGTTGACCAGGACGTTTGTATCGGAGATGCCATCTGTGCCAGCCTCTGCCCGGACATCTTCGAGATGAACGATGAGGGCAAGAGCGTTGTCATCGTCGAGGTTATCGAGGACGAGAACCTCTACAACTGCGCCGTTGAGGCCGCTGAGGCCTGCCCGGTCAGCTGCATTTACGTCGAGGAGGCCTGAAGCCTCTTCTTTTTCCCTTCATTGAACACAGCTTTTCTGGGAGTTCTCTGGAAGGAAAATTCCGGAAGATTTGAAAGAAAAGGAAGTCACTCCAGGCTCAGGTTGAATTTCTCTGCCTGCTCAAGGACGTACTCCCTTATCTCCCTCGCCTTCGGCAGCTCCGCCACTATCTCACCGTTCTCGATGAGCGGTTTGAGAAGCGGTTCAACCTTCGCCCCGCAGACAGGGCAGCGCTCGAGCTTTTTGCCCGCTGGAACGCGGTGGTAGTGGCCGTTCTCACACCTGTATATCTGCTTCCTTCCGCTGAGCTTGCCGCGCTTGGTTATAGGCTTCCCCTCTATCTCAACTATGTCGAGCGAGAAGTCAACGGGCTTCGCCGAAGCTATGGAGCCACCGACGCCGAAGGCGTCTGCAACGTCCACAATCTCCCTTATGCTCTCCTCGTCGAGACCGCCGCTGGCGAGGATTTTGACGTGCTTGTAACCCCTGAGGTCGAGCTCCCAGCGGACCTCCTCGATTATCCTCCTGAAGTTGCCCCTCCGCGAGCTCGGGGTGTCAAGCCTGACCGCGGCAAGTCTCTCGCCAAGCGCTTCAGCCGCCATCAACGCTTCGAACTTCTCGTCGCAGAGCGTATCCACCAAAGCGGTTCTCGGAACCTCAGGCTCAACGACCTCGTCGAAGTACTTCCAGGCCTTCACTTGGTCGCCGACAACGAGGATGAGTGCGTGGGGCATCGTGCCGACGGGCTTCTCCCCCATCATCTCCGCACCCAGAACGCCGCTGACACCGTCGCAGCCGCCTATGAAGGCCGAGCGATCAATCATCGGCGCTATTGCCGGGTGCATGTGCCTTATGCCGAAGGAGTAGACGGGCTTGAAGTCCGCCGCTATCTTCGTTCTGAGTGCGGCGGTGGCTATTCCCGTCGCCTGGCTGAGCATTCCCAGCAAAGCTGTCTCGTAGATTCCAAACTCCTTGTAGTAGCCCTCTATCTGAAGGACGGGCTCGTAGGGGTGGAATATCGTTCCCTCCGGCATTGCGTAGACGTTCACGGGGAGCCCCTCAAGGAGCTTTGCAACCTCCTCAATTCCCGCCAGAACCCCCCACTTCCAGCCCTTCGGAAGGGAAGTCGTTGTCACGTCGGCGAAAACTTTCCGGTGGATGCCCTTCTCGACGAGTATCTTCTTCGTCCTGATGAAGTAAACGTCAGTGGTCTTTCCCGCTTTGATATCGTCCTCGTGGGCGATGTAGAAATCCCTCATTTTTCTCACCGGATAGGAGTTCTCGCCATCGGATTTAAGGATTTCCAATGACAAACCTTATTGGGAATAACGTCAAACTATGAACTATGACGGGAACGAAACCGCTCTCCGAACTTATTTCCCTGAGGGGGAGGCGGGCCATGATAACCGGCGCGGCATCGGGAATAGGCCGCGCGACGGCGCTTCGCTTCGCCGAGGCCGGGGCAGACTTGGAGCTCGTGGATATAGACGAGTTCGGGCTGAAGGAGACCAAGGCGCTCGCCGAGGAGTTCGGCGTTGAGGTTGGCATTCACCGCCTTGACCTCTCGAAGAAGATCGAGGTGGACGCGCTCTGGGAGGCCCTGAAGGGCAGGGAGCCGGATATCCTCGTGAACAACGCCGGCGTCTACTGGTTCAAGGACTTCACTGAGGTCGATGAGGGGTTCTACAAGAGGGTCATGGCGATAAACCTCGACTCCGTCTTCTGGATGTGCCAGCACTTCGTCCGGGCGAGGAAGGACAGGGGAGGAGTCATAATCAACGTGAGCTCCATAGAGGCGTTTCTACCCTTTGCAAAGGGACTGGCCCACTACGACGCGGCCAAGCTTGGCGTGGTTGCCCTCACCAGGGCGATAGCGAGGGACTACGGCAAGAAAATCCGGGCCAACGTGGTGGTCCCGGGGGGCATAGAGACAGAGGGCGTCAGAAAGCTGAAAAAGGAGGCGATAATGAAGTTTGACATGGAGAAGATAGGCATCTCGTTCAACTTCAACGCGCGCCTCCCGATGGGCCGCTTTGGAGAGCCCGACGAAGTTGCGAGGGTCATGCTCTTCCTGGCGAGCGACCTGGCGAGCTACGTCAACGGGGCTGTAATTCCAGTTGATGGTGGGTTCCTCTCAACCTAACCTGAAGGGCAGCTCGACGCTTTCTCCGCGTTCCCTTTTGTGAAGCTCCCGCCTGTAGGCCTCAAGGGGCCTGTCTTCAACCTTCAGATAACCAGCGAACGTCTTTGGGGTTTCCTCCAGCTCACCGAAGAACTCCGGATAACGTTTGTCCCTGATGATGTGGTGGTCGAGTACTATCTCGGCACCGGTTTCGCGGATTATCTCGTTGAGGTTCTTGATGCCCGTTTCCCAGCTGCCCTCGGCGCGCCTCCCGAGGTAGGTCGGCGGCCCGCCCGTGATGAGCAGGTCCGGATTCTTCTCCACTATCCACTCAACGGCCTTCCTGTTGAGGAGCTGGATGTCGCTGGCGTGGATTAAGCGGAAGCCGTCGTCGATCATGACCATGACCACGAAGCCGAGCTTCGAGCCATCACTCCCGTGAGGAACTGCAGGGGAGAACTCCAGCGTAACGCCGCCGAGGTCGAAGCTCCCCCCGTCCGCGAACTCTATCCTCTCCGCTATCGGCTCGACGTTCTTCATGAAGGCCCAGGCACGCTTCCTCTGGCTGAAGTTGATGTTCTCCCTCGGGTGCTTTATGAGGAGGAGCTTTCCGGAGTAGATTTCTCTGGCGCATTCCTCGCTGGAGCTCTCGTAGAGGCCCTCAAAGAAAGGCGTGTGGTGGTCGTAGTGGTAGTGGGAGATGGTGACCACGTCCGCCCTTCGGGCGTAGCCCTGAAGCTTGCGGCGCATTCTATGGAGCGTCTCTATCTCGACCTTCGCAGGGGAAAGGCCGTAGCGCTTAGGCCCGAGGGCAACGCCGGGGTCTATGAGGACTTTTATCCCGGATGCTTCAACGAAGACTGCCAGGCTCCTCACACCGAGGCTCTCGGAGGCGAGAGGGACGATTCGCATGTCACCACCGTCTTTTCATCGGCAAAAACCTTAAAATCCCTTTGGGGTAACCGGAATTCGCCATGGGAGTGTACCGTGCAGCGGCGGTTCCCCTGATCGTGCTCTTCCTCATGACAAGTCTCGTTGGCCACAACACGGGACGGTTAAGGGAGATTCCGGTGGTGGGGGAACCTTGGGACGATTTTGCGACGAATCTTATCGAGGCCGTTTACGATGTCCTCGGCGTTTACCTCGGGATGGCCGGTACGGTGGACAAGAGCGTTTCTGAGAGCCTTCTGGAGCATACCTACGACTATCACCTGGCCAAGGTTCAGAACACCTCGTACGTTTACCCGTACTGGAGTTACACCGCCTTTCCGAGGGAGGACCTCCCCGGGATACTGAACTCTACCCCCGTTCAGAATTTCGTGACCTCCGTAATAGCCGAGGCCAAGGGGAGGGTGGATGAGAAGCACGTTCCCTCTGATCAGTACGTTCTCTATCTCAGGGGGACGGCCTACGAGGTGATGGTGGAAAAGGCAAAATACTGCGCAGGAGGCCCCACGAAGGACCCGAGGTACGTTGTGACCCACTGCGGGGACTGCGATGACTGGCACGTCGTGGCGTACGCCGTAATCTCCAGGATAAACCGTGAGCACGGGATAAGGGCGAGGTACTTCCTCACGATGGTTCCCGGACACGCCTTCCTGACTGTATACTACCCCGATGAGGGCAAATGGGAGCTCTACGACTGGTTCCCGCCGATTGGTCTGAAAACCTCAGGGGATGGGACGTCGGAGTCCGTGCGGCTGGACGGATACTGCCCCCTGCGTGGGGACGTTCCCCCGGAGGAATGCGTGGCGAGGATACGGAGGTTCGAGAGCTTTGGAGAGATGGACCACTTTTATTCCCTGCACGGCTACTTCGGCTCCCCCTTTGAATATCTCTTCGAGCTTCCGAGTTTGAGGTACACCACCGGCGATGAAATTCGATGCATGCAGGAGGGCCGCCTCTGTGCAGGGGAGGGGCAATAGTGCCCATTCGGCGTTTGACATTTTTTCTTTTGAAAGCCTCGTCCCTCAGGGCGGGGTCGGGAGTTGGTGACATTTAGACAAAAGCTTATTAACCCTCTTTTTTCCACCACCTCTAGGGAAGTGGGGGTAATATGGCCCCTTTGACCGATGACGCCCACTCCGCCGAAAATGCCCCTTTGACCGAAAAAAGGCCTAAACGGGGTAAATTTAGGTTGCGAACCGATGAAGAGTGTCATCCCTCCTGATGCCAAGATGATGACATTATCCCCACCTGAGGTGGTCCCATGCTTGGATTCTTCAAGAAAAAGAAGAAGGAAACTTACGGCCCGCTCGTCTACCTGAGCGAGCCCACGATACTCTACCACACCCACACCGAGAAGGCCATCCTTGAGATACTCGAGGAAAAGCTCGGCTCCAACAACTTTGTAATCCCCTCCGACTACGGCCTCAGAACCACCGACCACCTGATACCAGAGGCCGAGATATTTGTGGCGATAGCCATAGTCGGCAAGTTCACTTCCCTGGTCGTCAGGGAGATCGAGATAGCCAGGAAGCACGGAAAGAAGATCTACACCCTGGACGTGGCAAGAAAGGACGACGAGATACTCTACCTCCTCGAGGAGGGCATTCCGGAGCACATCGAGTGGCTGACGCCGGAGGAAACCCAGAGCCTCTACGCGGCATTCCGCGGTGAGGACTTCTCCGGCTTCATGAAGTTCTTCGTGGGGGATAGAAAAAGGCAGTGGTAAAAAGAAAGGAATCACGCGTTGGTCTTTTTGTCCTTTATGTACTCGTCTATCGCCTTCGCGGCCTTTTTTCCGTCTCCCATAGCCAGAATAACCGTCGCCTCTCCCCTTATCGCGTCGCCACCGGCGAAGACTCCCGGGATACTGGTCATCAGGTTCTCGTCGACGATCAGCGTTCCGTCCGGGTTGGCCTTAAAGCCGCTCTCCTCGAGGAGTATCTTGTTCGGCTCAAGGCCGATGGCTATGATGACGGTGTCGGCTTCGAGGGTCACGTACTCGCCGGTTCCGACTATCTTCCTCTTTCCGCGCTTGTCCCTCTCCTCGAGCGGGCGCATCTTCTCGAACTTAACCGCCCTGACCTTACCGTTCTCGTCGCCGATGAACTCGACCGGGTTGAGGAAGAACTCGAACTTGACGCCTTCTTCCTCGGCGTGGCCTATTTCCTCCAGCCTGGCCGTCATATCCTCCCTTCCGCGGCGGTAGGCGATCGTAACCTCGGCGCCGAGCCTGAGCGCGGAGCGCGCCGCGTCCATGGCGGTGTTTCCGGCACCGATTACGATAACCTTCTTCCCAACGGCTATCGGCGTGTCGTACTCGGGGAACAGATAGGCCTTCATGAGGTTGACCCTCGTCAGGAACTCGTTGGCGCTGTAAATCCTGTCGAGCAGGATTCCCGGTATGTTGAGCAGCTTGGGCGTTCCGGCGCCCGTTCCTATGAAGACCGCATCGTACTCCTGAAGGAGCTCCTCGACGGTGACGGTCTTGCCGACGATGTAGTTGGTCTTCACCTCAACGCCGAGCTTCTCGAGCTTCTCCAGCTCGGTTTTGAGTATGTCCTTCGGCAGCCTGAACTCGGGGATGCCGTACATGAGCACTCCACCTGCCTCGTGAAGGGCCTCGAAGATGGTGACCTTGTAGCCCATCTTCGCCAGCTCGAGGGCGCAGGTTAGGCCAGCGGGTCCGGCGCCGACGACGGCAACCCTGCCATTCCCGTCGGTCTCGGCTATGAACTCCTTGAGAAGCTCTTGGTCGATTCCCCTCTCGCGCGCGTAGTCGGCCACGAAGCGCTCGAGCTTTCCGATGTTTATCGGGTCCCCCACTTTGCCCATGACGCACGGGGCCTCACACTGGTCCTCCTGGGGGCAAACACGGCCCGTAACAGCGGGCAGGGTGTTGTCGTTCCAGATAACGCGCAGGGCGTTCTTGACGGCCTCGTCCGGGTTGTCAGCGTTCTCGCGGAGGGCCTTCAGGAATCCCGGGATGTTGATGTGAACGGGACAGCCCTTGATACACGGGGCGTACTCCGGCGGACACTGTATGCAGCGCTCCGCCTCTTTCAGCGCGGAGGCGAAGTCGTAACCGAGGTTGACCTCAACGAAGCTCTTAACGCGCTCCTCAACGGGCCTCTCGGGTGTGGGAACGCGCTCCTTGATGAGCTTTGGCTTCGCCATTCAGACCACCCCCCTGGACTCGAGGTAGTGCTTTTTGGCTATCTCCTGCTCGCGAACGAACCTGCTGTCACGCCTTATGACGTCGTCCCAGTCCACCTTGTGGGCGTCGAACATCGGCCCATCGCGGCAGGCGAACTTTATCTCGCCGTCGTAGAGTATCCTGCAGGAGCCGCACATGCCGGTTCCGTCCACCATTATCTGCCTGACAGTGACTATGGTGGGGATTCCGTACTCCCTGGTCAGCTCGGCGAGCTTCTTGAGCGAGCCCAGCCTTCCTCCGCCGAAGACTATGTCGACCTTGTCCTTCTCGATGAGCTCCTTCAGAACGTCGAGGTAGTGTCCCTTGATTCCGCGCGAGCCGTCCTCCGTGGTGAGGTAGTACTCGTCGGCGGCGGGCTTTGCCAGGAACTTCTCGGGGTAGGAGTGGGCCCTGTCCTCGAAGGTCTGGATGGAGATCGTGTAGTTTCCAACCTCCTTCATCGCCTTGAGAGTGGCGTAGTTCTCGGCCTGTCCACAGACGGCGTCGGAGACAAAGACGACGTTTCCGTAGTGTTTGACCTCGATGGGCTTTCCAAGCGGGCCCGCGACCGCGTAGAGGGAATCGCCAACGTCGAAGTTGTCCCAGAGGTCAAAGGTGGTCTTTCCGTGCCTCCTGATGAACATTCCTATCCTTCCGGTCTCCCTGTTGGCGTAGTAGATGGACATTGGAATTCTCTCGCCCTTCTTGTGTATCAGCAAAACAACGAACTGACCCGGCTTCCAGGCCCTTGCCACGTGCGGCGCCTCGACCTCCATAAAGAAATCCCTAACATCCAGTTCTTCTTTCGCGGTAATTCGGTACATGGATGAAACCTCCCGTACATATGAACAGTTTTGTTCACCTTTGGTTTTAAACTTTAGGTTTATAACAGTTTTTTAAACCAAAGGTTTAAAACTCCTTTTCGCCCAAAACAAGGCCGGAGCGTCCTTCTTTTAAGCCGGCAGTGGGGGTCTTTCGCTTTGGGAAGCCTTTTTAGCATGAGCACGTAACTGTAACCGGTGATTGAGATGGTGGAGATACCGAAGAGCCACCCGCGCTACTGGAGCCTGTACTACAGGGAAAAGATCATCGAGGGAATGGAGAAGGGAATGACGGCCAAGGCCGGGCTGATAGCCCACGGCCGCGGTGAGGCCTTCGACTACCTCATCGGGGAGAGGACGATAGAGCCGGCCGAGAGGGCGATAAAAGCCGCCGTCGCCAAGCTGATCCTGGCGAAGCACCCGGTCATCTCGGTCAACGGCAACGTCGCGGCACTCGTTCCAAAGGAGACGATAGAGCTGGCAAAAGCGCTGAACGCCAAGCTCGAGATAAACCTATTCTACCGCACGGAAGAGCGCGTTAGGGCGATAGCGGAGGAGCTGAGGAAGCACGACCCCGATGTGGAGCTCCTGGGGATAAATCCCACGAAGCGCATTCCGGGCCTGGAGCATGAGAGGGGAAAGGTTGACGAGGAGGGAATCTGGAAGGCCGATGTAGTCGTTGTCCCGCTGGAGGACGGCGACAGAACGGAGGCCCTCGTCAGGATGGGCAAGTTCGTGATCACCGTTGACCTCAACCCGCTTTCACGCTCCGCTAGGATGGCCGACATAACAATCGTCGACAACATAGTCCGCGCGTATCCCAGGATGACGGAGCTGGCGAGGGAGATGAAGGACTACAGCCGCGGAGAGCTCCTCGCGATTCTGGAGGAGTACAGCAACGAAAAAACGCTGAGCGACGTGCTCATGCACATGGAGCGCAGGCTGACCAGGCTGGCCGAAGGGGGGGTCTGGAGGAAGAAGACACTGGAGTGAGCTCAGAACTCCTTATCTGTCTTTTCTACCAGCCTTCTAAGGCCGGCAATGAGCTCTGCCTCACTTCCAACGTTCGATATCACCAGCGGAACCCTCTCACGCTCGGCGAGCTTTACGGCGAGCTCATCGAGCTTCTTGACCCCGTGGAGAACGACAACGGCCGGTTTGAGCCCCTGAACGCGGACCGCTATCATCGGGCTTCTGCCGGTTGTTACCTTGGTGAATATCAGCGCCCTCTCGGTCGTCCAGCCGTAGAGCTTGAGGAACTCCTCGCTGCTCATCTCGAGGATCGCCTTTATGCTGTCGACGACGGTGTAGCCGTATATGCGCCTGTCGAGGAGGTGCATGTTGGCGACGACATCTCCCCTGACGGCCCCAACGAGGTCCTTTATGGTTATCGGGAGGGCGAACTCCCTGATGTCGAGTATGGCGCTCGTGGGAAGCTCGCTGCCGAGGGTCTTGCTGAATGCGCGGATCACGTTTCCACCGCGCTTCTCGTCTATCTCAAGGAGGGCCTCGACGAACTTCCGTATCGTGGACGCGCCGGGGCTCTTTCTCCTGCCGCCCTCGTAGTCGCTTATGACCGAAGAAGAAACACCGAGGTATTCGGCGAGCTCCGTCTGGCTGATTCCGAATATCTCACGCCATTTGCGCATGGTTTTACCGGGGTCGGAGGAGAGGGTTATTTCCCCCGCTATCCTCTTTGCCAGGGCTTCTTTCTCCTTTTCAAGCATGTTGGTAAAGTGTTCGTCAATCGTTATAAGCTTTTCGGCAATTGCCTAACATTCTCTCCCGCAAGCTTAAAAACTCCCCGCCCTACGCTCCCCGGTGAGGCTCATGGCGATATACTTCATAGGGCTTGGCCTTTACGACGAGAAGGACATCACGCTCAAAGGTCTTGAAACCGCCAGAAAATGCGACCTAGTCTTTGCCGAGTTCTACACGTCCCTTCTGGCAGGAACAACACTGGACAAAGTCGAGGAGCTCATCGGAAAGCCCATCCGGAGGCTCAGCAGGGAGGAGGTTGAGCTCCACTTCGAGCGCATCGTGCTGAGTGAAGCCAAGGAGAAGGACGTGGCTTTTCTGACCGCCGGCGATCCGATGGTGGCGACGACGCACTCCGACCTCAGGATAAGGGCCAAGGAGCTCGGAATCGAGAGCTACGTCATCCACGCCCCGAGCATCTACTCGGCGATAGCGATAACCGGACTGCAGATATACAAGTTTGGCAAGAGCGCAACCGTTGCCTATCCTGAGAAGAACTGGTTCCCGACGAGCCACTACGACGTGATAAAGGAGAACGTGGAGAGAGGCCTTCACACGATGCTATTCCTCGACATAAAGGCCGACCAGAACCGATACATGACGGCCAACGAGGCGATGGAGATACTGCTTCGGGTGGAGGAGATGAAGAAGGAAAACGTCTTCACCCCCGATACCCTGGTCGTCATCCTCGCAAGGGCCGGTTCTCTGAACCCGACGCTCAGGGCCGGCTACGTTCGGGACATGGTCGGGGAGGACTTCGGAAGGCAGCCCCACGTGATGGTCGTTCCGGGCAGGCTCCACATAGTCGAGGCCGAGTACCTGGTGGCCTTCGCTGGGGCCCCTAAAGAGATACTCGACGGAATCTAGCGAAAGCTTTATATTTCTCCCCCCACCCATTATTCCGGGGACGGGCCCGTGGTCTAGCCTGGTTATGACGCCGCCCTCACACGGCGGAGGTCCGGGGTTCGAACCCCCGCGGGCCCACCACATCAACCCTTTCTAACGAAAGCGTTGACGGAAAGAGCGCGTGCAATTCTAAAGTGCTTATTTTCCCAAGGTTTACTCTTCAGTTGCTAGTCTCACAAGGTTTCACTCCCCACAAGGCGTCCCTCGAACGCCAGAATAAAAATGAAACCTGTTCAACAGCCTGTTTTAAAGTTAAACCCTCTTCACGGGCAAATTTTAAAGTACACGCTCTAGGCTCCAGCCAACTTGACAAAAAGGGAACATTTTGGTCAAACTTTGCAGAGCAAAGTTTGCTTTTCTGACGAAAAGTTTCATCAAAGTTCGTGATTCCTTACTTAGAATTCGCTAGGCAACGGGGGGTTTTCAGTTGAAATCTGCAATTTTGGCTGGATTCATTCCAAAAAAGGTAACCCTTGATAGGTTCGGCTTTTTTAGCGCTCCGGAGGAGCGCGGGTTGAAGTCGAACCCTCACGAGAAAAAGCCATGGGGCTAATCCAAGTTTCAAAAGCAGACTTTAAACCCAAAACCCATTCTCAGGGAATCAATGTTGAAAAAGAATCACCCACTTTTGATCAAACTTTTGCAGGGCAAAAGTTTGTATTACTGGCGGGCCGGGCGGGATTTGAACCCGCGACCTTCGGCTCCGGAGGCCGACGCTCTATCCATGCTAAGCCACCGGCCCATGCCCATAGTTATTCCCGGCGGGGATTTAAAAATCTAATTCTTCTCAAAATGGAACGCTGTACACATTAATACCCAAGTGCACAAAAACTTTTTAGCCCCGACACCCTATCATACATTAGAGAAGGATGGTGGTAACATGGAGCCGCACGAGTTCAAGCTTACCGAGGAGGGGATGAAGGCAGTTCTCCCGCCGCTCGAGGCGGAGATAATGGAGCACATGTGGAAGGTCAAGGTGGCAACGGCCGGCCAGGTCTACGAGTACATGAAGGAGAATCACCCAGACATAAGGCGTTCTACCATAAGCATACTCATGAACCGCCTCTGCGAGAGAGGGCTGCTCAAGAGGAGCGTTGAGAAGGGACGGGGTGGAATGAGGTACGTTTACACCATAACCTCCACTAGAGAGGAGTTTGAGGAAAAGGTCGTCCAGAGCATACTGGATGCCCTTATGACGAACTTCAAGGAGGCGACCTACGCTTACCTGTCCAAGATCAAGAAGTGATGACAATGCTGTTCATCATAATGGCCCTTGAGGTCCTTCTGGCAGTGATAGCACTGGCCGAGCTGGGCCTTGAAATATCGCTGGTGGCCTTCGGGACCGTGCTGGCGCTCTACGCCTGGGTCTCAACCCACGACATCAAGGGAGAGTACGTTCCCTTACAGCGGAGCGAGATGCCATGGCTCTACGACGGCATCGCAGAGATGGCCAGGAAGGCGGGCCTGCCGATGCCGAGGGTATACATACTGGACGAGTATATCCCCAACGCGTACTCATTCAAGAACACGATAGTGCTCTCCCTCGGCCTGTTCGAAGTCCTCGATCAGGAGGAGATACTGGCGGTGGCCGCACACGAGCTGGGGCACATAAAGAACGGCGATACAAGGACCTTCCCGGTTCTTGCCTACGGAAGGTACCTTATGGTGATGTTCACCGCGATCCTGATGCTCCTAACAAGAAGCGCCGTTATCAGCGCCGCCTCACTGACGCTCCTTGGCCTCTATGAGGTGACCCGCGCGAACTTCCACAAAGAGCGGGAGTTCCAGGCGGACGAGACCGCCCTGAGGCTCCTCGACACACCGATGAACCTCAAGCGCGCCCTGGAGGAGCTGAAGTACTACGAGGACCTCCGCGTCGGCATCAAATCAAGCGTGCTCCCGAGCATCGAGCCGTCAATCGAGAGGAAGCAGAAGGTTCAAATAATCGAGACCCACCCCAGCTACGATGAGAGGATATTCCGGATAATCATCGAGATTGACGGAAACAACATGTTCAATAAGCGCATGCAGTGATGAACCATGCCGGTTGAAATCTTCCTGGACAGGGAGAAGGCGGACAGGATAAAGCGAATCCGGCCTACCAAGGATGAGTACTTCATGCTTATAGCGAAGCTCGTGTCCCTCCGTGCCACCTGCCCGAGGCTCCGCGTTGGGGCCGTCGCCGTCAAGGACGGCTACATCCTCGCAACTGGCTACAACGGGGCCCCGCGCGGAATGGACCACTGCATCGACGCCGGCTGCCTGATAGTCGATGGGCACTGCCACAGGGCCGTTCACGCGGAGCAGAACGTAATAGCCATGGCGGCCAGGAAGGGCATAAGCCTCGAGGGAGCGACGCTCTACGTCACCCACTTCCCCTGCGACATCTGCTTCAAGCTGGTTATAAACGCCGGAATAAAGGAGATAGTCTACGAGGAGATGTACCCCAACGAGGCAACGGAGATTCTGCTGAGAGAGGCCCAGAGGAAGGGAATAGTGAAGATACGGCAGTTCAAACTGCCAAAGGAGCGCGTTAAAGTGTTCCTGGAGGAACTCTTTGGGGAGTTCATTTGAGCTTTTTCTCAATCTCCTCCAACCTTCTGTTCAACTCTTCAAGCTCTATGGCGACCTTCCTCGTCAGCTCGGTTATCTCGCGCTCGGTCTTGTCCACGGCGAGGTAAACCTTGAAGACGAGTATGTAGGAGAGACCGATTCCTATGACGAACAGGGCGTCGAGGCCCCTCCCAAGGCCGAGGAGCTTTCTGATCTCGTTGGCTATCTGAACCGGGAATATAGAGACCACCAGAAGACCGATAAGTATGGCCTCCCAGAAGAGAAAGTCGCCCCACTCGAACTCCCTGCGGCCATACCTGCCCAGGACGTACACCATCAGGATGAGGACGACCGCTATAGCTATGTACTGGACCGCATACATATCCATCACCTCAGCTTATCGAACAGCAGATTGAGCGCGATTTTAACGCCCTCAAATATGTTGGTGCCCTTTTTCATCGAGTACTCTGTGTAAACCGCCTTTATAGGAACCTCAACTATTCTGCACCCGCCTTTGGCTGCCTCAATGATGATTTCACTCGAAACGGCGTACCTGTCGCAGGTTATCCTTATCCTGGCCGCGCAGTCGCGGCTGAAACACCTGAGTCCGCTCTGGCTGTCGCTGACGTACTTCCCGGCAAAAACCGCCGTTATCGCGTCAAGGACGAAGTTGCCGAAGCGCTTGATAAACGGCATCTGGCTGGTGTCACCCTTAAGGCGGGAGCCGACCGCGAAGTCCGCTTTACCCTCCGCGACGGGCTTCATGACGCGCAGGGCGTCGCTCACGAGGTGCTGACCGTCGGCATCGAAGGTGAGGATCAGCCGGGCGTTTTTCCTGAGCGCGTAGGCGATGCCCGTGCCGAGGGCACCGCCGAGCCCCCTGTTGACCAGGTGCGTGAGAACATGAACGCCCTTTGAGCGGGCTATCTCCTCCGTCCTGTCGCGGGAGCCGTCGTTGACAACGATTATCTCGTCGCGCCTGAAGTAGCGCAGCAGGTCCTCCAGAACGGTGCCAACCATGCGCTCCTCGTTGTAGGCGGGGACGACGATATACGTGTCCAGAAGGGCCTCAACCAGACTTCTGAACCCCTTCATCGTTGGAACCTCAAAGTCAGGCTCCACATCGACGGAGAAGCTCATCCTTCCGGACTCGTGGGAAGTTATCATGACCGAGAGCGTCCCAAGCTCCTTCGCCGGCAGGATATCGTAGCCGTGGTCACCGACTACGAGGGTTCTGGTCGGCTCAACGCCGAGGGCCTCGATTATCCGTTTCAGCTGACCGGCGTTCGGTTTAAGCTCCGCAGGGGGGACATCGTCCCGCGTGGACACCACGCTGAAATATCCCGCTATGCCGTGCATCTCAAGGGCCCTGAGGGCCGCCTTCCTGGAGCTGCGGGTCATCACCGCCATCCGGATGTCCCTCTCCCTGAGAAACTCCAGGGTTTCTCTGACTCCCTCAAAGAGAAAGCTCTCCGATATGCGCTCGGTTTCAAGCTCCACCATATGAGAATACAGCTCCCCGAAGTCCCTGCCCGTTTCCCCCGCTATCCTATGAAGGTTCTCGTACATCGGAGTGAGATCCTCGAGGGTCTCCCCGGGTATTCCTTCCGCCAGGAGCCGGGATTTCAGCTCCTCCTTGAGTTGAGTGAAGGGTTTTGGAGCACCAACGAGCGTTCCATCGAGGTCGAAGACTACGAGCCTCACGTCCATGCCGTCCACCGAAGGGTTTATTTTTGGGCGTTCCTACAAGCAAGGGGTGCCTGAATATGATAGAGGCTGCTCCGCTTATAGGTTTAACCCTGACGCTCATCCTCACCCCTTACCTCGCGGGGAGATTGAAGCGAGCGGGCATCATCGGAAGGGACATACACAAGCTCGACCGGCCAGAGGTTGCCGAGATGGGCGGACTGGCGCTCCTCGCTGCCATCCCCCTGGCGCTGGCACCGTCCCTCGATCCCGAAACCGCCCGGGCCCTCCTTGTATTCCTGCTCTTCGGAGTAGTTGGAATCGTGGACGACCTGACGGCGCTCAAACAGTCCCACAAGGTGGTCCTCTCCCTCCTGGTCGCGGTTCCGACTGCGTTCTTCGGGGTATCTTCGCGGATAGACATCCTCGGCCACACCATCGATCTTGGAATCCTCTACCCGGTCTTCGCACTGCTTTTCGTTACGGGCTCGGCAAACCTGGTGAACCTGCTGGCCGGCTTCAACGGCCTTGAGATTGGAACCTCCGCCGTGGCCCTGGGGTTTCTGGCCGCGGTAACCGACGGACCGGCAAGGGGTCTGGCGCTGGCAGGACTCGGCGCCGCCCTGGGGTTCCTGTGGTGGAACCGCTACCCCGCGAGGGTCTTTCCCGGCGATACGGGAACGCTGAGCATGGGCGCGCTGATTGGGCTCGTCGGAATACTCGGAAAGGTCGAACTTTACGCGGCGATACTCCTCGTCCCGCACTTTCTGGACTTCGTGATAAAGGCCGTTGGGGTCAGGTTCGGGGTCAGAAAACGCGGAAGAACGGAAGTACTGCCCGACGGGACGCTGAGGGCACCGCCGTACCCCAGCTTCCTGGGAACGATAATGAGAACGGTAAGGGTGAACGAACCGAGGCTCGTCGCGATAGTCTGGGGGATAGAGTTCATTCTCGGGCTTCTGGTTCTTGCTCTTCATCTATCACTTTGACCATTCCGAAGCCGTACCTTGTTTTTTCCCCAAAACCGTTCTCATAGCCGAAGCGGGCAATCTCGGAGGAGCCGGTGTAGCGGAATATCATGAGCGAGCCGCGGTAGTATGTATCCTTAACGAGTATCCTGACGGGCTTGAACTTGACGACGTCTATTGAGAAGTCCCTCTCCTCGGGCATCTCCCCCATTATGGCGGAATAGCGCATGAGCATTACCTTGCGGAGCTTGTCGAAGAAGCTCTCCTCGTTGGGGTAGAGGTCCCATATCTTCATCCTGTTGCCGCTCAGCTTAACCGTCCTGACCATTATCGGGCTCAGCGTCGAGAACAGGGCGCTTTCCTTTATCCTGGGTTCCTTGAGAACCTTTATGTCATCGGCGATGAAGGTAGCGTCCCCTATCTGCAGAACGGGGCTGTCTATGAAGCCCTCGACGACCGCCTTTATCAGCTCGTTCGAGGAGGACGAGATGTAGAGCGAGACGTCGTCCGAGAGAACCCTAATGCCCCTGTCAGGGATGAGCTCGCGCTTCCGCACCATTATGCGGGAGAACGTGAAGTAGTCAACATGGCTCACTTCAGCTTCCCTGGCTATTTCAGGGGAGACTATGGCCATTTTGGCCACTAACTGAGTGTAAACGTCATAATTGTAGTTAAACGGCAGAATCGTGCCCTCCTCTGCGGGCCTGAACTTTATCTCCACCCTCATTACAACCCACCCCTTGATATAACCTTTCTATACTTCGCGTTTAAAGTTAATAAGAATTTCGCAGATTAAACCAACGGGAGATTACTTCAAAGAGATGTTTGGAGAATCCGCACGTTTGGTACCAAAAGTATATAAATCGTCCCGCCAACCTTCTGAGGAAGGATAGAGTTAAAAAGACCCTTCTACAGAAACCTTAATTGTGAGAGGTGAAAGGTTATGAGCGTTGAAAACGTCGATATCAAACCAACGGACGAGTACGATGATTACGTCATATATCTGAAGAGACGCATAAGGCAGCTTGAGCTCCAGGTGAGAACCCTGGAAGCCGACAAGGAGAGGCTGGAGAGAGAGCTTTCCCGCCTGAGAATGGAGATGTCCAGGCTCAGACAGCCCCCTGCCTTCGCGGGGACGCTTCTCGAACTGCTCGACGAGGACAGGGCGATAGTCCAGAACTTCAACGGACCGCGCTTTGTCGTCAGGATAGCGCCATGGATCGAGCGCGAGAACCTCAAGCCGGGTTCCAGGGTGGCCCTAGACCAGAGGACGATGGCCGTCGTGGAGCTCCTTCCCAGCGAGAAGGACCCGAGCGTCCTCGGATTCGAGGTCATCGAGAGACCGACCGTCAGTTACAAGGACATCGGCGGCCTGGAGAAACAGCTTCAGGAGCTCAGGGAGGCGATAGAGCTTCCGCTCAGGCACCCGGAGCTCTTCGAGAAGGTCGGAATCGAGCCGCCGAAGGGGGTTCTCCTCTACGGTCCGCCCGGCTGCGGAAAGACCCTCATGGCCAAGGCCCTGGCCCACGAGGCCAACGCGACCTTCATCCGCGTCGTTGGCAGCGAACTCGTGAGGAAGTTTATAGGGGAGGGCGCCAGACTCGTCCACGAGCTGTTTGAGCTCGCCAAGGAGAAGGCCCCGACCATAATCTTCATAGACGAGATAGATGCAATAGGGGCGAAGAGAATGGACGAAACCACGGGCGGCGAGAGAGAAGTCAACAGAACCCTCATGCAGCTCCTGGCGGAGATGGACGGCTTCGACCCGAGGGGCAACGTCAAGATAATCGCCGCCACAAACAGGCCGGACATCCTCGATCCAGCTCTGCTGAGACCCGGCAGGTTCGACAGACTCATAGAGGTCCCGCTCCCGGACTTCCGCGGCAGGCTGGAGATAATCAAGGTGCACACGAGGAAGATGAACCTCAAGGACGTCGACCTGCGCGTAATCGCGGAGATGACGGAGGGAGCCAGCGGTGCGGACCTCAAGGCCATAGCGACCGAGGCAGGAATGTTCGCCATAAGGGCGAGGCGCGAGTACGTCACACAGGAGGACTTCATGAAGGCCATCGAGAAGGTCTTCGGCGCGGAGCAGAGGCTCGCCCAGCAGATAGCGATGCACGAAGTCATGTACGGCTGAGCCGCCCCCCTTTTCTTCCTTCCATACCCTCCTCCAGCTTTATGACCGTCCACGCCAGCATGTACATAGCTGGTATCGACAGGAAAGCCTTCTCGTAGCCGAAGTGATCTATCAGGAGACCGACGAGATAAGGCCCCACCGTGGCCCCAAAGAAGCCCACCATGTTGACGAAGCCCATGACAGAACCGAGGTTCTCCCCGGTGGCCTTTTCAGAGGTGTAGGCGGTGACTATGGAGCCGACCGAGTAAAATATGATGCCCAGAGGAATGATAACCCAGGGAGACGCCGTCACGGCCAGGAGGAGCGTGAGGAGGGCGTTGAGGCCGAAGACCACCGCCACGCTGCGCCCTCCAATCCTGTCGTACAGTCCGCCTCCAACGAGAGAGCCAGCGATTCCGATAACCGAGAGAAGGGAGAACAGCAGGGACGCAGTTTCAAGGGAGACCCCCGAGTTCACCAGGAAGGACACGAGGAACGTGAGGAGACCAAAGAAGGCGGCTAGGACTATGAAGTTCGCCGCACTGAGGAGGAAAACGTTCCGCGGGATGGAGAACGTAACCCTGGAGGGTCTGGACACCTCGCCTCTGACGGCAAGGACCAGTGCGATTCCGATCATCGTGCTCAGCGCGGAGAGCACCAGAAAGGCGTAGCGCCACTCGAGGTTCACCGCTATGGGGACAACTATCAGAGGCGCTATCCCGCTGCCGACGGGCGGGCCGACCATGAAGACACCCAGCGCGGAGCCCTTCCTCTCACAATAGACCTCGCTTATCAGGGCAGTTGCGGGGGCGTAGTACAGGCCGGAGAAGATTCCATAGACAGCCCGGATAGCTAGGAGGTCCCAGTAACCCCGGGCAAAGATTATGAGGGCCGAAGAGAGCGAGTAGCCGATTATGCTGAGGGTGAGGAGACGTTTTCTGCCGATTCTGTCGCCGAAGTAGCCGGCAGGGACCTGGACAAGGGCGTAGGGCAGGAGAAGGGCGGTCATCAGAAGCCCGGCCTCGGCGTTGTTTATTCCCAGCTCGGCCTTTATCATGGGGATGAGGGGAGGGATCGCCATCCTGTGGGCGTAGTTGAATATCCAGCCGAGGCTCACGAGGGCAAGGAGCTTCTTCCTCATGCTCTTCGATAGACGGCTGAACGTTTAAAAAACTGTCTGTCCAAAAGCTTAAGAACAATTATAGGTAGTAATTTATGGGTAGTTATGACAAAGAAGGAACTCTTCCTAACTATTGGGATCATTGCAGTGGTCATAATTGGGATTCTGTATCTGATAGCTCCAAGAGAACTGACCACTAAAGGAAACTCAAGTGAACTGGTAGAGTTCGGCAATCGGACAACCAAATTGCTCTATTATAATGAAGACGATATCGCTCACGTCAGCACCATAGCAGAGATGAACGGGCATGTTCTTATCTCGATCTCCCATTCGGAAGATACAGCGATAACTTCTATTAAAGTGATCGTCAAAAGTCCCGGAGATGGAACGGTATATTTCCTCTTCCCAAAGGGAGGTCCATGGAAAAACATTAGGATGGAAAAGCAGTTCGAAGACCACCTCACAATCAACGTGGTGGAACTCAACGACTTAGGCATTCTAGGAGAAGGAACGATTACACTTGAATATTCAATTGCACCAATTTGTGATTTCACCCACCCAGTTGAAGCCAGTGTAGAACTTCATCTAAGAGATGGACTACAAAGATACTCCGGAAGAGTACATTTCATCTACAACTTCTGCTCCCAGAGCAACTAACGTTTATAAATGCCAGCCGGGAACCGACTTTAGGGAAGAAAGATGGTGAGCAAGCTGCTGGCACTGGAGGCCTATCCCAACCTGCGGGACCTCGACTTCAGGATACTCAGAGGGGTAGAGCTGAACATGCGGCACCACCGCTGGGTGCCGCTGGAGGACATCGCGCGCTTCACGAGAACGGACATCGAGACCGCCTCGTTCAGGCTAGGGAAGCTTGACGACTGGGGGCTCGTGGCCAGGAGGAGCGACATAGGCTACATAGGATACCAGCTCACTATACACGGCTACGACGTCCTCGCCATAAGGGCGCTGGCAAAGAAGGGCGTTATCGAGGCGATAAACCCCGCCCATGTGGGCGTGGGAAAGGACGCCGACGTTTACATCGGAATGACCCCTTCGGGTGAAAAGGTCGCCGTCAAGTTCAACCGCATCGGTGGAAGAACCGCATCGCGGAGGGCAGGCTACCACGGCCACGTCTTCCAGGATAAGCGCCACACGAGCTGGCTCTACATCTCAAGGCTCATCGCGAAGAAGGAGTACGAGGCGCTGACCCTGCTGAGCCCGATAGCCCGGGTGCCGAGGCCGGTAGCATGGAACAGGCACGTGGTCGTCATGGAGTTCATAGAAGGAACAGAGCTGGCGGAGCTTCGCGACACGGACCTGACGCGGGAAGAGGCGAAAGAGATACTCGACCGGGTCCTAGAGGAGTACCTCAAGATAGTCCGCTTCGGCATCGTCCACTCTGACATGAGCGAGTTCAACGTGGTTCTGACCCACGACGAGGGCGAGATACTCATAATCGACTGGGCCCAGCACATAACCACCGCCCACCCGGAGAGCTATGAACTTCTGAAGAGGGACCTGCGGGTGGTGCTGAACGCATTCCGGAGACGGTGGCGTGTGGAGAAGAGGTTTGAGGACGTCTGGCCGGAATTTGAGAAGGCCTGGCTCGAGAGCAGGGGTGAGGGATGATGGTGATAGCATACGAACCGCTGAACCGGCGCGAGAGGATTATGAGGCTCTTCCGGGAGGCCATAGAGGCGGAGAACGCCAAGGACCTCGGGAGGGCCAAGAGGAAGCTGGACGAGATAATGGAGCTGGCGAGGGACGAGGAGCCGGAGTTCTACTTCGAGGCCTGCTTCAGACTCGCGGAGATTTTCCTTCAGGAGGACAACTACAGGGGAGCCGTGAAGTGCGCGGTGCGCGGAATAGGCCGCGCGCCCAACGAAGACCTCTACCGGCTCGGGATAAAGAGGCTCGGGGACGTCCTGTTCATAATGAAGGAGGAGAACCGGCTCGGTGAGATAGCGGAGGACATGGACGTTACGCTGGGCCTGGTGAAGGACGACGAGGAGCTCCACCGCTTCGTTCAAACTCTCGTGAGGATAGCGAGGGGAGAAAAGGTCGAGGAGCGGTTCTCGCTGGAGGAGTTCAACGAGATAATCGAGCTCCTCAGAGGATAGAGTCAAGGACGCGCATCACGTAGTCCCTCTCGGGACTTTCGGGGAAGTTGTAGGGTTCTTTTTTGGGTCTTTCATTGTAGTACGGCCTGTTGCAGCCGGGGCAGCCGTGGGTGGCGAAAACCTCGGGTGGAATGAGTTCGGCAAGCTTTTCCCTGTCGATTCCAAAGCCAATGAGGGAGTCGCTCTCATCGAACTCGAAATCCTCCGGTGTGACAAGCCCCTCCTTTATGAGGTAATGCGCCACCTGGATTCTCCTGTACCTCGCGAGGCTCGGGGGCCTCGCGTTCTCAAGGCGGGTTCCCCTTATGGGTGTGAAGGCGAAGAGGGAAACCCAGACACCCATCGAGTACGCCCTCCAGATGGTCTCGACGGCTTCCCTGTCGGTCTCTCCGAGCCCGATTATAAGGTGGATGATGGCCTTTCCATCGCCGAAGACATCGATAACGTCTCTCGTGAAACGCCACATCTCGTCCCACGAGTAGAGGGAGTCCTTTATCCCAGGGTAGAGCCTCTCGCTGGCCACGTCGAGGCCGACACCGATGTAGTCAACCCCCCTCGATTTGAACTCCTCGAGGGTTTCCCTATCCACGGGGGTTATCGAGACCGAGATTGGAAGGCCCAGCGGATGGAAAAGGTCGAGGAGTTCGATGACGTCGGAGACCAGGCCGGGATAGTCAACCGTCTGAAGGCATATCCTCGCGAAGCGGCCCGCAGGGAGGGCCTCAACAACGTCCTCCACGTCGAAGGCAGGCCAGGTTATCCTGGAGAGCTTCTTCAGGTCTGCTCTGCTCCCCCTCGCCTGGGGACAGAAGGCGCAGTTGTTGCGGCAGCGGCCGTCGTGGTACGTCATGAGGTACGCGGCGGTTGGCCTAGCGAGCATCCTGGCCCTTACGAGTCCCATGGCTATGGCTGTTCCGTAGGAGACCCTAATCTTCATTTTTTCCTACCTCCGAGTATGAGGGGCGCGTGGACTATTATAAGCGATGCGGCCGCTATGAACGGGAGCAGCGGAAAGACCCCGGCGTAACCCCTGATGCCGGCGACGTAGCCGAGGGTTACCTGGCCCCCAAGCATCCCGAGGTCGAAGAACATCGTGTAGACGCTCGAACCCATCGTCCGTATCCTCGCGGGAAGGTTTCCAAGGGCCATGAGCTGCATCGCGGGAACGGAGAGGCCGAAGCCCGCGCCGATGAGGAGTGCGCTGACGTATGAGTAGGGAGGTAGGCTGTAAAGGATCAGCACTATGTAGCCGAGGATAACGAAGAGCATGCCGGCACGTATGACCGGAATCGGACCCATCCTGTCGGCGCTCCTGCCGCCCACGAGCCTCATTACGAAGCTCGATATCCCGATGACCATCATGTAGAAGCCGAACAGGCTCTGGGGCATCCCCAGCACCTTGTAGAGCGCGGGGAGGTACGTTATGACACCGGCGTAGGAGAAGGAGAAGAAGAACAGGGCCAGCGACGCGGCAACGAAATAGCTCCTGAGGAGCTCGGAGTAGCTGACGTCCTCGTGCCTCTCCTCCCTTCTGGCAACGGCCTTTCTGCCATCGAGCCAGACCGGGACTACGAGGGCGAGGCCAACGAGGGAGAACGCCACTGTGAAGGAGAATGCCCCGACGAAGCCGAGGATGTCGGAGAGATAGCCTCCGAGGGCAGGGCCGATTATGTTGCCGAGGGAGAACATCATGCCCCTCCAGCCCAGAGTCTCGCCGACGCGCCCCTCCGGTGCGAGGTCAACTGCGGTGGAGAGGCTCGAGGGAAAGAATATCCCCATGGAGAAGCCGTGGATCGCCCTGGCGAAGGCGAATATCCACAGGTTTCCAAGGAACGCGGAAGTTACGTAGAGGAGCCCGGCCAGCATTCCAAGGGCGTTGCCGGCCATCATGGCCTGGAACCGATAACCTCTATCCCCTATGAGGCCGCCGATGGGCTTTGAGAACAGGGAGACGACGGAGGCAACCCCCGCGACCAGGCCAACGAGAAAAGGCGTGGCGTTGAGGGTTATCGCGAAGGGCGATATTATGGGGTTGACTACGCTTATTCCCAGGAAGAAAAAGAAGGTCGAGAAGTTGAGGAGCCAGATGTCCCGGAGCGCTCTGTCGATGGCTCAAACCCCCGCTACGGGTTCGTCCATTCCCTCCCTCATGAAGGCGTGGCTCATGTGCTTCGTATTCTTCGCGAAGCCCACGTTGCCCTTGGCATCAACCATTATTATGCCCATCGTATCGGCGCCGAAGTACTTCGTGGCGAGGCTTATCGCGGCCTCGCTGGCTGCCTGGGCGTCCATTCCTAGGCGGACGAAGTCGGTGGCGCTCTTGGCCAGGGCGAGCTTTATCGCCACCTCACCGAGACCTGTGCAGGAGGCACCCGCAACTTCGTTGGCGTAGGTTCCGCCACCGATTATCGGGGTGTCGCCAACCCTGCCGAACATCTTGAGGAACACCCCACCGGTTGAGGTTCCCGCAACTACCTCCTCGCCGTCGAAGGCAACCGCTCCGACCGTGCTCCTAAGGACTTCGGGATACTCCTTTATCAGCTCGTTGAGCTTCTTCCAGTGCTTCGTCTCACCGGTTTCGAGCAGCTTTTTCCTCAGCTCCTCCCACTGCTTCAGCCTCTCGTCGGTCACCGGGTTGTACTCCTCGAAGCCCATGAGCCTGGCGAACTTAACCGCACCCTCGCCGTTGAGGAGCACGTGGTCGGTCTTCTCCATCACCTTCCTCGCGACGCTTATGGGGTTCTTGACGCCCCAGATTCCGGCAACGGCGCCGGCTTCAAGGGTTCTTCCGCGCATTATCGCCGCGTCCATCTCGACCCTGCCGTCGAGGGTGAGGACGCTCCCGGTTCCCGCGTTGAAGAGCGGGTTGTCCTCGAGGGCTTTGACTGCCTCCTCGACCGCATCCAAAGCAGAGCCCCTCTTGAGTTCGCGCCAGCCGGCCAGAACAGCCTCCATAACGCCCTCGATGACCTTTGGAATGCGCTCCTCCTTCCGTATAGTGCCGGCACCGCCGTGAACTATTATCGCGACCATGAGAACCACCGTAATAAAAAGTCCTCGAATGGTTAAAAGAATTGTGGAAACGAAAAGATAGGAACTTCAGCTCAGGGCCATGTTGATTATCGTCTCGCCGATGTTCTCAAGGTACTCGAGGATTCTGCGGTAGCTCTCGAGGGCTATCGACTGGCGGTAGTCGATGGAGCGTATCTCTCCCTTCAGCTCGAGCATCAGCCTGTCGATCTTCGTGAGGTCGCGCTCCTCGATCTGGGCCATCATCTGGCCGAACTTCTCCTTGAGATACGGAACGTTCACCTCGCCTGGGTTCTCGGCGATGCGCGTTATGTGGTCTCCGATGCGCTCGATGTTCCTGACTATGAAGAGTATGCCGAGCAGGTCAAAGGTCCTCCGGATTATGCCGCTCTCCTCGGTGACGCCGCGCTTGGTGAGGATCCTGTTGACCGCGCGGATTATGAGGAAGTAGAACCTGTCCAGCTCGTTCTCGAGGTCGTTGATGTCCCTGAGTATCTCCTCCTCGCCGGGGTTCTGAATGAGAAGCTCAAGGTCACCGAGCATGGACATTATGAGCGAGCGAATCCTGTTGAGGAGCTCGGCCAGGTTGATCTCCTCCTCGTCGAGGAGACTCTTGGCCACCATCCTCTGGGGCTCGTCGAGGATTATCTCGACCCCGGGAAGGCTCTGGAGAACCTTGCGCATCTTCACCTTGTATATCGGCATCTCCTCGGCCAGGTGAATCTCAAGAACGTCGTAGCCCTGGATGTAGGCGGAGATAACGAGTCTGACCGCCATGTCGGGGGAATACTCACGGGATATCGTAAGGACCTTTCTCTCGCTTATCTCCTTCGGCTCCTTGGGGAATATTGTTATGCTCCCGTCGGGGTTTACGGAGAGCGGAACGACGTCTCCCTGGCTGAGGCCGTGCTCCCTGACCCACTTCTTGGGGAGGGATATTATGTATGAACTCCTGCCGGTAAATTGGATTTTTCTGAACTCCATAGATATCACCGCCAATATATAGACGAGCGGCGGCGTATAAAAGGCTTCGGTTCGATATGCTTATAAACGCTAAGATTAACGTTAGCACATGTTCCAGGACTACGGCAGGGACGCGAAGATACTCATAGCGGCCAACGCGGCGGGTCAGCTGTTCCTCCAGTTCTCAATATTCATTATGCCGTTCTACCTGACGGTTTTAGGCTACGATATGACGGCGATGGGAACGTTCTTCTCGATACAGACGTTCACCGGGGGACTATTCTTCCTGATAGCCGGCCAGGTTTCCCTTCGGCTTGGTTACCGGAGAACCCTCATCATCTCGGCACTTCTCGGACTGGCCGGGAGGCTCCTCCAAGTGGCCGCGATAAACGACTACGTCCTCGCCCTCGGCTTCTTCCTGGTCGGCGCGAACATGGGGATGAGACAGCCGAACTTTACGGCGCTACTCAGCGAGGAGGTCGGCGAGGAGAGGCGCCATCATGCGTTCTCTATAAGCTTCGGCCTCGGAACTATATTCAACGCCCTGGGAGTCCTCATAGCGGGCTTCGCGCCCGGCTTCTTCGTGGGGCTCGGACTGACGGAGGGAATAGCATACAGGCTGGTCATCTCGCTGGCACTCCTCCAGTTTGCCCTCGTGATTCCGGCGTTGTTGATGATACGGGACGTTCCCGTGAAGAACCCGAGGATAAACTGGAACCGCGAGCTGGTCGTCAAGATACTCAAGTTCTCCCTCCCGAGCGCGCTGATAGGCTTTGGAGCAGGAATAACGATACCCTACATGAGCCTCTACTTCAAGCTCCAGTTCGGACAGACGCTCGCAGCCATAAGTGGGATATTCTTCTTCCAGCAGCTGGCGATGGGCCTCGGCTCCTTCGGCCTTCCAAAGCTGGTTCACAGGATAGGGCCGGTGAAGGTGATAACTTCCTTCCAGAGCATAGCGGCCTTTCTCTTCGCGATATTCCCCTCGATAGAGACGTTTCTGCTGGCGGCACTGCTCTACGTCGTCCGCTCCATCCTCATGAACATAGTCTGGCC
Organism: Thermococcus sp. 4557; assembly: GCF_000221185.1. NCBI lineage: Archaea > Methanobacteriati > Methanobacteriota > Thermococci > Thermococcales > Thermococcaceae > Thermococcus > Thermococcus sp. 4557. Next base: position 1,634,143 of record NC_015865.1, on the reverse strand, counting down.
CATAAACGACTCCTTCATGATGGGCTTCTTCTCGACCGAGGAGAAGGCCACCGCGGCGGGAATAAGGAGGGCCTTCTCAACCTTTATGCGCGGAGGAGGGAACTACGTCGGCGGCCTGCTCTTCGGCATGTCCCTGAGCTATCCGTTCTACGCGACTGCTCTGCTGTACGTCATAGCAACGGCGATATTCTACGCCTTCTTCATAAAGCACAACAAGTGAAAAGAAAAGTCAAGCCTTCGCGAGCTCGATTCCCCGCTCAAGGGCCCTGAAGTTGATCTCCCAGAGCTTCTCCCGGAGGGTGAGCCTTATTCCCTCAAGCAGGGAGTCCTTCTTGAGGGGTACGAGGCCCTTTCCGTAGGCGTAGCCGAGCATCAGGACGCCGAGGGTCCTGGGGTTTATCCTATCGGCCTCGCGCTGGAAGTCCATCATGTACACGGGGCAGATTCTTCCCAGGGCGGCCTCTATTTCGTCCAGCCCCGGATACTTCTCCTTTCCGACGAGGGTCGTTGCCGTGTGGATCGGGTAGGCGTTGACCACCGCGTGACTGTCCTTTCCCAGAAAGCGGGCGTTCCTCAGCGCCTCGGCGGGTTCAAGGGCGAGCATGAGGTTTGCTTCCCCTTCCTCGATTAGGGGTGAGTAGACCTCCTCGCCAAAACGGAGGTAGCTCAGAACGCTGCCGTAGCGCTGGCTCATTCCAAGGGTTTCACCTATTCTGACGTTGTAGCCCTCGTGCATGGCGGCGTTCCCAACGATCCTCGAAAGAGTCAATCCACCCTGGCCGCCGACTCCGGTGATTATGAGGTTGAACTCCATCGACACCACCGAAATGCATTGGAGGGAGCGGATAAAAACCTGTTGTCAAGAAAATTCGGCCGGCTGGAGTGAGACTCGAAAATACCACAGGGAAAGGGCAGAAAAAGTTGAAGAACTAAATCAGCCCTCCAGGCGGAGGCGCCTGATGACGAAGTCCCTGTCCAGGGAAGCCAGGAAGCTCGCGAGCCTTGGACCGCGGTCCTTGCCGATGAAGACGTTGTAGAGCGCCTTGAACCACTCCTTGCTCGGGATCTCGCGCTTCTTGGCGGCGTCGTAGATGGCGTTGTTGAGTTCGTCAACGGTGAAGCCCCCGTGGGCCTCAAGCCACCCCGCGACCTCGAGCATGGCATCCCGGATTTCAGGCCTAAGCTCGATCCCCGGGGGCCTTTCAAGGATGCTGAACTTCACGTTGTCGGGGGCGTACTTCTCAACCCAGTTCCTAGCCAAGCGTATGCGGAGCCTTATGCGCTCGACGTCATCTTCGCCGAGCTCCCCCGGAACGTGACCCTGCTCCTGGAGAACGCGGATTATGCCCTCCTCGTCGAGGTGCGGCATCTGGACGAGCGTGACCAGGAACCTGAAGGGCGCCTGCGCGGTCAGCCTGTCGGGAACCTTCGGCATCGAGAGCTCATACGTCCTCTTCAGCTCCTCTTCCTCCTCCGGGTTCTTGGCCCGCTCAAGGCCGAAGTATATGCGCTCCACCTTGTCGAACTCGTCGTAGAGGTTGAGCAGGCCCAGGCCGAGGTCTATCTTGAGCTCCTTGTTCGGCCTCGCCTTCGCATATATAAAGCGGATTATTCCCGGCTCGAGCACCTCGTAGAGGTCGCTGAGGAGTATAACGTTGCCCTTGCTGCCGGACATCTTGCCCTTCTGCCCCTTGATTCCGACGAACTCGTACATGAGGTCTATGGGTGAGGGCCAGCCGAAGATTTTCTCAACTATCTCCCTGCCGGTGTCGTACGAGCCGCCGGCTGCCAGGTGGTCCTTTCCGGCCGGCTCGAAGTCCACCTTGAAGTGAGCCCAGCGCATCGGCCAGTCAACGCGCCAGCGGAGCTTGACGTTGCCCTCCCTTATGTCCGTCTCGCCCTCCCTGCCGCAGTGGGGGCACTTGTAGGAGACCTTCCACTCGCCGTCCCACGAAACGAACTCCGCCTCCTTCCTGCATTCTGGACAGTAAACCATGACCGGCTGCCAGCCCTCCTCAAGGGGCGGCTGCTTGGCCCTCTCGCGGTATTTGTCGAGTATGGCCTTTATCTCATCGCGCTTGGCCAGGGCGAGCTTTATCTCCTCGGCGTACTCGCCGGACCTGTACAGCTCGCTCGCGTGGAGGAAGTCCACCTCTATGCCGAGCTTCGACACTTCCTCTTCGAATATGGCCATGAAGTGCTCCGCGTAGCTGTTGTGGCAGCCCCACGGGTCCGGAACCTCACGAACCGGCCTCGTGAGGTGCTCCTTCCACTCGGGCGGCACGTTCCTCGGCACCTTCCTAAAGCGGTCGTAGTCGTCCCACATGTGGATGTGCCTGACCTTCTTCCCCCTGTCCCTGAGGGCGTGGCCCACTATGTAGGCCGTGAAGAACTCCCTAAAGTTCCCTATGTGAACGTAACCGCTCGGCGTTATTCCGCTCTCCACAACGTATTCATCCCTATCGCCGCGTTCCCGGATAATCTTTTCAGCCATGTAGTCTGCCCAATGAACCATTCTCACCACCGCGCTTAGGTCTGCGGAGGGGCTTTTAAGCTTAAGCTTGGCACGGGGAACAACTCCAAGAGGGAAAATTTTATAAGTTCTTATGGTAAAACCACGGATAAAAGTAATACGGAGGCATCCCCATGGAGTTAGAGATGCGGAGGATGCAGGTGTTTTTCCCGGCGTCGCTGGAGATTCAGGAGGAGCTGCTCAAGGCCGGTTTCAGGGTACCCTACGACAAAGAGAGCGGGAGAAAAACACCGATTCCCGTGGTGGTGGGCTCGCGGGAGGAGAGGCGCATCAGGAGGAGCCGCCTGCTGAAGGCAGGGGACTTTGAAAGCGACGGCAAATTTGCCATGCTGCCCGGCGAAAGAACGTTCCTCGATATGGAGCTCACGGAAAGGGGCTTTCTGGTGCTCAGGCCAAAACCGACCGAGTACCACCTCGAGGAGATGGGCTTCGTCTCCGTCCCTCCCAGGGTGTGGGGAACGTGGGCGAGCTTTTCGCTCCCCTTTTCGGCGTACGATGAACTGGTGGATTTCCTGGGCGAGTTCAGGAACGATAACGAAAACGGATTCTACACCGCCTCCAGGGGCTCCGGCGGAAGGATAGAGGTCTACGCCTACAAGGGAAGAAGCAGAAAAGACCTCGGGATTCCGGTTTTTGGCTACGCCCTCGGGCTCCACGGACTGACTCTGGCAGAGGAGTACTTAAGGGAGAAGGCCAAAGAGAACGGGGTTCCAGAGGAAAGGCTCCGCTACCTCAGGTTCGGTCTGAGAAAGAGGAATGAAACCAAAGCGGGCCTCAAGGTTGGTATTGTCTGGGAGAACGGGAGGCCGGTCGAGATAACGCTCAAGCTCTCGACGACTGAGCCAAGGGTTAAAATCCATGGGCTCTACGGCGAGCTGGTCGGAAAATCCCGGGGAGAGCTCGCGAGGACGGATGACTGGTACATCGTCGTCCACGCAGGTGATTTCATCACGGCTCTGGAGGCCGTCGGAAGGGCCTTCGGGGGCAACTCATATTAACCCCCAACCCCCTCTTCTTTTTTGGTGGAATAAATGCTCCCTGGCTGGCTAATCTATGCGGGTGTGGCTGCTGCTTTCATACTGCTGGCTATCGGTGTAACCAAAAAACTCGGAGAGGAGTACGCCTGGGTGAACAGGAAGATAATCCACTTCAGCATAGTCCCGGCGGTTCTGATGTTCTACTACGGAAAAATTCCAGCAGATGTCTTCGGCGTCTCGGCCTTTATCTTTGGTGTCTTCCAACTGTGGCCGCATATCAAAAAGAGGGAGTTCTCGTGGTATCAGATAGAGCACAACTACGGTGAGGTCTTCTTCGCGTTCTCGGCATCCGTGATTCCACTCATACTCCCACTCGAATACGCGACCGCCCTGTTGCTCGCGATGGCAATAAGCGATGGAATTACGGGAATAATACGGCACTACTACTTCAGGCGGCACGGCTTCAACGTCAAGCTGAGAAAGCACTGGACTGGAAGCCTCGGCTACCTTGCTACAGCGCTGGCGATAGCGTTTCTGCTGCTTGATGCGGGTGCGATGGGAAAAATAGGATGGGCGGTCATCCTGACTCTGGCCGAGTACCAGGGCTGGCTCGACGATAACCTGGCGGTTCCTCTGGTGGGGAGTCTTCTCTTTCTCCTCTACTGAGCCCACCTGACCTTCAGGCTGTCCTTCTTCACCTTTTTGAACTCCTCCACGAGGGCCTTTCCGGTTCTCTCCATGAAGTCCTCAACGTCGGTAATGCCGAGTTCTCTGAGGCCGATGGCATCAACACCTTCTGGGATTCCCCTTGCTTCCACGTTTATTCCAATGTGAATCTTGACGCTGACCGGCGAAACGGTGGCTATCGAGATGCTGAGCTTCTTGCCGTTCACGTATATGTCGTCGCCCTTCCTATGGGTTTTCACGCCATATTCTCCCAAAACCTCGCAGAGCTTGGCTATGAACAGCTTCTGGAGCGTTGAGGCGAAGAGCGTGTTTACGAGGTCAAAGACCTCGATTATGTAGTGAACCATGTCATCGCTCTTGATTTCCTTGCTCGCGCGGAGATCCTCGATGTCGATCATCTCTTCCACTTTGACGTCGCACTTCCCTCTGAAAACCACGAGCGAGTTCCCGAGGATTCCAAAGTTCCTGTAGGCCCAGTGGCTACCAATGGCCGAGCCGTCGTAGTCAATACGCCTGTCCTTCACTATTAGCAGTTCCATATTATCACCCCATCCTTTCCAAAAGTCCCCTCAACTCCTCAAAACTTTTGGCATCTCTCCACATGTGGATGAACCGAATAGCAGAGACGGCGGTTTTAACATCTTCGACGTGTATATCCCTGTCGTCCACGTAGATGACCATATCAACATCGTATCCAGAGAGCTCCAGCTCCCGGAGTGTTCTCGCTATCATGTCCGCCTTGTCAGGGTGGTTCTCAATTTTCGGAAAAATGAAGTAGTCCCAGAGACCAAATCCCTTGAGGATCGGCCTGACCCTCTCCTCAACGTTCCAGCTCGCTATACTCAGAACGAACCTACCACTCGCCCATTCAAGGAACTCTCTGACCCCCGGGAAGAGATGGAGTCCCTCTCCTGTAGAATCAACCAGATAATCACCGTGGAAATCGTATGGCGGCGTAAGCCGGGATGCATCCTCATGGTCCCAAAGGGTACCGTCAAGATCAAGGACTAACAGCTTCATTTCACCACCGAGAAATGCTCCGCTGGAGGGTTTTAACGGTTGCGGAAAAGCATCATGACTGGAAGTTCAATATTGCAATACAATCAATCAGACAGAAACGAGATTTAAGGGCTCGAGGACCGTGCACAGGCCGATTGACCTATCAAATGCCCAGCCCCCCTTTCAGAGGCAGAAACCTCGGGCTGTTGGGAGCGGCAGACTGAACGGGTCGGTTTCCCTTCCCGCTTACATCCCCGCCCCATCAAACGGGTCTTCTTCCCGAGCCCTCGTCCCAGGCAAAGGACCGGTCGCCCGACCCCCTGCGCCTGGGAGTGGGTGCCTATTTTCGGGGACCGCTTCGGCCTTAGATGCTTTCAGGCCTTATCGGACGCGGCGTAGCTGCCCGGCTGTGCCCTGTAGGACAACCGGTAGACCAGAGGCCGCGGCTCCCTGTTCCTCTCGTACTGGGGGAGCCTTCCCCTCAGGCACCCAGCACCTCCGGTAGATAGCATCCGACCTGTCTCACGACGGTCTAAACCCAGCTCACGTTCCCCTTTAATGGGTGAACACCCCCACCCTTGGCCCCTGCTGCAGGACCAGGATGGGAAGAGCCGACAGCGAGGTAGCAAGCCTCGGGGTCGATATGGGCTCTCGCCCGAGACGACTCTGTTATCCCCAGGGTAGCTTTTCTGTCATCCCTGGCCCCCACCGGGGAGGCTCAGGGGTTCGCTAGGCCACGCTTTCGCGGCTGGACCCGCCTCTGTTACGGGTCCAGTCAGGCCGGCTTTTGCCCTTGCACTCTACGGCGGATTCCTGACCCGCCTGAGCCGACCTTAGGGCACCCTCGATACCTTTTCGAGGGTGTGCCGCCCCAGCCAAACTGCCCACCTACCGCTGTCCCCGCGTCCGCGGGTTAGCCATACGGCAGAGGGTGGGCGGTGTCTCATGGACGGCTCCACCCGCCCCGGAGGACGGGCTTCGACGCCTCCCGCCTACGCTGCGCACCCCCCGCCGTATGGCAACGGCAGGCTGCAGTAAAGCTCCATGGGGTCTTCGCTTCCCACCGGAGGTCCCAGGCATATGCGCCTGGCAGTGGTTTCGCCGGGCCCCAGCCGGGGACAGTGAGGACCTCGTTACGCCATTCATGCAGGTCGGCATTTAACCGACAAGGAATTTCGCTACCTTAAGAGGGTTATAGTTACCCCCGCCGTTTACCGGTGCTTCACCCGGTTGAACCCGGGCTTCACATACCGGCACTGGGCAGGCGTCGGCCCCAGTACAAACCCTTTCGGGCTAGCTGGGACCTGTGTTTTTACTAAACAGTCGGGTCCTCCTAGTCACTGCGACCTGCGGGTTACGCACCCGCAGGCACCCCTTATCCCGAAGTTACGGGGCCAATTTGCCGAGTTCCCTCGGCTGGGTTTCCCCCGACACGCCTTAGGCTTCTCACCCAGGGGCACCGGTGTCGGTTCTCGGTACGGTCGCGGTGGATCGTTCCCAGAGGGCTTTTCACGGGCCCCAGGGATCAGCGGAACCCCCCTTACGGGAGGCCATTCGCGCTTTCATCCGGTTCTCGCCATTACGGCACTCCCCGGACTTATACGCTTAGCCGGCCTTGTGGACCGGTCCGCCTACCCCGAGGCGTCACCCTCTGGGCTTGCGTTGCCGCGCCTACCACCGCGGTACGGGAATATAAACCCGTTTCCCTTTCGCGGGCGCCGAGTTACGGACCCGCTTAGGACCGACTAACCCACGGCTGACGAACATTGCCGTGGAACCCTGGCCCCTTCGGCGGCCGGGATTCTCACCCGGCTATGCTGCTACTCCCGGCAGGATCCACAATACCGACGGGTCCACTGGACCTTACGGCCCAGCTTCCACCCCACCGGCACGCCCGCCTACCCGATCACGGACCAATCGGTCCGTGCGCCGGGGTCTCGGCAGCCGGCTTTAGCCCCGTCCATTTTCGGGGCCCCTGACCTCGACGGGTGAGCTGTTACGCACTCTTTAAAGGATGGCTGCTTCTAAGCCTACCTCCCCGCTGTCTAAGGCCAGGGACACCCTTTGGAGTAACACTTAGCCGGCATTTAGGGGCCTTAACCCCGGTCTGGGTTGTTCCCCTCTCGGTTGACGGCTTACACCGCCACCCTACTCCGGCCATCTACGGCGGCAGTGGGTTCGGAGTTTGACAGGGAGCCGGGGGATTTCTCCCCCTAAACCCCCAATCAGTGCTCTACCCCACCACCTACCTCCGGCCGGGCTATCCTGAGGGATAATTCGGCGGGAACCAGCTATCGCCGGCCTCGATTGGCCTTTCACCCCTAGCCCGAGGTCACGGGAGCGAATTGCACGTCAGCATCCCTAGCGGGCCTCCATCCCTCTGTTGAGGGACTTCACCCTGCCCCGGGCTAGATCGACCGGCTTCGGGTCTCATCCGAGCGACTCCGGGCGCTTTCACACCCCGTCCCTCACCCTTACGGGCTGCGGACCTGTCGGTTTCCCTGCGGCTTCGGGGTTGACCCCCTTAACCTCGCCGCTCGGATGAACTCCCTGCCCCGTGATCCAAGACGGACGGTGCGACCCTGGTCGCCTCCCCTCGTACTCCACGGTCACCCGTGTTTCCTTCGGGGAGGGTCAGCCCTTCTAGGCCGCACCCACCTATCGCCGCCTGGTTTCAGGCTCTTTTCACCCCCTGCCAGGGGTGCTTTTCAGCTTTCCCTCACGGTACTAGTTCGCTATCGGTCTCGGGACGTATTTAGGGTTGGGAGCCGATGCCTCCCAGCTTCCCGCCGGATATCCGACCGACGGTACTCAGGGACACCCCAAGACCCACCGGGCTTGCGCCTACGGGGCTTTCACCCTCTACGGCGCCACGTTCCAGTGGACTTCGGCTTCACCCGGGAGGGTCTTTCGGGGGCCCTACTACACCACATCCCCTCCGGGTTTCCCCGAAGGGTTCAGTTTGCCCTGTGCCGCTTTCGGTCGCCCCTACTAACGGCATCGCTTTTGCTTTCTTTTCCTGCGGGTACTAAGATGTTTCAATTCCCCGCGTTCCCCCTCCCGACTGGGAGTGCGGCAAGAGCCGCGGGAGGTCCCATTCGGGCATCCCCGGTTCGACGGCTGCCTGCGCCTCGCCGGGGCTTATCGCAGCTTGCCACGCCCTTCGTCGGCGCCCCGAGCCGAGCCATCCACCAGACGGCTTAAGTTTTCTGCCCCCTACTCAGGGGGCTGGGCATTTTTTGGGTCAATCGGCCTGTGCACGGTCCTCATCGTGATCCCTGTTCGGGATCTCGGACCCTTCCACCCCGAGCCAGGCTCGGGATGTGCATCTCTTCGTGGTGGACCGGCCGGGATTCGAACCCGGGGCCTTCGGCTTGCAAAGCCGACGCTCTCCCAGGCTGAGCTACCGGCCCACGGATGGCAGGCCCAACACCTCTTAAACCCCCCGGACGGATTTTCCGGCGATAGGAGGTGATCGAGCCGTAGGTTCCCCTACGGCTACCTTGTTACGACTTCTCCCCCCTCACGGAGCCCAGACTCGACCCGGCCTCCCCGAAGGGAGACCAGGCCTCATCCAGACCCCGCTCGGGTGGAGTGACGGGCGGTGTGTGCAAGGAGCAGGGACGTATTCGCCGCGCGATGATGACACGCGGGTACTAGGGATTCCAGCTTCACGCGGGCGAGTTGCAGCCCGCGATCCGAACTGGGAGCGGGTTTAGGGGATTACCTTCCCCTTTCGGGGTCGGATCCCATTGTCCCGCTCATTGTAGCGCGCGTGTAGCCCGGGGGTTTCGGGGCATACTGACCTACCGTCGCCCGCTCCTTCCTCCGGCTTATCGCCGGCGGTCCCCCCAGAGTGCCTCCTCCCCAGCGGGGAGGACTGGCAACTGGGGGCGCGGGTCTCGCTCGTTACCACACTTAAGTGGACGCCTCACGGTACGAGCTGACGGCGGCCATGCACCTCCTCTCGGCGTGTCCGGCAAGACCTTCAGCCTGGCCTTCATCCTGCCGTCGCCCCCGGTGAGGTTCCCGGCGTTGAATCCAATTAAACCGCACGCTCCACCCCTTGTAGTGCTCCCCCGCCAATTCCTTTAAGTTTCAGCCTTGCGGCCGTACTCCCCAGGCGGCGGGCTTAACGGCTTCCCTTCGGCACCGGGCGAGCTCGAAGCTCGCCCGACACCTAGCCCGCATCCTTTACAGCCAGGACTACCCGGGTATCTAATCCGGTTCGCTCCCCTGGCCTTCGTCCCTCACCGTCGGACCCGTTCCAGCGGAGCGCCTTCGCCACTGGCGGTCCTCCTGGGATTATAGGATTTCACCCCTACCCCAGGAGTACCCTCCGCCTCTCCCGGTCCCAAGGCCCGCAGTATCCCCAGCAAGCCCCACGGTTGAGCCGTGGGATTTCGCCAGGGACTTACGGGCCCGGCTACGGACGCTTTAGGCCCAATAATAGCGGCCACCACTCGGGCCGCCGGTATTACCGCGGCGGCTGCCACCGGCCTTGCCCAGCCCTTATTCCCGGAGCTCTTTACACTCCGGAAAAGCCGTGGCGATGCCACGGCACTGGGGGTCCCCCCGTCGCGGTTGCCCGCATTGCGGAGGTTTCGCGCCTGCTGCGCCCCGTAGGGCCTGGACCCGTGTCTCAGTGTCCATCTCCGGGCTCCCACTCTCATGGCCCGTACCGATCTTCGGCTTGGTGGGCCGTTACCCCACCAACTACCTAATCGGCCGCCGGCCCATCCTCGGGCGGGCAAAGCCCCTTTCGGCCTGAGGACCTTCCAGTACCTCAGGCCTATGGGGGATTAGCCCCAGTTTCCCGGGGTTATCCCCCTCCCGAGGGTAGGTTACCGACGTGTTACTGAGCCGTCCGCCGGTGCGCGCAAGGCGCCCCATGACTCGCATGGCTTAGTCGGACCCCCATAGCAGTGGCCTCCGGCAGGATCAACCGGAATTGAGCAAGGAGTACGGCCGGTGGGACTTCCCTCGAGGGGAAGTACCAAATATCCGTCCGGGGTTTGGTCGAGGTGTTGGGCCTGCCTTACCCCCGAGGGGTCCGCCTTTCGGCGTTTCCTCGGGAGCGCACATTGCTGTGACCCGAGCTGGAGGGCGGGGTTCATCGTGGGTGCTTTGCACCCTGTCCCCCCGACGCCGCCGTCTTGGCGCTCGGGTTTTGTCGCGCCCTGTTCGGGCGCTCCATCCAATAGGGGTGAACCCCACCGATACAAAATTTTTGCAAAACCTCTCCCAGGGCATATTTTTAGAAAAGAAGCTGTCAAAAAGCGCCGACAAAATGCACAATTTTAGACATAAAAACGGCAAAAAATTTTTGCAGGGTCAAGGGAGGAAAAAGACGAGAAGCAGGGAACCCAAGACCACCAAAACTATGGCACCCATGTTGAGCCCATCACCATGGCCAAATCCAAGACCCCCCTCAGCTACCCACCCAACGTAGCCACGGTGGAATTACAGGACAACACAACTATCGAAAGCCATTCATGAAGGAATCACGAACCCAAGCCGCCAACCACAAGGAAGGAACCACCGTGAGAAGTCCAGTTCCAAAAAACGTCAGAAATGTTAAGAGGGCGGCGAGGGAAGATGCCCTGACCATCGCCCCGCCTCACAGCTTCAGTATCTCGGGCACAACGCTTATCTTCGAGACAGGTGTGGGTATCGTGTTGGTGACCGCCAGCTCGTCAACGGCTTTGCTAACCCTCTCTATAGCCCCCTCGGCGAAGACACCGTGAGTGGCCGCAACGAAGACCTTCTCTGCCCCCATCTCCCTGAGCAGGTTCGCCGCCCTGATCATTGTCCCTCCGGTACTTATGATGTCATCGACTATGAGAACGTTCTTCCCCTTAACGTCCACGTCGACCGGCTTCATCTGAACCTCGGTCGGAGAAATGCGGACCTTGTGGAAGTGGCTGTACTCAAGGCCAAGCCTCTCGGCAACGGCCTTCGCCCGCATCAGAGCACCCTTATCCGGGGCGAGAACAACGCCCTCACCGAGCTTCTCCCCAAAGTAGTCGGCGATGACCCCCGCGGGGGAGAGGTTGACCGCCTCACCCGGGAAGAACTTGAGGGTCTCGGGGTTGTGGAGGTCAAAGATGTAGAGTTCGTCGTAGTAAACGGCGAGGGTTCTCATAACCGCCCTCACGCTCACCGGCTCCCCTTCCTTCGTGACCCTGTCCTGTCTCGAGTAGGCAAAGTACGGAACGACCGCCCTTAGCCTCTGGACCCCTCTCTCGCGCAGGGCATCGGCGAGGAGAATCATCTCGACCAGGTGCTCGTCCTGCGGCCTGAACGTGGACTGAACGAGGGTAACTTCCTCCGAGGAGCCAAGGACCCTGACGTATTTCTCCCCGTCGGGGAACCGCTTTATCTCGACCTCAAGAACCCTGCCGCCGAGGGCCTTCATCTCGTCCTCCAGATGCCTGGCACCGCTTCCAATCACGAACATGAGCATCACCCCTGTTTGCCACTGGGATGTTCAATACCTCCCTTAAAAACCCACCGTCATACCAGGAGGACGGCAATTATGCCCGCGAGGAAGATGCCGTCGAAGGTACCGGCTCCCCCTATGCTGACCATCGGTGCGCCGAGGTTCTTGATCCTGTTCCAGTTCATCAGGTCGGCACCTATCAGGACGCCGAGGGTCCCGCTGATGTAGGCAACGGCGTTCGGATTGCTCCCGCCGAGGAGCCAGCCGAGAAACATGGCCATCAAGGGTGGCAGGAAGAGGGGCATGGCTATTCCAAGGCCCCTGACAGGTCTGGCAACGGCATGGCTGAAGAGGGAGGCTATGAGAACCGCCATAAATGTGTTGAACAGGAGGGCCCACCTGCCGAAGTACACCATCCTGAATATCTCGTAGACGGCCACGCTTATGGGAACGATGGCCCCTCCAACGTTTATGGCGATGATTATGCGCCTCTCCTCCCAGTCAAAGAACGGAACCGGGTAGGCTATTCCAAAGAACCGAACCTCCCTCACCCTCACGACCGGCTCGTAGGACGTTTCTTCCGCGATTGGTATGTTCAGGAAGCTTCCCACGAGTGCAAAGATGAAGAGCGCATATGCGACGTCCGGGGGAATTCCCAGCTTCTCGAACGCGGCCATAACGACCCCTGAGAAGAAGGCGAAGACGATGACGAAAAGAGCACCTATAACCAGGAGCACGGGGAGTGAAACGGGCGGGATTATGAGGCGACGTCTGTTCATCCTGCACCACCGTGATGGACCGCCACCCTTCAGGGGCTCGAAATTTCCGCAACCACCAATGAAAGGGCTGAAACGGAGTATATAAAACCTGCGCCGGCTTTCCGGAAATCGGAGGATACAGGAGGAACCCCGAAAAACGGACGACGGGGAAAACTTTAAGTCCACCTTACCCAAACCAGTTGAGGAGGTAGAGCCGATGAAGATTATCTGGTATGGACACGCGTGCTTTTGGGTCGAGACCAACGGTGTGAGACTCCTCATCGACCCGTATCCCGAGGTGGACGATGACAGGATAGGCGAGGTTGACTACATACTGATAACGCACGAACACGTGGACCACTACGGCAAGGTGGAGCTCCTCTCGCGACTCCGCGACGCTACCGTGATAGGGCCCAAGCCGGTTTACATGACCGCCATCAGCGACGGCGTGACGAAGGTCAGGGAGATCGAGGACGGCCAGACCATCGAGCTCGAGAACGGCGTTAAGGTGACCGCCTTCTACATGGAGCACCCCTCGAGCCAGTACCCCTTGGGCTACCTGATAGAGGGGGACAAGGCCCTCTTCCACACGGGCGACACGTACTCCACACCGGTCCTCCAGAGACTCCGCGGAAGGGTGGACGTTCTCCTGGTGCCGATAAGCGGCCGCTCAACGGCCAACGAGCGCGAGGCGGCCCAGATTGTCGAGGATGTGCGCCCGCGCCTCGTCATACCCATGCACTACGGCGTCTACGGAACCGGAAGCCCCGAGAAGCTCAGGGATGAGCTCCAGAAGAAGCGCATCTGGACCCTCGTCAGGCCCCTCGAACTCTACGAAGAGCTCACCCTTTAGCGGTGAAGCGGATGCTCTCAACGGGGGTCAAATCACTTGACGAGCTTCTGGGCGGGGGCATCGCCCCCGGCGTCCTGACCCAGATTTACGGGGGCTTCGCCACGGGGAAGACGACGCTGGCGGTTCAGATAGGCCTTCTCAGCGGCGGAAAGGTTGCATACATCGACACTGAGGGCGGCTTCTCCCCGGAGAGGCTGAGCCAGATGGCGACAGCGAGGGGGCTGGACCCAGAGGAGGCCCTTCAGCGCTTCATTCTCTTCACTCCCTCGGATTTCAAGGAGCAGCGGCGCTCCATCGGGGGCCTGAAGAAGATCATCGATGGGACGTTCTCCCTCGTCGTCGTTGACTCGATAACTGCCCACTACCGCGTCGAGGAGAACCGAAGGGGCCTGAGCGCGGAGCTTGGCAAGCAGCTCCAGGTGCTCCTCTGGATAGCGAGGAAGAAGGACATACCGGTAATAATCATCAACCAGGTTCACTTCGACAGCCGGGCGGAGAGGATGAAGCCAGTTGCCGAGCACACGCTCAACTACCGGACGAAAGATATCCTCCGGCTGGATAAACTAAACGTCCCCGGCCTTCGGGTCGCCGTTCTGGAGAGGCACCGCTTCAGGCCTGAAGGGGGCATGGTCCACTTCAGGATAACGGAGAAGGGAATCGAAGAAGCCCTGAGCGGCGAGGAATAATTGAAATGTTACTCCTAAAGGGCATTACCGATTCAATCAGCAAATATCTTGAAGTCAGGGGCACCAAAGGTCCCTCTGCCCGGTTCATGGATTATTTTGACGTTGTACTCCTCTGAGAACAGACTCCTGAGGAACTCATGAAAAGCCGGGGGATAAGAATACTCGACATTCGCGCCCGCCAGATGAACCTTTTTGAGGCTCTTGGAGTACTCAAAACCCCAACTTCATTTTATCATCAGAGATAGAAAGTGCTCGTTGCCAAAGGTTTTTGGAAAACTTTTTATCGCCAACTCCCAACTATATTTGGTGAGACTATGGGGCTTACAAAAGTAACTAGAAACTATCAAATTACTATACCAAGCGATGTTAGGAAAAAGCTGGGGATTAAGGTAGGGGACGTTCTGATGGTTGAGGTCGAGGATGGGAAGGTAGTGCTCAAAAAAAGCGAACTTGAGCTTCCCCTCCTCCCGGGAGGAAAGGGGTTGACAGTAGAGGACATCGAAAAAGCCATAAGAAGGGGTCAGGGTGAAGGGAAATGACGGTGATAGACACCAACGTCTTCATCTATGCGGTCCTAAGGGATTCCGAGTTCAACGGAGAAGCAAGAAAACTGCTGGCCGGGCTGGAGAGATGGACTGTCCCCAGCATAGTTCTTTACGAACTCTACTGGTTCTTCAGGGAGGAAGGCTATAGCGGTGAGGAAATAGGGAAGGTGATTTCATCAATCCTAAACAGTCAGAGGACGAAAGTAATCTGCGACGGCGGGAAGTACACGAAACGCGCGCTGGAACTAACCCGGAACCCGAAACGCTTTAACGATATGGTAATCCTTGCCACAGCGGAGGACTTTAAAAGGCTGGCCACATACGATAAGAGACTGAAAAAAGAGGCAGAAAAGTTAGGCATCCAAACCTTACCTTAAATCCTCTCGTAAACCTCCTGCACTATTCTGAGAACCGCTTTGTAGAGCTTCTCACTTATCGTGCCTTCCTCGTAGTGCTCCGCCAGCTTCTCCTTGTCGATTATCTCCTTCTTGCCGTCGGGCCACCTGACGATGTCCACCTCAAGGTCGATGTAGCGGGCCCTGTCAGGGTACATCTCCACCGGCGTGTTTATGTTGTAGTACTCACCCTTCAGGTTGCCGTCGCGGTCGTAATAGCGGTGCACAAACCACCACTTTCCTTCCTCTATCTCCGTGATGACGTAGTCACCGAACTCTATCGGCAGGTCGAGACCGTCGTAGAACTTCCCGGGCTTGAGGTGGCGCTTGAAGGTGACCCTGAGCGGGTTCAGGGAGACCTCCTGAACTTCACCGGGCCCTATCTTTATCCTCTGGCCGTCGGGTTTGTTGTGCTCGAGGCTGAAGAGCCAGCCCCTCCTCGGCCCCTTGTTGGCAACGATCGACTCCCAGAAGCCCTGCCTGACCTTCTCCCTCTGGCCAGGTATCTTGGCCAGTATTCCCTCCGCTATCTCCACCGCGAACCCGAGTTCAAGGTCGTGGGCCTTCAGCTGGTGGTGGCCCTCAACCGTCGGAACCACCTTGTTCCGTATCTCGTCGAGCTTCTTCTTCGCCCCTCCACCGAACTCGACCTCGTAAATACTGCGCCCCTCGATCAGGAGGGACGGGGCCGCGTAGGAGTCCGCCCTCGCGAGGGTGTCGGCCAGCTTCGAGAGCGCCACTATCTCATCGCGGAGAAGGTTCCAGTCCTTGTATGCGGCGGCGGTTCTCCAGAGTATCCCCCACTCCCCCAAATCGACGCTCAGACCCAGGATGCGGAGCCTCTCGCGCTCGCTCTGGTCCCTTATCTTCCGGGATATCTTGACGTGCCTCTGGGCACCAACGGGCTTCGGAATCAGAACCGCGTAGTCACCGGGGATCGTCAGGGTGACGCTCAGCTGGGGGAGCAGGTTGTGCTTTTTGACCTGGACGAGGAGTTCGTCGCCCTCCTTGGCACGGGGGAGGTCCTTAACCGGTATCGTACCGATGGCGCTCCCAATGTCCACGTAGACGTATCTCTCGTCCCTCTGAACGACTATTCCCTTGTAGATGCCGTACAGCTGGTAGGGGAGCTTCCGGAAGAAGACGTCTATAAATTCGTCCTCGAGAACCTCCCTAACCTCCTCAACCTTCGTCCCGACGAGGATGACCCCGTGGTGGTCCTTCTTGTCATAGACGTCAACATCGAACTCGTCGTAGGTCTTCTCGAGGTTGAAGCGCTCGACGATCCTGTTGCTCGGCTGTGAAATCCCGAATCCCCTGTCGAGGAACAGTTTGGTGAGGGCAGTGCTGTATATGCCCCTAACCCGGACTGTAACTCCTGTGTCTGTAGACACCTTCACCACCCCTCATCTTCTTTTCCACCACTCCTATGAGCGTGAGACCCTCGAGTATCTCGCCGGCGTCAGCGACACCGCTCAGCTTCTCAACGTTTCTCGCCTCAACCCAGAGCAGTCCCCTGGAGTGCCAGTCTCTCAAAGCGGCTTCAACCTTGTGAACGTCACCGGGATGAGTATAGAGCCTGAGGAGGAACCTTTTAAGGGTACCGAGTTCCGCCTCGAGCATCTTGACCTTCCTGAGCTCCTCCATTATACCCGTGGGTACCTTTTTTTCCTTTTCGCCTCCGGTAAGGAGCGCCATTCCTTCGACCTCCGAGGTCAGCTCGCCGAGGGCCTTTCTAACGGCGTAGTCGTAGACCCTGTGAAACTGAACGAGCCTCTCCATCGCGGTCTCCAGCTTCACGCGGGAATCGTAGTCGTCCCTCGAGAGGAGGGAGAGAAGCTCCTCGAGCCGGAACTTCATCTGGTGCTCGTTGCGGTAGAGCTCCTTGGCCTGCGCCTCCGCATAGCCCCCGACCCCGCTCATCTCACGGTAGAGGCCCGCGGCCACCTCAAGCTTCTCCCGGGATACGGTGTGAAGGGCCTTAACGGTCTCCAGAAGAGCCTCCCTGTCCTTCTCGCCGTAGATGGCAGGGAATTTGTTCTCAAAAGCGGAATGAAGCGATTCCAGACGGGAAAGCCGGGACTTAATCTCCTCAACGTTCATGGGAAAACCCCCTGGCCATAACTTGCCCCTTCCCCCTACTTGTAGTTTTCGATGAAGCCCTTCGGGTGCGTTAAACGAAAGTGCTTACCCAAAATCTTTTTTTAAGCCGAAAGGCTAATCCAAGCGGTGCTTCAGATGGTGCTCTACGACCGCTTCGGCAGACCCGCGACCAACCTCAGGATATCCCTCACCCAGGACTGCAACTTCCGCTGCTTCTTCTGCCACCGCGAGGGACAGCACTTCAACGCGAGCCTTGAGCTGACCCCCTCGGAGATAGAGAGGCTCGTCAGGGTGGCGTCGCGCCTTGGAATAAGAAAGGTCAAACTTACCGGGGGAGAGCCCACCGTCAGGAAAGATATACTCGAGATAGTGAGGCGCATAAGGCCGTACGTGGTCGATCTCTCCATGACCACGAACGGTAGCAGGCTGAAGGAGCTGGCGAAGCCGCTCGCCGAAGCGGGCCTCAACCGCGTCAACGTATCCCTCCACAGTCTGAAGCCAGACGTTTACCGCAGAATCACCGGCGTCGATATGCTCGACACCGTTCTCGAGGGCATAGGGGAGGCGGTGAAGTACCTCAGCCCGGTGAAGCTCAACATGACGGTTATGAGGGGACTGAACGACGGCGAGATATGGGACATGGTGGAGTTCGCCGCGAAGACCGGGACGATACTCCAGCTCATCGAGCTCGAGGCCCCGAGGGAGATGACGGAGACCAGGTTCTTCAGGAAGTACTTCTACCCGCTCAGGCCCGTGGAGGAGCGGCTGGAGGAAATGGCCGTGGAGACCCTCGAGAGGAGGATGCACAGAAGGAAGAAGTACTTCGTCCCCACCGACCACGGCGTCGCGGAGGTCGAGGTGGTCAGGGCGATGCACAACACGGTGTTCTGCGCCAACTGCACGAGGCTCCGCGTCACGTCGGACGGGAAGTTCAAGACGTGCCTGCTGAGAAAGAATGACCTCATCGACTTCGCGACGGCCCTCAGGAACGGCGCAAGCGACGGGGAGCTCGTGGAGATATTCCGGCAGGTCGTCCTCATGAGGGAGCCGTACTGGAAATAGTTTAATACCCCAACACCCTAGAATAAGTGGTGACTGAAATCGACGCTGTGACCTTTGTGGAAGGACTCCTGCTGGCGGGTGTGTCCGGGTACCTTCTCATCAGGATTAGACTTCTCCACCGTTACGGGGAGCTCCACAAAAGGGAATACTCCATGGAGCTGTCGGTCACATTCGGCCTCTTCGCACTCGCGGGCATCGCACTCATGGTCGCGGCAGCCACTGAAAGCGCACCGCCAAGGGCTCCAGATATCGTCGCGCTAACGGCATTCATCGTCATTTCGATCCTCTCAATGAGGGAGCTCCTCAGGAAGACTCCCGGTGTCATCTCGCCCAAGGGAGTTGGAATAAAGGAATCCAGCGTCTTTCTTGTGGAGAGTGAGAACGAAGCGAAGCTCATGATGAAGACGTTCCACCTGAAGGGCGCTCCGGTGATGGCCATCAGCAGACGCCCCTACGAGGAGTGGGTTTCGAAGTTCGGCTTCAGTCCGGAGACGTTCCTGTGGCTCAGCAACGTCCAGCATCCCCAGGCAGTCAGTCCCAGCAGCCTGTACATCCTCAGGGAGGAGGCCGTGAGGTTCATGCGCGAGAACCCCGGGGGAGTTGTCTATGTGGATGGAATCGAATACATGACGTTCTACTCCGAGTTCAGCACCATAGCGAAGTTCCTATTCACACTCAGGGACTATGCCCTCACAACCGGGGCGTACGTGGTTGTGCTGGCCTCCCCCGAGGCTCTGGGACCCACGAAGTTCAACATCCTTGCAAGGGAATTCAGGAGGCCGGATTTCGGAGAGATAGAGGATACCCTCTCAGAGAAAGCATTTTTCGGAACAGTAAGGAAAGAAGACCTCGAAAGGCTCCTCGAGAACGACTCGGGAGACGTGGAAGAAAAGGTTATGCCCGGGGGATCCGAGAATGCCAGCGATAAGGGTGACAAAAACCGAGGCTGAACCAGTCAAGAGGAAGCTGAAGAAGCTGGGCCTCTACGACGGGAAGAGGCGTCCAAAGCGGGAGGGGGAGTTCGTTCTCCTCCCGGTCATCGAAGACCCCCTTCTTCGCTCACTCGGCTACGAAGTCCTGCCCCTCGAACTTCCCCTCCGGCCCGAGAGGCAGCTTTACAAGAACCTCGAGAGCGTCCTCGCCGGGAGGCTGAGCGAGGAGGAGCTGAAGCACCTGAGGCGCTACGACATCGTCGGGGACATAGCGGTAATCCAGGTTCCGAGGGAGCTTTCCCACAGGGTGGACGATATCGTATGGGGTCTCAGAAAGGTCCACCCCTTCATCAGGGTCGTGGCCCAGAAGGGCTTCCACGAAGGTGCCTTCAGGATAAGGGAATACTCGATAATCTGGGGGGAGAAACGGCTGGAAACCGTCCACAGAGAAAACGGAGTGCAGATAAAAGTGGATCTCTCGAAGGCATTCTTCAACCCGCGGATGAAGGGCGAGCGCTACCGCCTGGCCCAGCTTGTCCAAGACGGAGAAAGGATTCTGATCCCATTCGCCGGCGTTCTGCCGTATGCGCTCGTCATAGCGCGCTATAAGAGGGTCAAAATCACCGCGGTGGAGCTGAACAGGGAGGCCTACGAGCTCGGCCTTGAGAACATCGAGCTGAACCGGGAGAGGCTGAAGGGAGAGATAGAGTTCATTCACGGCGACGTTTTCGAGGTTCTCCCCGAACTTCCGACCCACGACAGGGTGATAAGCCCCACGCCGAGGGGCGTTGATGCCCTGGCCCTAACTCTGGACAGGGCAGAGAAATGGCTGCACTACTACGACTTCGTCCACGAGGCCGAAATCGGGGCGTTCAGAACCAGGATAATGGACGCGTGCGCCATGCTTGGAAGGGAGTGCGGGGTCCGCGTAAAGAAGGTGAGCGACTTCAAGCCGCACGTTTTCAAGGTCTGTGCGGATGTGGAGATTGGGTGAATCCTTATAACTTCAATCGCATTATCTTGATTTGATGGAGAGTTGTATGGAACTGGAACAGATACTCAGCATTCTGCACCTCCATGCCCAAGAACTCCGGAAGTTCGGGGTTAGGCACCTCTGGCTCTTCGGTTCTTATGTGCGGGGAGAAGCAAGGGAAGACAGCGATCTGGATATTCTGGTGGAGTTTGAACCAGGGAGAAAAACCTTCGACAACTACATGGAGCTCAAGTTCTTCCTCGAAGACCTCCTCGGAGTCGAGGTTGATCTGATAACGGTCGAGGCCCTCAAGCCGAGGGTCCGGAAGTACATATGGAGCGAGGCGGTGAGCGTTGAGGGACTACAGGCTGTACGTTGAAGATATCCTCGAAGCGATATCCCGGATCGAGGAATACACAGAGGAATTGAGTTTAGAAGAGTTCAGGGCGAAGGGAATGGTTATTGACGCTGTTGTAAGGAACCTCGAAATAATCGGTGAAGCCTGTCGGGCTACCCAGAAGAAATCCGGGAGAGGCATCCAGAGATAGAATGGCGCAAGATAATCGGACTGAGAAACATACTAATCCACCAGTACTTTGGAATCGATGTCGAACTAATCTGGGACATCGTTCAGAACAAGCTTCCTGAACTTAAAGAAAAGATGGAGAAACTCGCTGAAGAGATTTGACGAACAAACATCACTTCTTCCCCAGGAAGTCGAACAGCGTCGCCTGCTTGCCCTTCTTCTTGGGCTTGTCTATCTTCCCGGACTCCTCCGGCTCTTCCACGCTCTCCATCTCTTCCTCGGCCTTCTCAAGCTCCTCCTCGCTTATCTCTTCCTCGGCCTCTTCCTCGACTTCTTCCTCTTCCGCGGGCTCAGCCTCTTCCTCGGGTTCCTTCTCAGCGGCAACCCTCACGTGCTCCTCCAGCTCACCGCGCTCCTTGAGCCTCTTCTCGATGTTCATGCTCTTGCCCCATATGGTCCTGGCCTTCTCCTTGTCCCCGACTATGAACTCGACCTCCTTGAGGTCAAGGTCGAGGTAGACGACGAAGTGCGCCGCCATGTCCGGATTGTACTCGAATATCGCCTTCAGGACGTTGAGTGTCTCCAAGGCCTCCAGCTTCGCCATATGCATCTCGCTCATTATCTTCTTGAGCACCGAATCCCTCAGTCCCCTCTCAGCCTTGCTCTCCGTGAGGAGCTTTATGGTCTTGGGCGGGTAAATCCTCACGAAGCCCTTCTTTTTGACGCCCGCAACGGCAACCCCCGCCGTCATCATGTCCGTGGCGTACTTCCAGAGGCCGTAGTTTCCGGTTCTCTGCGCCCTGCCGAGGTATATGTCCGCCCTGCTGAGAGCCTCATAGGCCCTCGCTATGTCCTCGGGCTTGTAGTAGACGTAGGGAAGGTTCTCGTCTATCCACTGGAGGAGTTCGTGGGGGAACATGTCAACGCCGAGCGTTGCCATCCTGGCTTTCTTCGCGTTGTCCGTGGCAAAAATCTGCGCCAGTGCCTGGAAAACGCTCTTCTCGGTGTCGCGGTAGGCTAGAACCTGGGCCGCGTCCTCGACCCCGCCCGTGACGACGGTCTGCAGATCGTTCACTGCGGCACGAAGGTCGCCGCCCGCGTGCTTGGCAATGTCGTAGAGCAGTTCCTTTGGAACCCTCTTGCCCTCGTGGTGGAGTATCCTGGCGAGGGCTTTGATGATGTCGCGCTGGGTCAGGCGCTTGTACTCCACTATCTGCGACCTGCTCCGTATCTCCCTGGGAACCTCCCAGTAGTGGTTGGCGCTCATTATGATGGGGTTCCTCGCCCTGTCGATGAGCTTCGCTATCTCCCTCGCCCCCGTCGGCTCGATGTTGTCTGCCTCATCTAGGAATATGAGCTTCCGCCTCTTTCCGAGGATGTCCATGGTGTAGGCGGCCTGAACGTAGCGCTCTATCTTCTCGTACGTCCTCTCGTCGCTCGCGTTAAGCTCTATGACCTCGAAACCGTACTCCCTGGCCAGGGCATAGACGGTGGTCGTCTTACCGGTTCCGGGCGGTCCCGCGAGGATGAGGGCCTTCTTCTTTGGGGGCTTCCCCTCCAGCCACGCCCCTATCCAGGCCTTGACCTGATCTATGGCCTTGGTCTGGCCGACTATCTCATCCAGCCGCCTCGGCCTGTACTTCTCGACCCAGGGCACTTCCCTCGGCATGGCCATCACTTGCCCATTATGGTGAACTGCGCCAGGAGAGCCTCGAGCTGTATCATCTCGTTGGCGCCCTCAACGAGGCGGAAGTTGTACTCCCCTATCTTGTCCGCCAGTGCAACTTTCCTGTCCTCGGGAATCGGCAGGTTAAACACTTCTTTGTGCATCTGAATCAGCACGTCCTCACCGCTGAGGCCCTGCTTGAGGAGTATGTCCCTCAACTTGTCCCTCGCCTTCAGGAAGTTGCCCTCCAACGCTAAGGTCATCATCTCGCGAACGTCTTCGGGACGAGCTCTGCTCGCAACGAGGAAGACGTTCTCGTCGGTTATCTTCTTGTCCAGAGCGGCCGCCGCCTGGAGGACGTTGATGGCCCTCCTCAGGTCGCCTTCGGCAACGTAGAGAATCGCCTGAAGGCCCTCCTCGGTGAGCTCAAGCCCCTCCTGCTCGGCGATGTATTTTATGCGCTTTGCTATGTCCTCGTCGTTGAGGGGCCTGAAGCGGAAAATTGCACACCTCGACTGTATCGGCTCAATTATCTTACTGCTGTAGTTGCAGGAGAGGATAAAACGAACGTTGTTGGAGAACATCTCCATCGTTCTCCTCAGGGCCTGCTGGGCGTCCTGGGTCAGGGCGTCGGCCTCGTCGAGGAAGATTATCTTGAAGCTCGCCCCGCCTATCGGCTTCGTCCTTGCAAACTCCTTGACCTTCTCGCGGATGACGTTTATGCCGCGCTCATCCGACGCGTTCAGCTCTAAGAAGTTATGACGCCAGTTTTCGCCAAATAACTCCCTCGCAAGGGCCAGAGCGGCCGTTGTGTTGTGGAGAACCGTCGGAAGGTTGCCACCTATGAAGTTGTGGTAACCGGGCACATGGAGGTCGTAGATTACGAAGTCGCCCTTAAGCTTCTCGACCTCAACTATCTCGTCCCAGAGGAGCTCGTTCTGGGCGAGGAATACCAGATAAGCGACACCCCTCTTGAGCTTTTCGTCGTTGAGTATCTCCCTTAAAAGCTTCAGCTCGGCCTTTCTAATCTCCTCGAGAGCCGCTATCTTCTCCGTGTTGCTCTCAAGAACTATTCTAACGCTTGAGTTCCAAGTTCCGACGAGCCTTCCAATCTCGGCGTAGCTTGAGTACTTCCTCGCAAAGAGTCTCATGGCTTCTATCGTTTCCTCCAGCTGGATTCCAAGGGCACCTGCAATCTTGAGGTAGTTTCTCAAGCTCGGCCTTCTCTTGCCCCTGATGTACTCAAGAATCCGGTCAGCCCTTATTCCAGTGGTCTCGGCGATTTCCTTCCTTCTCTTCGCGACTTCGTTCCAGTCTATGAGAACGCTCCTCGACAGGGCCTTCTCAAGCTTTTCGAGCTCATCCAGGCGGTGGTAGATTTCCTTCATCAGCTCCCATGCTATCCTCTTGGCCTTCTCTGGGCTCCACCGGACCTTGTCATCGTAGAAGTTCAACTTGAGCCTGTCTCTAACGTAGGAAATCAGCTCCCGGTCTGCGTAGAGCGAGCCTATGTTGGGGTTGGGCCTCTTCACGAGCGCCTCAGCCTTCCTCCTCTTCTCCTCGACCGAGAAGCCGACCTCCCTGAGGAAGCGCGATATGTTCTCGGAGCCTGAGATAACAACGTAGTAGTAGGTACGCCCTTTGATGGCCTTGCCTCTCACTTTGGCGACCACCCCAAGCCCCGCCAACGCGTAAGAGACCTGCTCGGCCATCTCCTTGCTCGCTGTTGAGAGGATTATGCCATTGTGCTCAACGCCCGCGTCGCAGTCGAAGTAAGCCCTGAGGAAGGAGCGCAGACCCTTCCATCCCTGCTTAGGTATGTAAACCCTATCAGCCTTCCTGCCTGCGAGGCCAAGGCTCTCAACGAGCTCCTTCGCGGCCTTTGAGTTCACGTAAACGTCAGGGGCACGGTTCTTGTGGATCCTCTCCTTAATTCTCGCGTCTGGGAAGAGCCTTTCGGTGAGCTCCATGAAGCGCTTTCTGAGCTTCTCGTCAGTGTTAGTGAAGGTTATGACGTTGTTCTGAGCGTCGGCGTGGCCGTCGCCGATGAAGTAGCCGAGCCACTCGGCCAAGGGGTCTTCTTCAAGAATTGCAGGGAGAAAGCGTGGAACCGCGAGCCTGTCCCCGGGTCTGAGCTCCTCGGCCTTGACCCACTCTATTCTCCCGTCCCTTCTGTTCACGAGGAGCGGGTGATAAGAAGTGACTTTGAGCTCCCTTCCAAGCTTCGTCCTTATCCTGATGAGCTCATCGGTTCTGTCCTTGTAAACGTACTCAACGGGCAACTCCCTGAGTTTTCCGTCCTCATCAACTCCGAGGACCCTAAGGCCACCAACAGGGGTTGGCCCGAACCTGCCGTTGCTCAGCTTCTCGACGAGTTCACCTATGGTGGTCAGCTCGCCGTTGATTATGACCTTAGCGTCTCCCGTGAGGCACTTCCCAACGCCGGGCGGACCGGCGAATAGAAGGTGCGGCATCGAACCGGTTTTGGCGTAGTGCTTGAGCCTTTTGACTATGTGAGCCTGACCGACGATGTCATCGAGCCTCGCGGGCCTGTATTTCTCAACCCAGGGCTTTTCAAGAATCCTAACTTCCTGAACTTCATCCGGCATGGTTATCACCTACCCAAATCTAAACGGCACTTGGGGATATTAAGGTTACCGGTGAGTGGTGCCCCCATCTGAGGGCCCTGTTCAGCGGCTGCACCAAAGGGGGCACTGCAAAACTTTTATACCTCGATGACCAAAAAACGACCGGTGGTTCTCATGGCAAAGCTGGACTGGATTAAGGAAGAGCTCAAAGAGCTCAAGGACAAGGGCTTGTATGTAACTATAAGAAAGCTCGAGAGCTCCCAGGGCCCCTGGGTCGTCGTTGACGGAAAGCGCGTTCTCAACATGTGTTCGAACAACTACCTCGGCCTGGCCGCACACCCCAAGATAAAGGAGGCCGCGATAAGGGCCATCCTCGACTACGGCGTCGGTGCCGGAGCGGTTAGGACCATCGCCGGTACCATGGAGCTTCACGTGGAGCTCGAGGAGAAGCTCGCCAAGTTCAAGAAGAGAGAGGCCGCCATACTCTTCCAGAGCGGCTACAACGCCAACCTCGGCGCTCTAAGTGCTCTGCTCACCAAGAAAGACAACGGCGTGTTCATCAGCGAGGAGCTCAACCACGCGAGCATCATAGACGGAATGCGCCTCAGCGGCGCCCCGAAGGTCATCTACAAGCACCTCGACATGGAGGACCTCAAGAAGCGCCTCGAGGAGAACAAGGACAAGGAGAAGAAAATCATCGTCAGCGACGGTGTCTTCTCGATGGACGGTGACCTCGCCCCGCTGCCGGAGATGGCCGAGTTAGCTGAACAGTACGATGCCATGCTCTACATAGACGACGCCCACGGTGAGGGTGTCCTCGGAGACAGCGGAAGGGGTATAGTTGACCACTTCAAGCTCCACGACCGCGTTGACTTCGAGATGGGTACGCTGAGCAAGGCCTTCGGTGTCATCGGCGGCTACGTGGCTGGACCGGAGGAGGCCATCGACTACCTCCGCCAGCGCGGAAGGCCGTTCCTCTTCTCAAGCGCCCCGAACCCACCCGACGTCGCCGCGGCTATAGCTTCCGTCGAGATACTCCAAAAGAGCGACGAGCTCGTCAGGAAGCTCTGGGACAACACCCACTTCCTCCAGAACGGGTTGAGGGACCTCGGCTACGACCTCGGCAACACCAAGCACCCGATAACCCCGGTCATGCTCTACGACGAGAAGACCGCCCAGGAGTTCTCAAGGAGGCTCTACGACGAGTACAACATTTTCGCGCAGGCGATAGTCTACCCGACCGTCCCGCTCGGAACTGCTCGCATAAGGCTCGAGCCCTCTGCGGCCCACAGCAAGGAGGACCTCCAGTACGTGCTGGATGCCTTCGAGGACCTCGGAAAGAAGACTGGGTTCCTGAAGTGAACCTTTTTACTCTTTTTGATTCATATTTAAAACCCATTTTCTCAAGACCCCGTGCCATCAGCACCGGTGAGTATATTAATTTCAAGCACATAGTTTCGATGCTGGGTGGGTGCCGTGACCAGCTACGAGCCCGTGGTCTGCGGGGTGCTCGTTCTCATAACCCTCACACTCTTCCTGACGAGTCTCAGGTACAGGGCGGTCTTCCTCAGCATGCACCCCGAGAGAAGGGTGACATACGATGCAGTCACGGCGAGCTTCGCTCTTCTGAGCATGGGCACGCTGGCGTTCCTCATAATAAAAGCCGAGTGGTATGCTGACGATGCACTGATCAGAGGGCTGGGAAACGGCTTTGTGGTTGCGGGCCTGATGACCTTCACGGTTGGATGGGCGGAGCTGGTCAGGGGAATGGGCAGGAAACACGAGGTGAGCAGGGTTGTTGAGTTCGAAGAGGGGGAGATGGAGCATATACCTCCCGGGCTCTACATCTGCACATCGCCGCACCCCGAGGTGGTTAAAAAGCTCCTCACAAGAAGGGCGGGACTTATAGTCTCCAGGTATCCCGAGGACATGGCACGGGAGAGGTTTGGGGTGGAAAGAATACCCGTCCTCTGGCTCACGAAGGTGAGGGGAGAAAACACCGTGAACCCCAGGCGGCTGGAATACCTCACCCAGATACTAGTGGACTTCATGTCGCAGGACGACAGGCCAAAGCTTGTCCTCATTGAGGGCCTGGAGTACCTGTCCGTGGAGATCGGGTTTCCGGCGCTCTTTAAATTCCTGACGACGCTCAAGGACTACGCCACCATTAAAAACGCCGTCATAATAGCAACGATCGGGGAAGACGTGTTCTCGGAAAAAGACACCGCGCTCCTTCTCAGGGAGTTCCCGATGCTGAAGGCGGGAAAAAGGTAGCCTGGCTCAAAACTTCACCCACTCAATCTTATAGTACACCACGTCGTTGTCCTCATCAACGACGGCCATGACCATGTTCTTCCTGACGCCGTGGGCGACGCGAACGCGGGCGGTGATGTCGTTCGGGGAAAAGCGGAGGTTCTCTGGGACTACCCATATCAGCCACTGGGAATGCTCGTCCATTCCGCGCCTGTAAACGCGGAAGTGGGAGCCGAACTTGAGGGCGGACTTGACGGTGTAGCCCCTGTCGCGCAGGTCGGTGTAGACGAGGAGCTTTATGTCGAACTGGTCGTCCCTCTTCCTGCCGAGTTCGACCAAATCCTGGAAGGAAAGCTCCCTTTCGCCGTCGAAGACCCGTATCTTGCCCTTCTCCATCAGGTAGGCCGCCTCTATGAGCGAGAGGAAGAGCTTTCCGTTCACGACCTCGCCAAAGTAGCGCTTGTTGTAGAACTGGTTTATCGCCTTCTCCCTCTCGCTGAAGACCCTGTCCCCGCTGAGCTGAAAGATTATCGGTTCCTTCAATTCCTTCCACCCCACTCGTCGGCCGGCATCAGCATGTAGTAGGCATCCTCCCCGTCGGCGTAGTAGCCGATTATGCGCTTGATGCGCCTGAAGCCAAAGCGCTCGTAGAGCTTTATGGCCTTTTCGTTGCTGACGCGAACCTCCAGGCCTATGTAGCGGGCTCCCCTGTTTATGAGCCTTTCGATGACCTCGGTGAGAAGGGCGGAGCCTATGCCGTTGCCCCGGTACGCAGGATCGACGGCTATGCTCATGATGTGGCCCTCAAGGTCCGGTCTGAGGTATCCCATGACGTAGCCGATGACCCTTCCGTTGTACTCGGCGACCAAAAAGGTGTCCGGGTTGTTCTCCAGGAAAACAAGGAAAACGCCCCTCGGGTAGTCCTCCCTGAAGGACTCGCGCTCTATTCTCATGACGTCGGGGATATCAAAGAGCCTGGCGGGCCTTATGGCCACCATGGCCAGTGGGATCCTTCCCCCAAACTGACGGATGGAGACGCTCATATGATATTCTACGCACCAGAGCTTTTAAGGATTGAGGGAGCTATCGGTGCCCCCAAAACCTTCCAGCGTTCCGTTTCGAAGGGTGAGCTTTCAAGAAAAGGAGATAATAAACAAAAACAGGGAACTCACGAAATTGAGGCAACAACCCCAGTGAGCATCTCCGCGTAGTCGAAATCGACCCCCTCCATGTAGGCCGTTATCTTGTCTCCCGTTCCCCACCTGTCATCCCCGGCGAGGACGATGACAACCTGTCCGCTACTCCAAACGCCCGTCCTTATGAACATTCCTGCCTTCCCAGTCCGAACCGCGTTCTGCTCCTCCGCGCTCAGAACCTGCCGCACGTAGGCCCCAACACCGTCGTAGGCATCCGGGCCTCCGAGTATCACCACCACCCCGGCGTCCTTGTGGGAGTCGAACTCATCAGCAGTGACCCGTTTCACAGGAAAGCCCAGCGCCTCGAGCTGAGAGGCGAGGAGTTTACCTTTTATGCTCCAGTCGATATCGTTGGCAAGTACCACTACCTCCGGCTTCTCAGGCTCGGCATAGGAGATGCTCCAGTCGATGAGCTCCTTCAGGACATTGAACTCATCTTTACCACCGGCTTCAAGCTCGAACGAGACGTATGCGGCCCGGTAGTCCCCATCGCTGGCCAGTATGGCCCCGCTGTAGTCAGAGGTGCGCGCCAGGAGGACAGGGTATCTCCCCCCAACGGCACGGAGGAGCCTCAGCCTTTCAAGGAACTTCCTCTCAAAGCTCAGCTCCATCACTGTTCCGTTGTGCTCAAACGCCACCCCGCTGTCCGAGACCGAAACCTTCGTGAGAACCTCCGGAAGGAGAAGGGAAGCCGCTGCCGAGAAGTTGAATTTCTGTCCGGTCAGCCCTTCCACAGCACCCTCCGCCTGGCGGAGCCTCAGCCCGTTCTCGTTAGCGAACTTCACAAGGCTCCTCTTTGAAATACCGAGCTGGGTCTCGGGCAGAAGGCACTGCCAGCCGACGACGGTGGAGACGTTCAAACTAACCTGCCCGCCGTCGAAGGGCCCCTGCTTCATGAGCATCATGGGGTAGCCCGTGTTCACGTTCATCGTCATCACAGGGACGTCGCTCATGTTGAGTGCGTCCCTGACAGCCACGGCAAGCTGGAGCGGCTCCATGCGGAGCATCGAGGCAACGCTGACATTTCCGGGTGAGCCTATGTGCTGGGGATTCGTGGAGTCCAGCAGGGTTCCGGCGGTGACTATCAGACCGGCATGGGTTGACCGGAGGTAGTCCTCAAGGGCGTTCATCTCCCCGCTGTCCAGGCCCCAGTCCGGCACCCACAGGTTTGATAGTACAACGACCTGCGGCTGGAACCTCTCGAGGGCTTCGGGGAGCTCGTCGGGGGAGACGATGCTGATGTTGTAGTCCTTCGCGAGGAACTCCCAGTGGTGCTCCCCAAGGAACTGTCCCGCACCCCTGTTGAGGGGTCCGAGGACGGCCTCAAAATCCGAAAGATTGTAGTGATAGAATGCCCGGGATGCGTTTACCTGCGCGGTGACCCAGTCAAAGGAACGCTCGAATGCCAGGGCTTCAACTGAGGGATCAACTATAAGAACCCTCGGGCCCTCTGGATTGACGACGTAGTACGTGTAGACGGGGCTAAATGAGACGTGGTTCTCAACGTCGGTGACCTTTATTTTGAACTCCACCCTGCTTCCCGGAGCCGCCCCGGGTATGGTGAACCTGCGGTAGAACACGTAGAAATTCTGGGTCTCCCCATAGAACCTGGCTCTGAGGGCCGCAGTAATGGTGTTCTCAGCCGTCGTTCTCAGGTAGGCCTCAGTCCACTCCCCTCCGTTTATTCGGTAGTACGCCTCAATCTTGCCCAGGCCCGTTGTGACACCGTAGTCGTCGGCGACGAGGAAATAGATGGTGTACTCCGTGTACGGCGCAACCGTTGAACCCTCCGGGGGGTTGCCCACTATCACTATTGGGGGCTGAGGAGCGGTCACTATCACGGTCGGGGACGCGACCGGCAAAACCAGGACAAGCAATAACAGCGTCGTAAAAAGCGCGGCGGTTTTATTCGTACCCATCACCCCTACACACTACAACCCCGAACTATTTATCTTTTCCTTTCGAGCACCGCACCCAAAAGCTTTAAACGCCTGGACAAATAATCCGACCCCATGAGGAGATGGCTCCCCGCGCTGGCACTGCTCTCAACAACCGTGCTGTTCCTTGGGGTCTACGTGGGCTCCGTGGGCATAAGCCCGTTCGACGTTACCGCCAGCATAGCCTATGGAATAAAATCGACGCTCTCCCACTTCACCCAGACCAACCTGGGCGAAAAGCCGAGGTACTTCGTTATAATATGGGAGCTCCGCCTCCCGAGGGTTCTCCTGGCTTATCTCGTCGGGCTCTCCCTCGCCTCAGCCGGCGTTGCCAGTCAGGCCCTCTTCAGAAACCCGCTGGCGGACCCCTACATCATCGGTGTTAGCGCCGGCGCCGGAATCGGGGCCGCGCTGGGTGCCATCTACGCCCCCTCCCACATGGGCTCCCTCGCCCTCGCCTCCGCCCTGCTCTCGGTCTTCATAGTTTACTCCGTCTCACGGGTCGATGGCCACGTCCCGGTCGACACCCTCCTCCTGGCGGGAATAGCGTACGGCTTTCTGGCGAACGCGGTAACGTGGTACCTCATCATAAGCCAGGGGGAGAGGGCCCACGTCACATGGATGTGGCTCATGGGAACGTTCAACGGCGCCGGCTGGGGCGACGTTGGCGAGATGTTCGTCGTCTCCGCCCTGGGGACGGGCTTCCTGATATGGAAGTGGCGCGAGCTGAACCTCATCCTCCTGGGCGAGGAGAGCATAGCGCTTGGCCTCGACCTGCACCTC
This sequence comes from Thermococcus sp. 4557, assembly GCF_000221185.1. Lineage (NCBI taxonomy): Archaea > Methanobacteriati > Methanobacteriota > Thermococci > Thermococcales > Thermococcaceae > Thermococcus > Thermococcus sp. 4557. The sequence continues at coordinate 1,603,249 of NC_015865.1, read as the reverse complement.
TACAGAAAGCTCTTCATCGGAGCAATAGCGGTTCTAACGGCCTTCGCAGTCTCGACCGCGGGAATAATCGGCTTCATCGGCCTCGTCAGTCCTCACATAATGCGCCTCCTCCTCGGCCCGAACCACAGAAGCCTGACCCCCGCGAGCGCCCTCTTCGGGGGCGTTCTCCTCGTCTTTGCAGACCTGCTCGCCAGAACCGTCGCAAAGCCGACTGAACTGCCGGTGGGCATAATAACCGCCCTGATGGGGGCGCCCTTCTTCCTCTACCTCCTGATGAAGCACAAGAGGGGTGAGCTGTACTCATGAAGATGAGGCTGGAGGTTAGGGTTTCCTTCGCCTACGGCGAGAGGGAGGTCCTGAAGGGCGTCGAGTTCACGGCGGAGAAGGGTGAGCTCCTCGCGATAATCGGGCCGAACGGTGCCGGAAAGAGCACCCTGCTGAAGGCCATGGTCGGGATTCTGAGACCGAGGGGGAGTGTGAGGCTCGACGGAAGGGACCTTCTCTTAATGAGGCCGCCGGAGAGGGCAAGGCTCATAACCTACGTCCCGCAGAGCTCCTTCCCCGAGTTCGCCTTCACCATCGAGGAGTTCGTTGAGATGGGCGCCTATGCAACAAGGGGCAACGTTGAGGCGGCTTTAAAGCGCGTCGGGCTCTGGGAGCGCAGGAAGGAGCCGGTTACGAACCTGAGCGGCGGCGAGTACCAGCTGGCCCTCGTGGCCAGGGCGCTTGCGCAGGGGAGCGAGGCAATACTCCTGGACGAGCCGACGAGCCACCTGGATATAAACCACGCCCTCATGGTGATGGAGCTGCTGAAGGGCCTCAAGGAGGAGAAGATAATTGTGGCGGTCCTCCACGACCTCAACCTGGCCCTTCGCTACGCGGACAGGCTGATTCTGCTCCACCAAGGCGGCAAATACTGGGAGGGAGCCCCCGGAGAACTGGAACCTGAGGTTCTTGAGGAAGTCTACGGGGTGAAGGCGAGGATAGCTGAGGTCGATGGTCACAGGGTCGTTCTGCCGGAACTCGCAAAGGTTTAAAACGTCGGGTGAGAAGATGGGTCAGGGGTGAGAGAATGGAAACTAAGAAGACCGGTACCACCACCGTGGGAATAAAGGCCAGAGACGGCGTTGTTCTGGCCGCTGATACGCAGGCTTCACTCGACCACATGGTCGAGACCCTCAACATCAGGAAGATAGTCCCTATCACAGACAGGATAGCGATAACCACCGCGGGAAGCGTCGGCGACGTCCAGGCCCTGGCGAGGATGCTCGAGGCCGAGGCGCGCTACTACCAGTTCACCTGGAACAGGCCGATGACCACGAGGGCGATGGCGAACCTGCTCAGCAACATACTCAACGAGAACAAGTGGTTCCCATACCTCGTCCAGATAATCATCGGCGGCTACGTTGACGAGCCAACCCTGGCCAACCTCGACGCGATGGGAGGCCTCGTCTTCGACGACTACACCGCAACCGGCTCGGGAAGCCCCTTCGCCATAGCCGTCCTTGAGGATGGCTTCAAGAAGGACATGAGCGTCGAAGAGGCGAAGGAGCTCGCGGTCAGGGCCGTCAGAACCGCCGGAAAGAGGGACGTTTACACCGGCGACAGGAAGGTTCAGGTCGTTGTCATAACGAAGGACGGCATGAAGGAGGAGTTCGTTGAGTTCAAGGAGTGAACCGTTCAACGGTCGCACCAAAGCCCTTTTTAATTCTCTTTTCGAGTTGGTAACATGCGGAATCTCCCAGAAAAGCTGGCGGTTCTCGGGCTGATAATCCTGCTCGTATCGTCGCTCTACGCAGCTGAAAGGCTAACCGTCAGCCCAAGCGCGGTTCTCGGAGAGGTAAACGGGATACTCGACCAGGTTCAGGAGATAAGGAACCTCACATTCAAGGAGAGGCCGAAGATAGTGGTTCTCACGAAGAGCGAGGCCCTGGCCAAATGGAAGCCCGGCAAAGCGGACATCGAGAGGATGAAAATAGAAGAGCTGACCTACAAGATGACCCTTCTCCTCCCCCCGAATTATCAGTACATCAAAAAAGAAACGGAGCGGAGCGCGGGATGGATAGCCGCGACGGTGGGGAATACTATCTACATCATCCAGGAGAACTTCATGTCCGACCAGGACACAGCCAGGAGGACGATAGCCCACGAGAGCGTTCACGTGCTCCAGAAGCAGTGGTTCGACGCGAAGTACGGCGCCGACACCTACGACGGCACCATAGCTGTTCAGTCCCTCATCGAGGGCGACGCAGACCTCGTCGCCGACCTCTACTGCGAGAGGAACGGGATACCGATTCATAAGATACGCTCGCTGAGCGGCAATCCACTCACGGACCTTCACATCTTCCCCTACGTCTTCGGCGACAGATTCGTGAGGTACCTCTACGAGAAAGGCGGCTGGAGTCTCGTTAACGAGGCGTACCTCCGCTATCCGGTCTCGGCGCAGCAGGTCATGCACCCGGAGCTGTACCTCGAAAACGTTACCCCCCTCAACGTCACCCTGGGCGCACCGCCGAACTCACGGATTCTCAAGGAGGACAGGCTCGGCGAGTACTACGTCTACCTCCTCCTCAGGGACGTTGCGAAGCTAGACAACGAGACCGCCTGGAACGTTTCGAGTGCGTGGCGCGGGGACAGGCTCCTCCTAACCCAGAACGCGACGGGCTACATCCTCCAGTGGAAGGTCGTCTTCTCAAGCGAGAACGCCGCGAAGACCTTTGGGGAAACTCTCTCCAGGCTCGCGGAGGGCAACACTTACGCGAACTACACGATAAGGATTGAAGGGAACTCCGTTCTCCTGATCGCCGAAAGGAGGGACTGATGTGAAGCTGGTCTGCCCCATCTGTGGAAAGACCTACGACGAACCGGTTCAGAGGTGTGAATGCGGCGAGCCGGTCGAGTTTGAAAGGTTCACGGGCGAGCCGTACATAGGAAAGAGCGTCTGGGAGCGGTTCTGGGACTTCTGGCCGGTGGAGCCTGCTCTGGAGTTCTCCCTCGGCGAGGGAGACACGCCCCTTGTGAAGTCGAGGCTCGGCGAAGAGCTTGGAGTGAAGCTCTACCTCAAGAACGAGACAGTAAACCCGACGTGGAGCTTCAAGGACAGGGGCACTTTTCTGGCGATGAGCTACGCCCTAAAGGCCGGCTACAAAACCGTTGGAACCGTCTCCACAGGAAATATGGCGGCGAGCGTTTCGGCCTACGCTTCCCGCTTTGGATTAGAGGCCAAAATCCTCGTCTCCGAGAGCGCGAGCGACGAGAAGCTGAAGGCCGTTTCGGTTTACGGCAGCGAGGTCATCAGGGTTCACGGCGACTACGGGAGACTCTACTTCGAGAGCCTGAAGTTGGGAGAAAGGCTCGGGGTCTACTTCATGAACTCGGACAACCCCTTCAGAATCGAGGGCTACAAGGGCATAGCCTTCGAGATAGCCGAGGAGATAAGCCCGGACTACGTTCTAATTCCAACCAGCTCGGGCGGGCTCTTCCGGGGAATAGCCAAAGGCTTCATCGAGCTCCACGAGAGCGGGCTCATCGATGACCTCCCCACCCTCATAGCGGTTCAGGCGGAGGGCTGTTCGCCGATATGCAGGGCTTTTAAGGAGGGCAGGGAGAAGATCAAGCGCTTTGAAAATCCCAAGACCATAGCTAAGGCCATAGCCAACCCGTATCCGCCGAGCGGGAACGCGGTTCTAAGGCTCATGCGGGACTTCGGCTGGAGCTGTGTATCCGTTTCCGACGGTGAGATACTCGAAGCTCAGAGGAAGCTCGCCGGCGAAGGCCTCTTCGTCCAACCGGCGAGTGCGACAGGCATAGCGGCGCTGGAGAGGCTCGACCTTCCAAGCGGTGCCAAAGTCGTCTCCATCCTCACCGGCTCGGGCTTGAGAACGCTGAAGGACGCGCCAACTGGAAAAATAGAGGAGTGCCCGCTCGGGATGCTGGAAAGCTGTTTGAGGTGATACCATGCTGATTGGAGCCGCGGTTATGCCCCACGGGAACCCCGTCCTGGAGCCGGAGGACGATGAGACGAGAAGACTCACAGAGGTTCTCAGGAAGATCGGCGAGGAGTTCAAAGGAGCTGATGTCTACATCCTCATAAGCCCGCACAACGTCCGGATGAGCGACCACCTCGGCGTGGTCATGGCCGAGCATCTCGTCTCGTGGCTCGGCTTCGAGGGCAAAGAGCTTCCCGGAGAATGGGAGACCGAGAGAGACCTCGCGAGGAAAATCTACGAGGCGGCGAAGAGGGCCGGCCTGCCCGTGGTGGACATGAACTTCGCAGCGCTGAGCGGGGACTACTCGCGCTGGCCGCTGAGCTGGGGAGAGCTCATACCCCTGCAGTTCCTCGAAAAGAAGCCGCTCGTTCTCCTGACCCCGGCCAGAAACGTGTCCAGAGAAGCCCTCGTTCGCTTCGGCGAGATTATCGCGGAGGTCGTAGAGGGGAGCGAGAAGAGGGTGGCCTTCATAGCCAGCGCCGACCACGGACATGGACACAGCGAGAAGGGACCGTACGGAAAGGTGAAGGAGAGCGAGGAGTACGACAGGCTCGTCATGGAGATCCTCTCGGAAAACAGGCTGGAAAGGCTCATGGAAATCCCCGAAGAGCTCGTGAGAAAGGCCCTGGTGGACAGCTACTGGCAGCTCATCGTCCTCCACGGGCTTCTGAAAAGGGTCCCAATGGAGGTGAGGGAAACCGCCTACGCCTGCCCGACCTACTTCGGAATGGCCGGGGCGCTGTGGCTGAGGACGTGAAGGTTTAAATGTTCCTCTTCTCTTCATGTTTATGGTGGTTTCATGTCATCTACAAAACATGTGCAGACCGAGATTGATGAGAGCCTTTACTCCATGCTCAAGGCCCTGTCGCTCAGGGAGGGGAAGCCCATAAAGGAGATACTTCAAGAGGCCATAGAGGAGTATCTTATGAAGAACGCCGAGATAACGGCAGAGGAAGTGGAAAAAGACCCTATCTGGAAGGCCTTCGGCGTGGTTGAGCTCAAGGGCAAGAAGACCAGCCACGATGAGGACTGGGGAGTGGTTGAATGGCGAAGCCATTGAAACCTGAGCTGTTTTACATGGACACGAGCGCCATGATAGCCCTCCTCATCAGGGACGACCCGGAGCACGAGAGAGCCTTGAGCTTCTTTAGAGACGCCGTCAGCGAAGGTTCGGTCTTCGTAATCGGCAGGCCTACATTGATGGAGTTCCTGAACGGTGTCGCAAAGCACGTTGGGAAAGACGTAGCCGAGGAGCAGTACCGGCTCTACACGGCGAGCAGATTCATATTCACCGAGAAGGAAACCGAAGCGGACTGGGAGAGGGCCTGGGAGCTTTTCTTCAAGTACCGCGACCAGCGGGGGATAGACCTCTTCGACAGCCTGGCCTTCGCGATAATGGAGAGGCTTGGAATTAGAAAAGCCTTTACCTTCGACAGCGACTTCGCGGTTCACGGCTTCGTTATGGTTCCCTGAGATTACATGACGTCAAAGCTTATCTCAAGCAGCTCCTTGCTCCTCCTAAAGCGGACCTTTCTGATTTTTACCTCCCCGATTTCTCCCGTCGTTGCGGTGTGCTCCTTGTTGCAGGCGTTGACGTTCCAGCCCTCGATGACGACGACCCTGAGGGTCCTTACCTCAGGTGGAATCGGGAAGAGGTCGTACATGTCCTCTCCGAAGCGCTTCTCGGCCTCGTCCCTGGGCAGCTCGTAAACGCGAACCGGGGCGTTCTCTTTTACCTTCTCGTTGGCGAGGCGCTCTATCTCGGCAACCTCCTCGGGCGTTGGCTTCCTGTCGAACTTGACGGCCAGCCTTCCGTGGTTTCCGTCCACGTAAACGCTCGCCGTCCACTTGGCGTTTTCGCCCAGAACCTTGACGACAGCTCCTTTAACCACGTGCAGTGCAGTGTGGGTTCTAACCTCAACCGACGACATAGGCATCGTTCCATATTCTCGGAGGACTTATTAACGATTGCGCGGTACTCGGCTTGGGTGTTGGCATGGAAAGAATCGAGGAAATCGCGAAGGAACTGGGGGCCGAGATTCTCGAAATCGGAAGGCCCGTCAAGACCGTCGAGCAGGCCACGAGGGAGGCGGGCGTTGCCAGAAAGCAGGTTATAAAGTCGCTTGTCATCATAAGCGAGAGTGAGCCTCTTCTCGTCATAGTCGACGGCGAGTCGAGGGTCAGCCTACCGAAGCTGGAGAAAAGGTTCGGAAAGTGCAGGTTCGCCAAAGCAAAGGAAGTCAAGGAGCTCACTGGCTACGATGTCGGAGGCGTTCCTCCCGTCGGCGTGCCGCTCAGGACGATAATCGACCCGCGGGTTCTGGAGAACGAGCACGTCATCGGCGGGGGAGGGGCCGTCGACAGGCTCATCAGGATAAGGCCGGAAAGGATCATCGAGTACCAGCGGGCGGAGGTAATGGACGTTAGGGAATAACCGGGCCAGGTTATCAACCCCACAGGTAAATTCAAACGGAGATTATTCAGCCGTGCTTGAATGTTTTTCAGTTCACTGATGGCCGCACCGAATAATCCCCGCCAGGAGCTTGCACCATTAAACAAAAACCGTTATAAATGCCAAAAACGATACACCAGTGCCTGATTAAAAACTTTTGAGGTGGTCAAAAATGGCCGAGAAGAAGAGGAAGAGGGTTCTCATTTTGGGCGCCGCCGGAAGGGACTTCCACAACTTCAACGTGTTCTTCCGCGACAACCCCGACTACGAGGTCGTTGCCTTCACCGCCACTCAGATTCCGGACATCGAGGGCAGGGTCTACCCGCCCGAGCTCGCCGGTGAGCTCTACCCGAACGGGATTCCGATCTGGAGCGAGGATGACATGGAGAAGATAATCAAGGAGCACGACATCGACGTCGTCGTCTTCGCCTACTCCGACGTTCCGCACGAGCACGTCATGCACCTCGCCAGCAGGGCCCACTCAGCTGGTGCCGACTTCTGGCTCCTCGGCCCGAAGAGCACCATGCTCAAATCCACCAAGCCGGTCATAGCTGTTACCGCCGTCAGAACCGGCTGTGGAAAGAGTCAGACCAGCAGGAAGGTCGCCCAGATCCTCCAGGAGATGGGCTACAAGGTCGTCGCCATCAGGCACCCGATGCCCTACGGCGACCTCAGGAAGCAGATCGTCCAGCGCTTCGCCAGCTACGAGGACCTCGACAAGCACGAGTGCACCATCGAGGAGCGCGAGGAGTACGAGCCCTACATCGACAGGGGCATGGTGGTTTATGCCGGCGTTGACTACGAGAAGATCCTCCGCGAGGCCGAGAAGGAGGCCGACATCATCCTCTGGGACGGCGGAAACAACGACTTCCCGTTCTACGTTCCGGACCTCTGGATAGTCGTCACCGACCCGCACAGGCCGGGCCACGAGCTCAAGTACCACCCCGGTGAGACCAACTTCCGCGCCGCCGATGTCATAATCATCAACAAGATTGACACCGCCAACAGGGACGACATACAGACCGTCCGCGAGAGCATCGAGAAGATCAACCCGAACGCGGTCGTCATCGACGGTGCCTCACCGCTCTACGTCGACCAGCCGGAGCTCATCAAGGGCAAGCGCGTTCTCGTCGTCGAGGACGGCCCGACCCTCACCCACGGCGGCATGAAGTACGGTGCCGGTTACATCGCCGCCAAGAAGTACGGAGCCAAGGAAATAATCGACCCGAGGCCCTACGCCGTCGGCTCGATCATCGACACCTACAAGAAGTACAGCCACCTCGACGTCATCCTGCCGGCCATGGGCTACGGCGAGAAGCAGATTAGGGAGCTCGAGGAGACCATCAACAGGGCCGACGCCGACGTCGTCATCATGGGTACCCCCATCGACCTCCGCCGCGTCATGAAGCTCAACAAGCCGGCCGTCAGGGTCAGGTACGAGCTCGAGGAGATCGGCGAGCCGAAGCTCAGGGACGTCCTCAAGGAGTTCGTCGAGAAGCACGTCAAGAAGGAGTGAGCTTCTCTCTTTCTTGCTCTCTTTCGTTTACTTTAATGCACAATTTCTCTAAACGTGCACGTGCATGAAGTCCCTAGCCACCATATATGGCCTTACCCTTTCTTTAAGCTCTTCGTGGGCGTAGTTCGTGTGGCTGATGTGGGCAAAAACTGTCTTCTTTGCGTTTACCTGCTGTGCCAGCCTCACCGCATCATCAACCCCAAGATGAACTCCCGAAATTGAATGCCTGTGCGTCATGTCCGCAATGAGCAGATCAACACCCCTCATTTCTTCCAGAGTTCTTTCATCCTTAAGTACCTCCGGGCCGGTATCACCGGTGATAACTATCTTGGTGCTCTCGATTTGGAGTATAAATCCCCCCTCAGCTTCTATCGGCTGATGGGCGACTCTAAAGTGGTAAACCTTAAAGCCAAAGTCGTACCACCTGTTGAATTCCAGTGGAAGATACTCCCAGTGCCACCTGCTCTCCCCGACAAAAAGCTTTTGCAGGTATTTCGCTACCTCGAGGCTTTTAGGATGCCCGTAAAGCTTAATGTGTTTAAAAATCTGAAGTTCAGGAAGTCCACCTATGTGGTCAAAGTGGGCGTGGGTGATGAAAATGTGCTCTATCTTTTTGTTCAAGCGCTCCGGGTGGTAGTGCAGATCGGGCGAGGGGTCTATCAGCACGTTAATCTCAGGATATACGCCGAAAAACGTGTTCGCCGGTATGAGGGGGACTTTCTGGCCCTCGAGCAGTTCTCACAGGTGCACAGGGGTTTTGGAACACCGTTGTCACTCCTGAACCAAGTATTATAATCTCCATATCAAAACCTTCCCCAGAGTCATGATTATTTTCAAAGAGTTAGCTGTGATTTTGACAAACCCTTATATACCTTTTGCAAAATAGGTAGAAACAATAGCATAATGCAGCGCAATATAATCTAAGCGATAAAAACACATTTTTGCAGAGCTTGAAATAACTCCGAATGGTAGGGGGGCAAATTTATGGAATATCGAAAGCATAGGGGTTTGAGAATTTCCGAGATAGGGATTGGTACGTACTCTTTAAGCGGGGTTTATGGAGTAAAAAATCTTGAAGAGTTCAAGAGAATGATTCACCGTGCCTATGAACTTGGGATTAACTTCTTTGACACTGCGGAAGCCTATGGGAACGCTGAGGAAATTTTGGGAGAGATTGTAAAACCCTTCCGTGAAGACATTTATATAGCTACGAAAGTGGGGGTTAGGAGCGGCATAAAGCCAAACCTCTCCAAAGACTACATCAAAAAAGCCTGTGAGGAGAGCCTCAAGAGACTCCAGACCGATTATATCGACCTCTACCAAGTTCACTTCCATGACCCAACTACGCCAATAGAGGAAACCATTGAAGCGCTGGAAGATCTTATTGAAGAGGGAAAAATTAGACATTATGGTGTTGGGCACTTGCCTTTAGATGTTACGGAGGAATACTGCAGGCTTGGAAAGCCTTTCTCAGTTCTTGCAGAGTTTAGTGCAGTTGCAAGAGAATCGTATGAAAAACTTTTACCACTTTACAGGAAATACAATTTGGGAATCATTGCTTTCAGCACAACGGGAAGAGGCTTGCTCGCAGGGAAGTTTAAAGAAAACCAACAGTTTGAACCTGAGGATATACGCTATTTAGACCCACTTTTCCAGAGGGAACGCTTTCAACACGGCTTGAGAATAGCCAAAAAGTTTGCCGAGTTGGGAGAAAAATACGGTAAGACCCTAGTACAAGTTGCCATTGCTTGGGTTCTTGCCCATGAGGGGGTAATATGTGCCCTAACCGGACCTTCAACAGTAAAGCATTTAGAAGAGAACGTTGAGGCGAGTGGATGGGAGATCCCCAAAGAGGATTTGAGAGAGCTGGAGGAGTTTTTTAAGAGAGAAGATGAGTGGCTAAGGCAGAAGCAGAAAGAATCCATAAAACAAATTCTCATCGAACCCCTCCAAGAACCTCAAAGAGATTTCGTTGATTTGATATATGTTATTGAAACTGCAGTTTCTCTTGGCATTATCGAGGAGAAGGAGATACTACCAATTTTCTATGAACTCTACAGTTTGAGGAAGGAGTTGGATAAAGAAGATGTTAGCGAAAAACTAAAGGACATCCAAGCCCAGCTGCGAAAAGTAATCCCACTAGATGCTCTTTGACCTCTTTTTCAAATTTTCATATCTTTCTGAACCAAAGGAAACCTTTTATTTATTCTCCTCGTTTTTATGAGGGTGATTGCATGGGCGAAATGGTATTCTTCGGCGCATTATACCTACTAGGTATCCTCCTGATGAGCCTCCAGCTGCTCGCCCTTGTGTGGGTCATCTACGACGTCCTCACAAAGCAGAAGAGAATGCCGGACGTTGAAAAGGTCATCTGGATAGTCCTGGCGTTCCTCTTCACGATACTGGGAGCGCTGGTGTACTACCTGCTCGTCAAGAGAAATGGCAAATACGAGGAGAACCGCGAGGAGCCGCCCGTCTACTGATCAGGGACCAAATGCAATGCAGAAAATCCTTTATAGACCGGAAATGAGATGGAACCACTGAATGAGGGAGGGGCCGTAATGAACGAAACCGTCAGCAAAACGGACGCTTTTTTGAAAAACAATGGTGTCTGGGAAGGGGAGTTTTCAAACTACGTTAACCAGATGGGAGGAATCACACAGCGCGGGAAGATGATAATCGAGGTTGAAGCCACTCCAGGGGGCACCATAATCCAGAGGAACTTCTTTGTGAGACCAGACGGAACAAAGAGCGATTACGTAGGGATTGCACGAATGAGACTCGATGGGAGCCGGCTGTTATGGGTGGGGGAAGAGGCCGAAGACCCGAACACTGCCGAGGAAATCAGAAATCATTCCTTTGAGGGTATCGTTACCGAAGATCAGATATACATAGTGGAACTCTACGAGGCAGTTGGAAAGGACGGAACCATCGAACGCAGGCGCAACACCACTCACTACTACTTCCTGAGCGATAAAGAAGCCGTGATGACCGGCAGCGTCTACGTAAACGATGAGCTGCTCGTGTTCGCGAGTACAAGGCTGAAGAGAGTGAGGTAACCAGAGCGGATACCCGTCCACACCCGCCGCTGACAACCACCGGAAGCCTTTTAGGGATAACGTCCAACTTATCCTGCCCGGGGAGTGCCGCCGAAGGCGGAGCCGATGAACTTGGGCGGGTTATTACCCCCTTTTCACGGCGTTTCTGGGAAGTTGTGACACAACTACGTCCCCACAGTATTATACCCTCCGGGAGGAGGGAAATCTATAAATACCCGGAGGGAGGAGGGAAATGTACGATACAGCCGCCGCTGTGGTCGGTTATTTCTCTGGCCTGGTTTATGCGTTTATGGTATTTCTTGGCATTTGGGATGTCCAACGAAAAAAGGGCAGTATTTTAGGAGAATCCTTAAAAGACTCGGAAGAAATGTACAAGAGCTCCTTGACCATCTGGGCTCTCGGTTTTCTGTTTAATCCGCTGGCGTATTATCTTTCTGAAAGTCCTTATCTGGCAATTATAGACGGCTTTGCCGCGTTTACTGCATTGGTTATTGGAATTCTCGCGTATAGAAGGTACCGGTTTTTTAAAACTCAACAGCTCCTCCAAGAAGCCATCGCCAAGGGCGTCGAAATCGGCATGAAAAAGGCAAAGGAAACCTGAGGTCGCTCCCACTCCTCCCGATATTTCTCCTTTAATGACTCCCTACGAGGAGTTTATAAACTCTGAGAACTCGCACTTCTCAGCTTTTATAAAGGTGTGAGAACAGGGAGTTCTCACTCCCCCATAACCTGCACTATAACGCGCCTGTGCCTCGGCCTCACGTCGAGCTCGACGAAGAAAATCTGCTGCCAGGTTCCGCGCACGAGCCTGCCGTCAACGACGGGGAAGCATTCGCTCGCCCCGAGGAGAGTTGCCCGTAGGTGGCTGTGGGCGTTGTCGTCTATCCTGTCGTGGAGGTAACCTTTGCCTTTGGGAACAAGCTCCTTCAGCGCTCGCTTGAAGTCCTCCAGAAGGCCGGACTCGTGCTCTATCGTGACTATCGCACCCGTCGCTCCGGGAACGAAGACCAGAACATATCCGTTCTCGATTCCAGACTCATCAACGATTCTCTCGACCTCACGGGTTATGTCGATGAGGTCAATCTCGCCTTTTGTTGAGAAGCGGAGCTCCTTCGTTACGACCTTCATACCACCACCCCGCGATGAGTCCGAGGGTGAAGCCTATTAGGTTTGCGGCCATGTCGGCGAAGGAGAACGTTCTCCCGGGGACGAAGAGCTGGAGAAACTCCAGGAGGAACGGCAGGGGCAGCAGGTAGGGCCACAAGCACCATCCAAGAAAGCCCAGAGCGGCAAATTCCACCAAATGGGCCAGTTTATCCCCGTTGGCCACGGGCGACGACGGAACCCTCGGGGTCAGGTTCAGAAACAGAAGGAGGAGCACGTAGAGGAGGAGAAGCCTTCGCCTCAAAGGTTCCCCACCAGCCTCTTGAGCTTCTCAACGACGTCGAAGGGCGTCTCGCCGAATATATAGACCAGCGGTTCGACCCCAAGGCCGCCCACGTCAACGACCGCGTCGTAAGAGTCGCGCCTGAAGACGTCGGCTATAGCCCTCACGGCCTCCTCTTCGCTCAGCCCACCGGTTTTAACCCTCCCAACCTTGAACCCCGCCGCAGTCAGGGCGGATTCTATGTCCGGCCCGTACCTGATGTTGAGAACGCTCCGTATCTCGGGCCTGACCTCGGCCAGCTTAACGAGTATGCCCGCGGTAAAACCGCTCGCCCCGAACTCGGGCGGGAGGGCGAAGGCTTTGCCCTTGGCGGCGGTTATCCTTCCCGGAATCGCTGCAACGTCTTCGACGCTCCGCGGGGACGGAAGGGAGTAGGCGAAGTTGCTCCTGACCTCCGGGATGAGGGCGGGGAACTTTTCATCCCTGAGAAGTTCGTTGAGGGCCATGTTCAGAACCTCAAGAATCTCGCCCCGGCTGGGGCCCACGGAGAACAGCGAACGGCACGCCTCCTCGCTCACCCCTGCGTATTCAGCGTAGAACCTGCACAGGAAACCGTTTTGAAAGAGCTCGAACACACGTCTCGCCACAAGAAGCACGGCATCCTCCCTGCTCCCTCCAAAGAGTATGAAGGAAGACACGTCGTTGGCCATGTCTTCGAGCCTCTCGGCCACCTCCGCGGGGGGCACCTTATACTTCCCGGCCAGATATTTGCTGACCATCGCCTGCGTTATGCCGAGGTACTCGGCTATCTGGGACTGCCTCATGCCCTCGCGGTAAAGCCTCTCCGCTATCTTGGCCCTCAGAAAAGGTATCAGCTCCTCGGCTACGTACACGCTGGGCGTCCTCATGCTACCACCCTAAAACCAGGTTATGGAAATTTTGAACCCGGCTTTAAAGGGTTACCGTCGACAATTTTATGTCAAAAAACGTTTAAAAACCCATCGATTTTTACATCGGAAGGGCTTTTATGGACTGGAAAGGACGAGACGTGATAAGCGTTAGGGACTTCTCGAAGGAGGATATTGAGTTTGTTTTGAACGTTGCCGAAAGACTCGAAACGGAGCTCAACGAGAAGGGTGCACTCGACTATGCAAAGGGAAAGATACTCGCGACGCTCTTCTTCGAGCCATCAACGAGAACCCGCTTGAGCTTTGAGAGCGCCATGCACCGCCTCGGCGGCTCGGTCATCGGCTTCTCCTCCGCCGCCAGTACTAGCGTCAAGAAGGGCGAGAGTCTGGCAGACACTATAAAGACGGTCGAGCAGTACAGCGACGTTATAGTGATACGCCATTCGATGGAGGGGGCCGCTAGGCTCGCCGCGGAGGTGGCGGAGATACCGGTCATCAACGCCGGCGACGGCAGCAACCAGCACCCAACACAGACGCTCCTCGACCTCTACACGATAAAGCGCGCCTTCGGGAGGATAGACGGCCTTACCATAGGCCTGCTCGGCGACCTCAAGTACGGGAGAACCGTTCACAGCCTGGCGGAGGCTCTGGCCTTCTACAACGTCGAACTCTACCTGATTTCGCCGGAGCTCCTGCGGATGCCAAAGCACATCATAGAGGAGCTCCGCGAGAAGGGGGTTAGAATCCACGAGACGACTGACCTGGAGGGAACGATCCCGGAGCTGGACGTTCTCTACGTCACCAGAATCCAGCGCGAGCGCTTCCCGGACGAGCAGGAGTACCTCAAGGTCAAGGGCAGCTACCAGGTGAACTGCGCGGTTCTGAAGAAGGCGAAGGAAAGCCTCAGGATAATGCACCCGCTCCCGAGGGTCGACGAGATACACCCGGAGGTCGATAGGACGGAGCGCGCACTCTACTTCAGGCAGGTCTTCTCCGGAGTTCCCGTGAGAATGGCCCTCTTAGGGCTCACACTTGGCGTTCTGGAGGGAGTTTGAATGGCCGAGCTCAAGGTTACCGCCATTAGAGAGGGAACCGTCATAGACCACATCCCGGCCGGAAAGGGGCTGAAGGTCATCGAGATACTCCGCCTCAACAGGCCGAACGGCGGCGTTCTCCTTCTCGCCTCGAACGTCCACAGCGGGAAGCTCGGAAGGAAGGACATCGTCAAGATAGAGGGCAAGTTCCTGAGCGAGGAGGAGGTCAACAAGATAGCCCTCATCGCCCCAACCGCTACCGTCAACATAGTGAGGGACTACAGGGTGGCCGAGAAGTTCAAGGTCGAGATTCCCGATGAGATAACCGGAATCCTCCGCTGTGCCAATCCGAACTGCGTCAGCAACCACGAGTACACAGTCTCCAAATTCTACGTCGTCTCAAGGGAGCCCCTCAAGGTGCGCTGCCACTACTGCGAGAGGACGATGGAAGAAGAGGAGATACTGGGCAACCTCTAGCCCTCTTTCCAATTTTCATCCTTATTCCAGCAGGTGGGGAACCCTTCTGAGCACCGGGACCGTGGCTAGCAGGCCGATGAACACGTCGATGGCGCTCTGAATGGCGTTCGGGAGCCCAATGGCGACCCAGAAAGGAACCCCTGTCCAGCTCTCGACAGCCTGGATCACCTGCTCCCTTGGAAGGCCGAGCCATATCTCAAGGGCAACGTAGTAGTTGAGGGCCAGCATGAGGGGTATCCTTATCGCGATTCCAGCGAGGTAGGCAACCACCGCAAACAGAAGGAGCCTCTGCCTTGTCCCATCGCCAAGGTCAAAGCGCGTGAGTCTCCTGGCCGCTTCAAAGCCCACAATGACCGAGAGGGTGGCGAGGGACTTCATCATGGCCCCGAGCCAGCTGGCCGAGGATACCACGCTGAGGCCAGCAAAGAGCAGCAGAACCGCGGTTAATCCCCCGGTGAACCCAGTGAGGAGGTAGACCATCACTATCGGAACCGCCACGAGGTCTATCTTCATCCCCCACACGGTGGGCATCTCTATAGGCATCACGTCAAAGAGCAGCGAGAGTCCCAGCATCATGCCGATTAGAGCTATCTCCCTCGAACTCATCCTCACCCTCATCACCGGAGGGAGTTTGTTCCACATTTTATAAATTTTTGTTCGTATTTTGGAACAAATTTCCCGCCGAGAACCTTAAAAGCCCGCCCCTTGAGGTAAGAGGGAAGAGCCATGTTCACGGTTGGGGAGATATCGGAGCTGGTGGGGGAGATAAGGCGCGAGAACGGTTTTCCGGAGAGCCCGTTCAGGATAGACGAGGTTCGCTACGACCCCGAGGGTGACAAGCTCTTCATAATCGCCCACGACAGAACCGACAAGAGCGTCGTCATCGGCAACAGCTTCGTAATCGGGAAGCTCCGCGAAAGGCTCGGCGTGAGGCAGGTCACGGTTTACTCCAACCTCGATCTGGAGATAAAGCGGAGGAAGCTCGAGGAGGCCGAAAAACTCGTCAAGAGGACGGAGCTTGAGTTCCTCCTCCCGATAATCGAGGCGGAGAAGAGGTTTCCCCCAAGAAAGTGGCCGGACGTCAGAGGGGACGTCAAAACGCTCGTCTTCATGAGCTTCAACGCGAAAGCTCTGCTCGGCTTTGCCGAGGGGCTGAACCTGCCCCACGATGCCGTTGGAATCAGGTACGCCTTTCCGAGGCTGAAGTACGAGCCGATAGACGGAGAGCCGGAGGAACTGTTCTTCCCGGACGCGGAAAAATTGGTCGCCCTCGCGGAGGATCGTGGGGCGAAGCTCGTTCTGGCGGACTTTCCCTTCGGTCTGAGATTCGAGAGGGAAACCGCCCTCCTCAACCCCTTCCGACTGCTGCACATAGGCTTCTTCGAGCTGAAGTACCTCTTCGGCTTTGAGAGGCCCGTGGTGTACGACAAAAAAGCCTTAATTCGGTTCATTACAGACTTAACCTACGAGGGGCTTATGGAATCGACCGACGGGGCGAATCTAATCTGGAGGATGTGGAGAAGATGATAGTCGGTGTCGTTGGAAAGATAGCCGCCGGAAAGACGACGGTTGCAAAGTTCTTCGAGGAGAGGGGATTCTGCAGGGTTTCCTGCAGCGACCCGCTGATAGACCTGCTCACCCACAACGTCTCGGACTACTCGTGGATTCCAGAGCTGCCTGAGAAGGCCGAGCCGACGCGGGACAGGCTGATAGAGTTCGGGAAGTACCTCAAGGAGACCTACGGCGAGGACATACTCATAAGGCTCGCAGTCGACAAGAAGAGGCACTGCAAGAAGGTCGTCATCGATGGCGTCCGCTCGGAGGGCGAAATCAACGCCGTGAAGAGGCTCGGCGGGAAGGTCATCTACGTCGAGGCGAGCCCGGAGGTAAGGTTCGAGCGCCTCATGAGGAGGAAGGCGAGCAAGGACAAGGGCATAAGGAGCTTTGCCGACTTCAAGGCCATGGACGACGCCGAGGAGCGCTTATACCGCACGAGCGAGCTGAAGGGCCTGGCCGACTACGTGATAACCAACGAGGGAACGCTCGAGGAGCTGAGGGGGAAAGTCGAGAGGATAATTGAGGAGATCACGGGGAATGTTTAAAGGGAGTTACACCAAGGAATATTGGGTGGAAGCATGGAGGAGATTATAGAGGCCGTGTACGAGAACGGCATCCTAAAGCCCCTGAAAAGGCCCCACCTGCGCGAGCATGAGAGGGTGAAGATAAAGATTATCGAGAGAGGCATAGACGAACTCCTCGACTCCATGGTCATCAGGAAGGTTGAAAAAATTGACTACAAGCGCCTAAAGGAGGCGTATTATGAGTCGCTCTGAGGTCTTTGTGGATTCATCGGTTTTCGTTGGTCTGCACCTCGGGGATCAGAGGGCGAAGGAACTCGTCAAGAAGGCCATAGATGAGGGACATACCCTGGTCACGAACCCGGTAGTGTTCTCAGAGACAGTTTACAAGGTCATGTTTACACTCGCCATTCAGGACGGCCTTAAAGGGGCCTACGACCTCAAAAAGCATTTGAAAGACTACACTTTCGTGTATGAAAGGGTCAAGACAGCCCTGGAGGAACTCAGCGAGGCAGGGTTTTTGAAAATCATCCCCCTAAGCGAAAACACGATAAAACTCGCGTCTCAAATTGGAAAGGACTACGAACTCTTACCAAACGATTCTCTCATCGCCGCAACGTGCAAGGAGCATGGAATCGAGCTGATCCTGACGTTTGATTCTGACTTCGAGAGGGTTCCATTCCTGAAAACCTTTGAGGGATGACCATGAAGCTCCTCATCGTCGCCCCCTGCCTGTTGAGTCCGTTCTACGTCTACCGCGGGCCGAAGGAGAAGGAGTACGAAACGGCCAAGAGGCTCCGCGAGCTGATTGGAGAGCTCGACGAGGACTGGCAGGTTCTGGCTTATCCGTGCCCCGAATACGAGCTGATTGGCTGGCCGAGGGCACCGGCGAGCAGGGAGGTTTTTGAGAGGCTCGGCATGCGCGAGAGGGCGAAGGTAATAGCCGACTTCATAGGAAGGGTTCTGACCGAGGAAAGGCCCGAGAGGGTCGTCTTCGTCGGCGTTAAGGGCTCCCCGACCTGCGGGGTCTTCCACACGAGCTCAAGCGACCCGGAGAGCTATCCCTACTCTGCTATGCAGGAGTTCTTCTACCTGAGCAAGGAGGAGCGGCTCAAGCACTCAAAGGAGCTTGTAAAAGAAAAGGGCTTTAAGCTCGTGGCGATGCCAGGGATACTCTTCGAGATACTCATGGCAAGGTTTCCGGAGGGAACGTACATCGAGTTCGACAAGGGGGACATAGAGGGGAGCAGGGAAAGGGTTAAATCGGTTCTTGCTGAATCAGGAGCCAGATGATGCAACATGATGTGGTACACGCACGTGGTTTTCGGGGTTCTCTTCTGCCTGATAGCGGTTCTCTTTGGAGCCCCGATGAGCTTTCTGGACATCGGTATGGCCGCCCTCGGCGCCCTGATGCCCGACATAGACCACCCCAAGTCGTATATCTCGACCAAACTGCCCGGCGGAACGGTCATGCCCCGCTTCGTCGAGCACAGGGGCGCTACCCACACGATAGAGGCCGGAATACTGATAACCGCCCTCGTCGGCGGGCTGGCGTACTGGATAACCAACAGCTACTGGCCCGCGATAGCTTTCTTCATAGGCTACATCTCGCACCTCTTCGCGGACACGCTGACGGTTTCGGGCATCAAATGGAGCCATTTCTCAAACTTCCACCCGAGGGGGAAGATAAAAACCGGAACGAGGGGAGAGGGACTGGTTCTGATACTGGTGACCTTCACCACGGTGATGCTGTTCGCCTACATCGTCATGCCGGAGGAAACGAGCAAGAACCTCGGATGGGTCATGCTGATAGCCCTGATGGCGACCTTCGCGATAATAGGGAAGAAGCTGAAGAGGCTGAAGTGATCAGGCCCTGGCTATCGCCCCCCTCACCAGCCTCTCCGCCTTCTCCATGAGCTCCTTAGCCCTCTCCTCGGTGTGGGCCTCCAGGGTTATGCGCATTATCGGCTCCGTCCCGCTCGGGCGGAAGAGAATCCACCAGTCGTCGTTCTCTATTCTAACACCGTCGATGTCTATCAGCCGCTTGTAGTCGAAAGCCTTCAGGGCTTCCTTAGCTATTATTTCCATCGCCTTCCCCTTCTTCTCGTTGGGGCAGGGTATCTTCGCCCTCAAGGTTACGTAGCGCGGAACTTCCTTTACCAGCTCGCTCAGCGGGCCGAGTTTGTCAATCATTTCAAGGACGAGCGCCCCGGCAAAGATGCCGTCGGGGGTGAGGTTCCACTCGGGCATTATCCACGTCCCGCTCGGCTCACCTCCGAAGACGCCGCCGTGCTTGGCCAGCTCGTCTGCGACTGCAACGTCCCCAACGCGCGTCCTTATCACCTCACCGCCGAGGGGTTTGACGTAGTCGTCCAGGGCGAAACCGGCATCTACCGTCGTGACTATCTTCCCCTTCCCGAACTTCCTGAGCATGTAGCCGGCTATGAGTGAGAGCATGACCTCGTACTCGACGAAGTTCCCCTGGTCGTCCACGACCCCAATCCTGTCGGCGTCGCCATCGTGGGCTATGCCGACGTCGGCCTTCATGACCTTCACAGTCTTTGCCAGCGCGGACAGACTCTTCGCGTTCGGCTCAAGCTCCCTGACAAAGAAACCGCTGGGGTGGGAGTTGAGGCTTATCACGCGGTTGCCCATCTCCCTCTGGAGGTAGGGGCTCAGAATCGAGCCGGCCCCGTTGCCGGAATCAACGACGACGGTGTAGGAACCGTCCAGGTGAACCATCTCGAGGGCTTTCCTTATGTAATCCTCCCGCGGGTCGGCCTTTCTGAGGCTTCCAATCTCGTTCCAGGGAGCCTTCTTGAAGTTCCCGGACTCCAGAATAGCCTCAAGCCTGTTCTCCATGTCGGGGGTGTAGGCCATTCCGTTGGCCTGCCAGACCTTTATACCGTTGTACTCAGGCGGATTGTGGCTCGCTGTAATCGTAACGCCCGCGTCGGCACCGTAGAGCTTGATGGCGAAGCCGGTCAGGGGAGTCGGGGCCAGACCTATGTCGACAACGTCAACGCCGGTTGATAGTAAACCGCTGACGAAAGCGCTCTTGAGCATCTCGCCGCTCGTCCTCGTGTCCATACCGACTACGACGGTTCCGCCGCCGAGGCAGGTCCCCAGGGCCCTTCCGACCTTTAAAGCCAGCTCCGGCGTCAGCTTATCGTTGACGACCTCCCTGATGCCGCTGGTTCCAAAGTACTTTCCCATGAGCACCACCCGTGAGAATTATGGGAGGTGTTCGGACGCGGGAAATATAATTTTTCCGCTCAGATGTTGAAGAAGCCGCCACCCTTCACCTTGATGCCGGCCGCTTTGAAGGCCTCCTTGATCTTCTTCACGCTCATTGACCCGGGGTTGGCCTTGAACTTGATGTTTTTGCGCCCCTTTATCTCCAGCTCGTCCATCTTTCCGCCATCGTAGTCCCCGGTTTTGAGCTTGACCTCCCTGATGTCAGCCATCGGGATGACGAAGTTCTCCTCCGACTCCTCCAGTATCTCGCTCGGCTCCATCTCGTAGTACCTCTCGCTGTAGCCGGAGGCGACGCCAGCCAGGTAGCCGGTGATGCCGCTGGCCTCCTCCTTTCCCTTTGCTATCGTTTCCTTCGTGATGTGGGCCGCTATGACTCTCTCATTCGTTATCACGAGGTTGACCGCCGCCGAGCTCAGAAAACCCTTCTTGTAAGACACGTTGGGCACGATGTAAAGTACATTCTCCATAGGAACCATCTCCAGACTCAGAAAGGGCGAAAGAACCGTCCTCCTAAATCACCTAAGGCGCCATCACTTATATACCCACCGCCCAACGGGCGTATATAACTACAAGGGAGGCGTCTACTTCGGCTACCGTGGCAGGAGACGGAAGAGGAAAGGATGGAGCGCAATAATCCTGGAATTCAGCAGTATGGAAATGAAAATAGAAGGAGAGGAGCCCTAAGAGAGCTTCTCGATCTCCCAGGTTTCAGCTGTTGAAGGACGCTATCTCTTCCCCCTCGGGGTTCAGCACGTAGATGACCACGTTTCCACCAAGTTCTTGAGACAGTTCCGACGCCATCCCCCTGTAGGCGTTTTCGGCGTCTCCAATCTCGTCGGCGCTCTCGAAGGAGCTCATGGCGCTTATCCTGTAGGGATTGCTCCCGTCGATGAAGATGTCCCACGGACCGCTTCCGGCGAAGGAAACCGCATAGTCGAGAACCTTCTGGGCATCATCTACACTAACGCCGGAGTACCAGACGGTTATGCCGTTCGACTCGATGTAGGCGTACTTGCTCTCCGCCGAGAAGACCTCCTTTTCATCGCCGTTCAGGAGTTTCAGCGTAAGTTTTGCCCCGTTAAAAACGTCCTGCGACATTTTCGACGCCATTACCTTCACGTAGAAAGCCGTTCTCCCGTCGATGTCGCTTGCACTGGCGTAGGGGGTCGTCACCTTGACCGTGTAGGAATCCCCGCTCTTAGAGACGTAAACGTCCGTTTCCCCGTTTATCTGAAAGTTGTCCCCCACGAAGCTCAGGACCGCTTTGGCCTGCGAGAGGGATACGTCGCCGGAGTAGTGCACCGTTACCTCGTTTATCGTGAGGGTCTTCTCCGTTTTCACGTTCGTGTCCGGGTTTTCACAGCCGGCCGCGATGGCCAAGAGGGCCACCGCAAACAGGGCAAAGACGAGTTTTTTCATTTTTCCACCTCACTTTTCCACGAGTCTGTAAATCTCGATTTTAACCTCGTACGAATCAACCCCGACGGGGGCCTTGTAGTCCACCCTCACCTGGAACGGCACGCTGGAGCCGTAGATTAAACTGTCCGTCTCGGACTCGGTCAGGACGTTGCCGCTCTCGTCTCCCCCCACAAGAACCCGGTCGTAGGCGTTGAGTAGTAGTACTGGATGCCGTAGACCGCTATGGCACCGATGAGCACGAGCAGGACGAGGCCTACGATGAGCTTCTTGAGTAGCCCCACATCATCACCTCCTTCTGGTTATTGCAACTACCAGCAGCACGAGCAGGGCAATTATCCCGGGCCCGCAGGTCACGTCAACCGAAAACCCATCGTCCGTGCCCGTTTCCCCGCCGCTGGAGCCGCCGGATGATCCTGAGCTCGTAAAGCCGGGGCTTTCAGACGTGGCAGTTGGTGAGTTGGAGGACGTGGCGGGGCCTGTCGAGGTCCCGGTAGCCTCGGACGAGCCAGTCTGGTTGCAGACGTCCTTAACGTGGAAGTACTCGCTTGGATGGTCGTAAACCCAGACACTGGGCTTTCCGATCCTGTACCATTCCCCGGTCGGGAGGTCGTCGAACTCGAAAGCCTCCCCAAACTCACCCTCCGAGTAGAAGGGCGCCTTCACGAACTTTACATCATCCTTCCCCAGCTCCACGAAGTTGGGAACCCAAGGGGTCAGCTCTCCTCCCTCCTCAACATGGTGGACATCGCAGCCGGCGAACTCCATGTTCGGGCCGAGTTTCAGGAGCCTGTCCGGGACGAGGAAGATGGCGAAGCCGTCCCCAGCGCGGGCTATGTAGTGGCCGTGGGGCTGAACGTCGTAGTAGACCCTGAGGATCTCACCGGAGGGGGACATCTTGACGAGCGGGTCGAAGAGAACGTAGTTACCATCGTCTGCGAGGGCAAAGCTCGCAGGAGATTGTCCCTTGTAGAGAGTAGTGTTCCAGAAGCCACTCCAGAGGATGTTCCCCTTTTTATCGAGCTTCATCCAGACCGAGGCCCCCCCGTCATACTTCCCTGGGAGGCCGTTGGTATAGATCCACCCGTCGGGAACACTGTAGAGCATGGGCCTTCCACCGGAGAGGCTGTTGAATCCGCCCATCTTCCAGAGCTCGCCGCCATCGATGGCCTGCTTGTACTCCCTGACCCATCTCAGGTTTCCCGTCTCGGGGTCTATGCCTATGAACCCGAGGTCCGGGCCTCCGTCGGAGGAGAAGGCTATCACGACTTCACTTCCGTCGGAACCCACGGCCCAAACGTATTCGTGGATGCCTTCCCTTCCGTAGATGTGGACCCACTCGAGGTTCCCGGAGGAGTCGAACTTTATCGCCCCAACGTCGAGGCGGGGGGCTATGTGGTCAGTATCGTAGGGGTCGTCCGGATCCTTGTGGTGCATGTGCGCGTAAACCGGAGCCAGCACGATGGCCCCGTCGTCAGTAGGTTGAAGCCTGATGCCCCCATAGCCACCGTTGGAGTTCTTGAAGGCCCTGGCCCAGACCGGGTTCCCCGAGAAGTCGAACTTGACCAGCGTGAACAGCGGGTCTCCCCGCACCCAGTCACTCGGGGCCGAAACGTTGAGGACGCCGTTCGTCATCAAAACGACGTAGATACCGTCCCTCCCCACGCCGATGTCCTGTATGACTTGGAACTGCCCGGAGGGAAGGTTTAGGGGGAGTTTCTGGCTGAGGCTGAAGTTCTTCATCCAGAGCACTTCACCCATCGGCGAGAGGTGCACCAGAACGGCCAGCCCCGCCCCGTGGCTTCCGAGAAGGTAGTAATCCCCGGAGGTTCCTGGAATGAAGGATACGGGGTTGTAAACACCGTCGAGCTCCATCTTATCCCGCTGAACGTTGTAGATGACCTCCCAGGCGCTGGAAGAGCTAGCAAGGGGCAAAAAGAGGCCCACAACAAGGAGAAAGGCAACAAAGATGGGGAATTTTTTCATTTTTCACATCTCCTCACGATTTTCTTATTTCAACAACTCTTATCCCCTTCGCGAACTCCTCGGGCGAGAGCTCCCCAGAGTCTTCAGAGAAAACATTCGAGTTTTCCGGGGCGGTGGTCAAGGAGTTCACCGAAACCCTCACTGTGCTGTTGGGTATACCCTCCAGACACATGTCGAGCAGAACCGGGGCGAGTCCCTCGAGGTCACAGACGTTCGTTTCCTTGAGGTACCCGACCTCGCCGTAAGCGTAGTAGTGGTCATCCACCAGGGCCGCGTAGGTGTGCTTGATCGAAATGAATCCGGTACCGTCGAAGTATCTCTTCTCGTAAACTTCCCCGAGGTCGGCGCAGTTCGATCCCGCATTGAACTTGTACTGGCAGGAGTGGGTTTCCTCCACCTCACCGCTCCAGAAGCATATCAGGCCGAATGATTCCGCCTTCTCTTTGGTCACAGATGGCAGTCGATCCGGAAACTGGGGAGCGGAAACTGGAAAGGCCAGTAGATGCATAACGCCCAAGACCATGGCCATTACCTTAAGCACCACGTTCACCTCCGAACAAGTCCCCAAAGCCACTTCACGAGCAGGAAGAGAAGCAGGGCTGTCCCAATGAGAAGGAGAAGCCCGAGGAGCGGGCCGAGAACGTTGAAGCCCGTGAGGGGTTCGGAGGGCATGCGCTCACTTCCGGGCAAAACCCATCTCGCGGAAAAGAAAAGCGGGACAGGGTCTGGCTTTGTAACAAATTACGCATTCCTGGATAATAAGACTTTCGGAAAAGAAAATTCGAGTGAAAGTAAAGTCAAACTAGTGATTCTCAGACCGAAGATCCTTCGCCAAATCGGCCAGTTTCCTTGCCCGCTCCGGAGAAACTTCGTTCTCGACCCTTCCTTCCCGCTTGATCCACGTGCCCACTATGAAGGCATCGGCATACTCCCAGAGCTCCGGGAGGTTGTCGTAGGAGGTGCCCGAACCCACCACCACCGGCACAGGGGAGATTCTCTTTGCGAGGGCTAGCTTTTCCACATCGACGGGCTTTCCTGTTGCTCTCCCACTGACGACGATTGCATCGGCAAGGCCGCGCTCGACGGTGTCCCTTATCGCGTCCTCGAAGTCGAAGAAGTGAACCGCGTGCTTGACGTGTACATCCGCGAAGACCTTTATTTTGCTCGGGAGGAGCTTTCTGAGCCTAGCAAGCTCGTGGGCGATGCCCTCTATGATGCCCTGGTCTGTGTAAGCCACACCGCTCAGCACGTTCACCCTTATGAAGTCCGCCTTCACCGCGTAGGCAATGGAATAGGCGGCAATTCCATCGTTGCGGAGGACGTTTATCCCGAGGGGAAGGTCAACCTCGTCGCGGATTGCCTTGGCGACCGCCGTGAAGGCCGCGACGGTCGTCTTGTCCACGTACTTCGGGAAGGGAACGTCGCCGAAGTTCTCGACCATTATAGCATCAAAACCCGCTTTTTCCAGCGTCCTCGCGTCCCGTAGGGCAGCCTGGATAACCTCGTCAAGGTTCCTGCCGTAGAGGTAGGAACCGGGGAGGGGTTTCAGGTGAACCATGCCTATGAGGGGCTTCCTTTCGAACTCCATAACACCACCAATCCAAGGACGACCCGCCGATAGTTAAGGGTTTTGGGCAGGGATGTCCAACATAATACATTAATGCAAAGCCTTATATAACCCGCGGTTGAAGTAAGGAACATCATGGTGAGGCGGAAATACATCGCCTTTCTCACGCTAACACTGCTCTCCCTCCTCCTTGTCTCCGTCGTGCTTGGACCAGCCCTCATCGAAGCCCCGCCCGGAACCAAGAGCATCGAGGAGATACTCTCCCCAAAGCTTCCGCCCGGGAACGAGACCAACGAAACCGGGCCGCCGGTCGAGGCTCCGGCTTCGCATCACTTCGTTCTCCTCGTAACGGGCGCGGCCCACACCCACTACCTCCGACTCAACGTGTACACCGACTACACCGACGGGAGGTGGACGACGGGAAACGCCACAGTGATTCCGGGCAACGTCATCGCCCCCCCGGAGATAAAAGTCCCCCACCACACCGAGAGGGACAGGGTAACCGTTGTCTCGTTTCTTCCCCTCAGCGGGAACCTCTTCACCCCCCTCTACACGACCCGCGTTGACGGTGCCGGGGCAGAGGCTATTCCCGAGTACAACCTCTTCAGAACCTCCCTGAACGTGACAGCCTACTCATTCTCCGCGGTGGGTTACACCTTTGATATGCCCTACCTGGTCAACCTCACCGCGGGAAATCAGACGGTGTATCTCTCGGCCCCCAACGACACCAGGCTGGTGACCCTGGCGGAGAGCATAACGATGGGAGCACGCTCTGACTACTGGAAAGCGCTCAGTATAGTCAGGTACCTGGCCAGCAACTACAGGCACGTGGAAAACGTGACTCCCCCCGAGGGGGCTGACAGGCTGACGTGGTTTCTGTTTGAATCAAAGGCAGGGAGTTCCTACGACTTCGCCTCCGCCTTCGTGGTTCTGGCCAGGCTGAACGGCCTTCCCGCGAGGCTCGTCGAGGGGGTTTACATCGATGCAGTCCCCCAGACCCAGGTCGTGACCGAAAAGAACAGGCACTTCTGGGCGGAGGTTTACTTCAAGGATGCGGGCTGGCTGGTCTTCGACCCCCTGCACCCCACGGATCAGAACGTGTACCTGCCCTTCGAACTGGAGGCACCCGGGGTTCTGATGCCCCTGGAGCCCGGTTCATCAGGAACGGTTACGATAAAGTTCGAGCGGGTCGCGAGCGGGGCAAACGCGAGCGTTGCCGTGGACGTTCCAGCCATCGGGAGGATAGCGCTCATCGGGGAGCCGGGGATATACAACCTGACGGTGGGCCCCTTTGAGGAGCCAGGCTACTATCCGGTCATGGTCAGGGCAACGGATAGGGAAGGAAACTCGCTGACCAGGATCGTCCCTGTGACTGTCCCGGGAAACGTGAGCGCCCTTCCCGACCCGGTCACGGCGTACCTGCGCAAGAACGATGCGCTTACCGTTGAGCTCACCGTGCCCGGCACCGGGGAGGTGGGCCTCAAAACGGAATCCCCGCTGGTGGATTCCTGGTTCTCCATCGAAACCCTGCGGAACGAGACCCGGATGTACGTCAGGCTAATCCCACCCGACGACTACCCCAACGGCTGGCACATCGAGAACCTCACCGTCACGCGGGGAGCGGACGAATACAAAATCCACCTCCCGGTTTTCGTAGTGGAGCGAACCGAAATCAAAGCTGAGGTACCCGGAGCGGTGACCGCGGGGGATTCTTTCGTTATAAACGGAACCGTGGAGGGCAGCGCCACGGGCGAACGGCCGCGCCGGGGAAGTGTGGCTGCGTTCATAAACGACGGGGAAAGGGACGTCCTGATAGGCTACGCAAACGCATCCAACGGAACCTTCGCGCTCCCCGTTAAAATCCCGGCGTACCTCTCCCCAGGGACGAAGCAGGTCTTCGTATACTACCTCACTCCCCTCGGATATCCTTACCTCCCCTCCGGGGCCACGTTCACGGTCGAAGTCAGGGGACTGGCCAGATTCTCGATGCCAGGGCTGATACTGGCCAGGCCCGGCAACGTCACGGTCATCGGCAGCCTCCTCAGCGGGGCGGGGGGGCCAATAGCCAATGCCAGCATCGAATACTACCTCGATGGAAGGCCCCTCGGGGAGACCCCCACCCTCACGGACGGCAGGTTCTCCCTGGTTCTCCAGCTCCCCACGATTGAGAGTCACGTGCTGACCGTGAGGTATCCAGGAAGTCCAGATTACTCCCCGTCCGCCATGAACGTCACGGTGGCGACGGTTGAGCTGAAGGTTCCGGAGAGGATAACCGGAGAAATCGGGGAGCCCATCAGAATCGGCGGAAAGGTCGCTGGAATTGAGGATGCGGCCCTGCAGGCCTACGTGTTTCCGGGGAAGACCTATCCGATAGACGTGACCAACGGAAGCTTTGAGCTGACGATCGAACCCTTCCAGACGGTGGGGGAAAGGTCAGTGGAATTCCGCCACGGTACCAGAACCCTTGGGAGAACGACGGTGGTGGTTCTTTCACCGGTGGAAATAGAGCTCCTGACGCCGAGGGTGGAGGGCGAAAAAACCGCGGCGCTGAGGTTCAGGGTCGTTGATTCCTCCGACAATCCGGTGAGCGGGGTTTACCTCAACGTCAGCGTGGACGGCTTCGCGATGCGGGTAATGACCAACGGCTCTGGAATAGCCACGCTCGAGGTTCCCGTGCCGGAGAAGGAAACCAACGCAACTGTGGTCGTTGATTTTGACGGCTCATCCTACTACCTGCCCGCGAGCGGGAGGTTCCACGTAGTGATATCCAGAAAACGGGGAATCCCATGGACCTACATCGCCATAGCTCTGGTTATCGGCGCACTGATAGTCAGATACCGTCTCGTGAGAAGAGAACCCGAGAAAAAGAGGGCGGAGAAGGTTCTGAAGATTATCTTCAACAACGGTATTCCCGTATTCCGGGAGGGGGAAACGGTGGAGCTGAGCATCGAGTGCGAGGGAAAGGCGGAGCTTTACGTTGATGGAAAGCTTGTAGGACGGGGCAGGGACTTTACCCTGACCATGAAAGGTGGGGAACACACCATAGAGGCACGCTGCGGGGAGCTCATCGAACGTGCGACCGTGAGGATAGTGCCCCGCTACGACGACGCCGTGGTCGATTACTACGAGAGGTGCTTCCTGCCGTGGGCCAGAGGGGCCGGCCTGAACGTCGAGGGAATGACCCCCAGGGAGATAGCCGCGGCGCTGACGGACATGATGTACCCCTGGGAGCCCCTGGATACCCTGACGGAGGTCTTCGAGAGGGCCAAGTACAGCACGGTCGAGGTGTCGCGGGGGGAGTTCATCAGATTTTACCGCTCGCTCCTCGAGCTGGTTGGAGGTGGCTGCATTGTTTAAGCTCAACTGGGGAAGGATAGGCATTTACTTCGGGGCGGTTGCCCTCATCTACGCCCTTTCACCATGGGCGGAGCCCCTCAGCGCCATCAAGGGGCCCGCGGTAATTTTAGCGCTGTTCATGGCGGCGCGTGAGGTGGCGAAGGGACTGGGAAGGGAGCTCCTCGCCGGGCTTCTCGTGCCGCTCGGCCTCTCGGCCGCGGCCCTTCTCATCCCGATCCCGGAGTGGCGCATCCCGCTGGCCCTGATTTCATTCGGCGCTGGGGTCGCACTAACCGCGCCGAATCTGGAGGAGCGGGCCAGGGTCGTTAGGGGGGTTGGGGTCTTCCTGGCACTCTACGGTCTGTCCAGAACGCCCCAGCTGATGGCCTACGGAAGCGTCTTCAGCTACGCCGGGGCCGCGTTCCTGCTCGGCTACGCCGCCTCAGAACTCGTCGAGAGGTACCCCTGGGTGGAGGTCATCGAGAGGAACCTGCTTGGAATAGGTACCCTCGGCGGCGTTTTGGGCCTTTACGTTTCCGTCAGAGGGGAACTCAGCGAGAGCCATCCGGAGCTGGTCTTCTACGGGGAGTGGCTGGTGCTCGTCCTGGGGGTCTTTCTGGCCGGATCGATGGTGTACTCCCACGTGGCGGGGCATGACCCGGAGCGCTACCTCCTCGAGCAGTGGCGGAGGCACGAGGCAAAAACGCTGGAGAGGCTGGGTCCCGAGATGATGGAGGCTAGAAAAGCAGTTGAAGATTTCGTCGTGCGCGGCAGGAGGGGACCGCTGGTGGCGTTCGTGACCTATTACGGTGCGAGGCTCTTCGGGGACAGGGAGGAGTTCGGAGCGCTCATCTCGAAGGTGGCGGACTACGAGGGAAAAAAGGTCTCCCCCCTCATGCCGCTCTGGATAAGGCGGCGCTATGAGAGGGCCGAGCTCGAGAGGAGAAAGAGGATTGTGGAGGAAGTTTTTGAAGGATTGAGGGACCTGATGGGGTGGAAGCCATGACCGAGATTGAGGAAGCCTCCAAGAAGCTTGAAGAGATTGTGGAGAGAATTTCAACCGTCTACATCGGCAACGAGGAAGTCATAAGGAAGACCCTGGCGGCGGCTCTCGTCAACGGGAACGTCCTCTTTGAGGACTACCCCGGCCTGGGGAAGACACTCCTGGCCAAAGCCTTTGGGAGGGTCCTGGGCCTGAAATACACCCGCGTTCAGTTCACCCCGGACCTGCTTCCCGCGGACATACTGGGAACGAAGGTGTGGCGCCAGAACCTTGGAACGTTCGAGCTCATAAAGGGACCGATCTTCACCCACGTCCTTCTGGCGGACGAAATCAACCGCGCTCCACCAAAGACCCAGTCCGCTCTGCTCGAGGCGATGGAGGAGCGGCAGGTGACCATAGAGGGTGAGACCTTCCCCCTGGAGCGGCCGTTCTTCGTCATCGCAACACAGAACCCGATAGAGTTCGAGGGAACATACCCCCTCCCCGAGGCCCAGCTCGACAGGTTCCTCCTCAGGCTGCGCGTGGGCTATCCCAAGAGCCTGGAAGATGAGATGGCGATCCTCGAAGCGCGTTTGAGCTGGAGAAAGGACGACCCAACCGCCGACATGGAACCTATGATCGACAGGGAGACGTTCGTAAGAATCCAGGACCTCGTGGAGGAGAGAATTTTCACCAGCAGGGACATCGTGAGGTACATCTCGGAGCTCGTGAGGAACGCCCGGGCGGATTCCCGGGTGGAGGCCGGCCCGAGCCCCAGGGGCGGAATCGCGTTGATGAAGGTGGCAAAGGCAAACGCCCTTCTGGAGGGCAGGGACTACGTTCTCCCGGACGACGTCAAGGCCTTCGCCATCGATGCCCTGGCCCACAGGGTCGTCATCAGGGCGGAGTACTCCTTCGAGGGCATCAGGGGCGAGGACGTCATAATGGAAGCCCTGGAAAAGACCCCCGTTCCCAAAGGGGTGGAAGGAAGATGAGGAAGAACCTGACGGGCTACCTCCTGTGGGCACTCCTCCTGGGGACGCTTTTTCTCTCCCCGGGGATGATAGGCCTGGCCACGGTGCCCCTATCAATCCTGGCCCTGGGAACGCTGATCGAACCGCCGAAGGGCATAACAGTGGTGAGAAGGATATCCCGGAGGGAGGTGCGGCTCGGCGAGGAGGTCGAGGTCAGGGTGCACGTCACGGTCGAACGCGGCATGGGCATAGTGGTCGTCAGGGACCCCCTGCCTGGGAGCGTGGCGCTGACGGGGGGCAGCAGCGTCGGGGTGTTCTTCAAGGGGCCCAGGCTACTGCGGGTTGAATACACGTACAGGATAAAGCCCGTCCTCAGGGGCGTTTACACCCTGCCCAGGAGCGAGGTGACCACAAGGAGTCCCCTTGGGACCCGCTATCTCTGGGGGCTCTACGGGGAGGAGCTGAGGATAAGGGCCGTTCCCAGGGTGCTGAGAGAGGTATCGGTGATTGAAACCCGGAGAAAGGCCAGGATAAGCGTTCCGGAGACGAGCTACTCCATAAGGGGGCCCATCTCAACGGATTTCAAGGAGATAAGGAGCTACCAGACGGGGGATCCAATGAAGCTCATAAACTGGAAGGCAACGGCGAGGATGGGGGAGGTGCTCGTCAACGAGTTCGAGAGGGAAGGAAAGAAGACCGTGCTCTTCATTGTGGACGCCCGGGAGGCGATGAAGATAGGAAAGGAGAGCGAGAGCCCCTACGAGCACGCCATGAACCTCGTGGCCTCCATGGCCCACCGCTTCCTGAGAAAGGATTACCACGTGGGGCTCTATCTGCTGGGAGCGGGAAAGTTCATTCCACCTGCCACAGGGCCCAGACAGCTCCACGAAATCGTTAGAGCCATGATGAGCTTTGAGAGGGTCCAAACCGGGGAGGAAAGGCTCGACGACGCGGTGGAGAGGCTGAGGAGGATACTCATCCAGTACACCCCCCTTGTGGTCTACGTCTCCAACATCCTGGAGGGAACGTGGGCCGAGACGAGGAGGGGACTGCTCACCGTGAGGGCCATGGGGCGGGGCAGGACGAGGCCCATGGTGATAGACATCTCGGTCTATCCGACCCTCGACCCGGGGACAGGGACGCTGATGGAGATGGAGAAGAGGGCGATAATGGAGGACCTGGAGAAAACCGGAGCCTACGTCGTCCGCTGGCTGCCCGGCGAGGAGGAAACCGGCAGGATAGTAACCAGGCTTCTGGGGGAGATAAGATGAGCCTCACCCTCGCAAAATTCGCGGTTGTTCTTCCCGCGGCGGCCCTGACCGCGCTGGCGTATTCCAGCGTCGCCGGGGTGAGCGGCTACGCACTTCCCGCCGCGCTCGCGGCTATCCTGCTGGGGGTCTTTCTATCCAGCGGCTCTGCCAGCAGGGCCGTCTCCCTCTCGATGACCCTCTACGCGGCCCCGTACGCTATCGGGGCGTCGCAGTTCCTGCCCGTGGCATTTCCCGAAGCCTACCGGAACCTGGGGGAGGCAATACTGGCCAGCCCGTACTTCTCATCGGTGCTCCCGATATTCGCCCTCGTCGCCCTGGGAATCACCGCGGACTACGTGGAGACCGCCGAGGAGTGGGAGGGCGTTCTTAATGAGCTGGGCGGGGGGGAAGTTGGGAAGAAGACACTGCTCTACGGCCTTCTCTTCCTGCTGGCTGCGTTCGTTCTCTCCCTGGCGGTCTTCTGGCTGGGCGGCCGCCTGGGAATCTCGGCGGCCGGCTCTCTGCTGCCGCTGATTCTCCTCACGGTGGGGCTGGTCGTCGCATACTCCTCCATCGAAAGCGGGGACCACAGGAGGGTGGTCGTTGCAGTGGAAACCCCCCCGTTCAACGGGAGCGTGGTTATCCAGACCTCAAAAAGGACGCTGACCCTGCCGGTGAGCCGCTCCATGGGCTTCGAGTGGGAGACCGTGAGACTGGAGGCCGAAACGGGGGAGAGACCAAGGAGGGTCCTCCTCAGAACGGGAGAAAGGGAAGAAGTCCTGAGCCCCCTTATTGAAAGCGTCGACCAGGGGACCCTCTTCCTGCTCTACCGGGTGGAAAAAGAGAAGGTTAATATACACCGAGGACGAAGAATAAGGAGGTGAGAGTAATGGGTAACAACCTTCCAAAGTCCGTTTTGAGGCACCTTGAACCGAACGAGGATGTTCTGTTCACAGTCCGCAAGAAGATAAGTGTGGAGAAGCCGAAGTGGCTCATCATCACGAACAGGAGGATAATCTACCTCGACGAGAAAATCCTGGGGAGGTACGAGATAAAGGCCATACCGTATCAGAAGCTTGAGGAGGTCACCGTTGAGCTGGGCGTCATATCCTCCGAGTTCCTCATAAAGGGTGAGGAGAACATAAGGCTCAAGCTCGGCTGGATGAACAAGGAGCAGGCGAGGAAGACGATAAACGCCATAAAGGATGCTCTGAACGCGATAGCCGTCGAGCCCGTGACGATAGAGGTCAAGAAGGGCCTGACCCACGAGACGTGGGTTCTGAAGAAGCCGGAGGAGCTCGTGACCCGCTTTGCCCCGGCCGGGGCCACCGTCCAGCACCAGCCGGCGGTGGAGAAGAAGGAAGACCCTATGGAGAAACTGAAGAAGCTCAAGGAGCTCTACGACATGGGCGTTATAAGCGCCGAAGAGTACGAAGAAAAGAGAAAGAAGCTTCTCGAACAGATTTAACCCCTTTTCTTCCAGATTATCAGGGCCGCCCCGAGCAGAAGGAGGGCGGCGAGGACGTAGGGGAGGGGATTCTCTCCAATTGGCCTGTGGACTATCGTCGTCGTTGGCATCGCTGGAGCCGTTTCGGTTTCAACGATGGGAGGCTCATCCCTCAGAACCACAACCGTGGAGTTCACGAAGCCGTAGAGGGTCACGTTGAGCGGTTCAAGCTCCCCCCATGGTGAACCAGTGTAGAGCTCCACAGAGAAGGCCGTTCCGTTGGGGAGAGGGGCAACGGTGAAGTAGTAGCCCGTCGAGGATTTAAACAGGGGCCTCGGTTCAGCGAGCTCCGGGAGGCTACCCTTAATCCAGAGCCTCCCGGTGAGGTTTGTGGCGTTGATGGCTATAAGCGCTGGAAGGTCGTTCCCCGAATAGTAGCGCAGCTTTGCCGGTTCGCTGGCCTTTCCCCCGGTTTCGACCACGACGTCGAGCCAGGCATTCTCAGTCTTCACCTCGGGAACCTCGACGAGTATCTCGGTCGAATTCCACGAGAGAACCCTCGCATCGACGCCGCCGATGATGACCCTTCCTGAGGAGCCGAAGCCGGCTCCACCTATAAGGATTCTCTGGCCGGGCTGGGCGATGTAAGGGGTCACCGAGCCTATGAGGGGTTCTTTCTGCTCCCCTTCGATGTGGAAGACGTAGAAGCTGTTGTGCAGGAGTTCCAGGAATGCCTTTCCATTCGAAACGCTCATCTGAGCGCCGGCCAGGGCATCGCGGTAAGTTCCGTCGGGCCAGTTGAGGTTGAGGGTCAGACTGACGGGCGAGCCCTTGTTCATGACAACTAGAAGCTTATGGCTTCCAAAGGTTCTCTCAAAGGCCCATACGGAGTAGTTGGCATAGAGGGTCCTGAAGTCTCCAAAGGCCAGGGCATCGTTGGTCTTTCTCAGCTCCGCCAGGGTTCTGATTATCCCCGCCGCCTCGGTGGTGTTGTTGAAGGCCATCATCGGCCGGTTGTACGGGTCGCCCTTCCCGTCCCTGCTCACGAGGTAGCTCTCGTCGCCGTAGTATATCACCGGAATCCCTGGCAGGGTCATCGTCAGTGCCAGAGCCATGTGGAAGCGCTCCACCGCGTCGTCCCGCTTTGCCGCGTTGAGGAAGCGGACGAGGTCGTGGCTGTCGAGGAAGTTCAGCTGCTTGTTAGGATAGACAAAGAGAGAGTAGTAACCCTCAAGCGTTCTGGAGAGGGTTTCGAGGCTTCCCACGAAGCCGAAGGTCCTCACTATGTCCTCCCTTATAGGTATGTTGAGAACCGGCGAGACGTTGGAGTAGCGGTAGAGCTCGTAGAGGTCGTCGCTCCTTTCCGGCGAGAGGGAGTAGTACTCCCCGTAGATGAAGAGGGGGGCTCTGGAGTAGAGGCGCAGGTAGAGGCTCTCAAGCCAGCCGAGTTCCATGTGTTTAACGGCGTCGATCCTGAAGCCGCAGGCCCCTGAGTCGGCGAAGAGGAGCGCGCCCTCCGTGAGGTATGAATCGACCCAGGGGTTGAGCTGGTTGAAGTCGGCCAGGCCGAAGAGGTTGGCGTACTTGAGGGGAATTCCCTCCCACGTGAATATGTTGCCGTTGTGGTGGTAGACGTTCTCCCTGATGCCCGTGTACGGGTTCACCGTCGCGTTCTTGGTGTCCCGGTAGTAGTCGGTTACAAAGGTGCCGTTGTCGTAGAGCGCTCCAAACTCACCGTCC
The DNA here is from genome assembly GCF_000221185.1 of Thermococcus sp. 4557. Lineage (NCBI taxonomy): Archaea > Methanobacteriati > Methanobacteriota > Thermococci > Thermococcales > Thermococcaceae > Thermococcus > Thermococcus sp. 4557. The sequence continues at coordinate 1,568,393 of NC_015865.1, read as the reverse complement.
GTCGCCGGGTTGGAGTGGTTGGGAACGTAATCGACGATTATACAGATGCCCCTCCTTCGGGCCTCCTGCACGAGCCTCTTGAAGTCCTCCCAGGTTCCAAAGTGCTCATCTATGCGTTTATAATCGCGCGTCCAGTAGCCGTGGTACGGTGCACTTCCGGCCGCCATCCTGTTGATGTTGTCGTTGAGAGGGGAGACCCATATCGTTGATACGCCGAGGCTCTGGATGTAGTCGAGCTTCTCGGTGAGGCCTTCCAGGTCGCCGCCCCAGTAGAGGCGGTAGCTGGTGTGGGTCGGGTCGTAGAAGGGCTCGTTGTTGCTCTGGTTCCCATCGTAGAAGCGGTCAACCATCACCTGGTAGATGACGTCCCGCTCGGGCACCGCATAGGCCCCGGCGGGGGGCAGTATCAGAAGCATCATCAGAATCACAGCTAAGGCTGCCCTCATTATATCACCAAAAGTGATAAGGAAGGAGGTTTAAAAATCTTCACACTATGGTCTTGATATATCCCTGAAGCTCAGGGAAACCGTGGAACCAACTATAGAGCTGTTCGAGGCTTTGATAACACGGAGCCTGTATTTGCCGCCCTCGAAATCCCACCGGAGCACCGTGCTGGCGGTTTCCTCGAAGAAAGCTAGCAGCTCCGGGAAATACCTCTCCATCATATCCGCGTTGAGGAGGTACAGCGCCACGCGGCTCTTCTTCCCGACGAAGGTCGAGATGTTGCGGAGCAGCCGTATACTCTCGTGCCGATCAAGGGCGATAAAGAGCTTGTGGATTCCCAGAACAGGATTGAAGACAACATCCTCCGGGACTATCTTCTCGTATATCTCATCGTAGTACCTGAAATCGAGGGAGTACTTATCGACCTCCACCCTTCCAAAGACGCTTCCGATATCTCTGCTGCCCCCTATCTTTATGACAGGGGCATTCTTGAGGTCCTCAAGCTCCAGCCCCATGAGGTCCAGGCGAACGAGACTCTCCACGAAGGCATCGGAGATGTCGTCGATTATGATAGGTGCCCCCCTGGCCCTGCACCTGCGACAGATGAGGTAGAGGAGAAGCTCGGGGGAGGAAATCGCACTGTACTCAATCAGGACTGTCTCACCGGGTCTGAGCCCAAAGAGAACCGAGTCCACAGCGTGAGCACCCATTGTAACATCACCGGATACATTTTACAATGGCAAAGTATAAAAGGTTACCGCGGCGGCCGCTGTTTCACACTATTCTAGCCACCGTCAGCACCCTCGGGGAGACGAAGGAACCCCTGCGAACAGTTTCACGCCCAACTGCGAGGATCGACCGCAGAACCTCGAAGGCGTTTCCAACGAGCATGTTGTCCCTGAAGGGCCGAAGCTCCCCGTTCCTCACGACGTATCCCAGCTCAACGGTCAGCGAGAAGTCGCCGCTGACGGGGTTGGCGGTGTGCTCGCCGAAGACTTTTTTAACCGCGATCCCCTCGAAGTCGCGGAGGCTCTCCTTCCCCGGCTCGACCAGCAGGTTGCTCGTCCCTATGTGAGGCATTGTTCTGAAGTCCCGAACCGCGTTGCCCGTGCTCTCCATGCTCAGAAACGAGGCGTACGTGTGGTCAAGAAGGAAGGACTTCAGAACGCCATCCTCAACGAGAACCGTCCTTCTGGAGGGAGTCCCCTCACCGTCGAAGGAGTAGCTTCCTGGGAGGCCCTCGATCGATGGGTCGTCGATGACGGTAAGTTCCTCAGAGGCGGCATGCTCACCGGGCCGCGAAAACCTGCTTCTGCCAAAGTAAACGCTGTCGCCGTAGAGGTTCTCTAGCAGAATGCCCAGGATCGCCCCAAATGCCTCCGGCTCGAGAACCAGCTCGCCGGAGTATCCCCCGAGCTTTCCGGCGGCTCCGCTCAGCTCCGCCTCCTCTACGGCGAGGGTTATAGCCCGCTCAAGCTCCTCAAAGGGCTGAAGCGAGCGGTACGACTGATAGTACGAGCCGGTTCCTGTTCTCCCACCCTCTTTAACCGCGTATGCGGAAACGCTCATTCCCGTGGAGCGCTCCTCGAGGAAAACACCGTTCGAGTTTGCAACGCCGTAGGTGTTGACGCCGAAAGCCAGCGAGCCGGAGAGGGTAACCCCCTCACCCTTGAGCTCCGCCATACTGGATGCAAAGTCGCCCGCGAGGGCATAGGCGTCTTCAAAGGGAATCTCGTCGATGAGCCTGTCGTAGAGTCCACCGACGGGGCGCGGCTTTTCCCCGGAGGGGAACCCAGCAAAGGGCACCTCGCTTATCTTCGCGAGCTTTATCGTTCTTTTCACAAAGCTTTCAAGCGTTTCGCGGTCGTGGGCGAGCCCGGTGATGTAGGAGAAGCCGAGTTTACCCCTGTAACCGATGCGGAGGCCTATCCCCGAATGGAACTTTCTCTGGGAGCGCTCAAGTCTCTCGCGCTCTATCCTGAAGGAGCCTCCCCTGCCCCTCTCCCAGTAGAGCTCCCACTCCACGTTCTCGCGCTCGAGGATTCCAATAAGTTCGTCTATCATCGGTTCACCGGGGAGAGTTCGAGGGGGAATTTAAAAGGCATTCTGCTACTCCCCAATGACCTCGTTGTACAGCTTGAGGAGCCGCTCGTAGGCATTTTCCTTTATCGCGGCCAGCTCCCCGAAGAGCGTCGCAACCTCCTCATCACCCGCCATCCTCTGGAGCTTTCTGTAGATGTCCCTGCCCATCGCCTCGGAAATCAGGGCCAGCGCCAGGGCGTTTTCAACGTCTCCCACCCTCATCATCTCAGTGCACACCGGCAGGGTGTCCAGAGGCGGGGCATTGAACTCCAGGGGCTTCATACCGGGGTAGAGCCTCTCGAACAGCTCGGACATCTGGGCCGCGTGCTTCCTCTTCTCCCCAGCCAGCTGAAGGAACTCGTCGGCAAGCATCCCCTCAACGCGCTTGGCCAGCCACTCGTAGGTCTCGGCCCCGCACTTCTCGTTGCATATCGCGTAGCTGAGGAGTTCGTACCCGTTCAGGTTCTTCAGCAGGATCTCCACGTCTTGAATAATATCAACGTCTATCACCATTTTCACCACCATATATAAAATTAAAGGTTGATGTATATACGCTTTGCTTTCAAATCTCACGAATCCAAGACAGAAACCATCCCTCAGCGAAGCCCGCCCACCAGCGCCCTCGTGAGCACGTGCGGGCCGCCGTCGTCAACCGGAACCCACTGCCCCTTGCCGCAGTAGCCAGGAAAATCGACCTTCAGGTCGTTCCCGATGGCGTGGATGTTTCTCAGGACGTCGAGTATGCTTCCGGACAGGGCCACGTCGCGGACCATCTCCTTTACCTCGCCGTTCTCAATCACGTAGCCCTCCCTCGCGCCGAAGGTGAAGGTGCCTCCGGCCGTATCAACCTCGCCGCCCTTGTCGCCGACCATATAGAGGCCGTTCTTGACCTCCTCAACCATCTCTTCAAAGCTCCAGTCGCCGGGCTCAACGTAGGTGTTGCTCATCCTCACGAGGGGCTGGTAGTTGTAGCCCTGGGCACGGGCGTGGCCGTTCGGCTCGAGGCCGAGAAGCGCGCTCGTCTCACGGTCGTTGAGGTAGTTCACCAGCACCCCGTCCCGGATTATCTCGACGCGCCTCGCCTTAACCCCCTCGTCGTCGTACACGTAGGAGCCGAACCTGCCGGGCAGCGTCGGGTCGTCAACGACGGTGAGACCCTCAACGGCTATCCTCTCCCCCAGCCTGCCCGCGAGTATGCTGTCGCCGTTCTTGACCGCGTCCGCCTCGGCGGCGTGGCCGAGGGCCTCGTGGATGAAAACCCCCGTAAGCTCCGGGTCCATTATCACATCGAACTCGCCCGATGGTGGCGAGCGAGCGTGGAGTAGGGAGACGGCTTTTTCCTTAATCACCTCCGCCCAATGGGGGAAGTCTATGCCCTCCACAAGCTCCCAGCCAGCGGTTCCTCCAAAGCTCTTCCAGTAGGCCTGCATCTCGCCGTTCTCCCTGGCGGTGACCGAAAGGGCGATGCGGAGGCGCGGGGTCACGGTCTCTATTTCGCTTCCCAGGGAGTTGAAGTAGAAGGTCTCCTTGAGACCGTCCCCGTAGTGGACGCGCCTGCTCGAGACTTTATCGCCTTTCAGAAGGGAATCGATCTCCTTCACCAGGGCGAGCTTGTCCCCGATGTCAACTTCGGTGAAGGGCTTTTTGACACCGATAACCGCCCTGTCCTTCATGGGGTCACCCAGGTAGATCTCCGATTTCCCCTTTGAGAGCCTCGCAATTTTCATCGCCGTTTTTATAGCGTCCTCCGCCCTCCTCATATCGTTCGCGCTGGAGAACCCCCAGGCACCGTTGAACGCCCTGACGCCTATTCCCATCTCGGTGTTGAGGGAAAGCTCCTCAAGCTGGCCGTTCTGCATGCCGAGATGGGCGGCCGTGACACGGGTTATCCTAATCTCATAATATGATATACCGTAACGTCCCGCCAGTTCCTCGGCCTTTCTCACAAGCTCCTCCATACGCACACCGCTGGACATAAAAGGGAGTTCCTTTATATGGGTTGTCATAAAGGACGGGTATAGATGGATGAACCACAGTGTTTAAGTGTTGGGTATGGAGAGGCGTAACGAGATACTCGAAACCATCACGGACAAGCCGGGGATAACATTCCGGGAGCTGGCAAGGGAGCTCGAGTTAGGCATAGGCGACCTGCAGTACCATCTCCGAAAACTCGAGAAGGAAGGCAGGGTGTTCTCAAGGAAAACGGGCAAGAGGCGCTACCTGTTCCCGAAGGGCTTTGAGGAGAAGGCGCAGAGGCTGCTCATAGCCATATCCACTGAGACCAGGAGGAGGATTCTGCTGCTCCTCATGGAGGGGCCGAAGAATCAGAAGGAGATGGCGAGGAGCCTCGGACTCAGCCAGCCGACGGTGAGCTACCACATGAACGAACTGATAAAGCTCGGCGTCGTGACCGCGGAGAAGGAAAGCAGGAGCGTCATATACACCCTCTCCTACGATCCCGAGCTGATAGCAAGGCTGATAAAGGAGTACCGGCCGAGCCTGTGGGAGAAGCTGGCCGACAACCTGATAGACCTGCTGACGAGCGTGGGTGATGGAGAATGATGGAAACCCTACTCACTATCGTGGCGCTGATCCTTGCGCTGACGCTGGCTGGAATCTCTTTCATCGCGTACAGGAAGAGCCATCTGCGCCCTGCAATGTACCTGATGATAGCCTTCCTCCTGCTCGCGATCAAAAAGACGATAGAGACCGCCAAACTGGCGGCGTGGATAGAGCGGGACGTGGAGCTGGTGGTGGGCGCCCTGGAGGTTGTCGTTCTGACCCTGCTGGTGCTCTCGCTCTGGAGGCGCTAGCGAACCACCATGACAGGGGGGTTTATCAGACCGACGACCTCCTCGAGAAGGCTCCCTATTCTCGTTTTTCCGCTCCTGCCGTAGGCACCCATGACGACCAAACTGTAATTACCGGAGTTGGCCTCCTCGAGGATCTTCTCCTTGGCGGGACCCTCAACTACCCTGAAGGAGCAGTTCACGCCCTCCTCCTGACAAAACTCCAGAAGGTTCGTCATCAGGTTCTTGATGCTCCTCTTCATGTCCTCCCATATCTCCGCCTCAAACCTCTCAACCTCCGAGAGGTTCTCGCTGAACATCCCAAGGTTGAAGGCCATGGCCCTGGCCTCCCTCCTGTCCAGGACAGAGAAGAGTATGACCTTCCCCCTCTTCTTCTTGGCTATGGCGATGGCGTGAAGCGCCGCCTTCTGGCTCCACTTCGAACCATCAACGAGGACGAGTATCCGCATAACATCACACCCCTATGTACCTTATCCAGATCAGCCCCAGTCCTATGGCAACGGTGACGAACATTATAACGAGTCCAACCTTGAGGAAGTCCATAAACGTTATCCGAACACCCTCCCTGCCGGCGATACCGAGAACAACAACGTTGGCGCTCGCACCGATGGCGGTTCCGTTGCCGCCGAGGCAGGCTCCGAGGGAGAGGGCCCACCAGAGCGGATAAATGTTCATCGAACTCCCCATCGCCTTTATGAGAGGTATCATTGCCGCGGTGAGGGGAATGTTGTCCACTATCGCGGATGAGATTGCTGAGAACCAGGTTATTATAATCAGCGCCTCACCTGTGTTGCCGATGTACCCCAGTATCCAGCGGGCAACCTGATCGATGATGCCCGTCTCCACGAGTGCCCCCACCAGTATGAAAAGGCCCATGAAGAAGAATATCGCCGTCCACTCGACCTTTTCGAGTATCTCCTCGGGATCCATCTGCTCCACAGGAGGAGAACGGAGGCACCGGTGAGGGCAACGACGGCCGGCTCAATCCCGAGCCTGTCGTGGATGAAGAAGAGCATGACGACCCCGATTATGACCGCCACGGACTTCTTGAAGAGGGAGTAGTCCCTTATGGCCTCATTCTCATCGAGCTCGCCGATGGTCGAGAGTATCCTATCCCTCTTGGCGTCGCTGATCTTCATAGAGTTCCTGTAAACAAGGTAGATTATCCCAAGGGAGACGAACAGATCCACGAGCGCTATCGGACCCATGTTGATGAGGAACTCGTTGAAGCTCAGCCCGGCCGCGGAGCCTATCATTATGTTGGGCGGGTCGCCGATGAGGGTGGCAGCCCCACCGATATTGGAGGCGAAAACCTCCGACAGGAGAAACGGAACGGGGTTGATGTCCATGAGACGGGTTATGTAGAGAAGCATCGGCGTCAGAAGCAGAACAGTTGTAACGTTGTCGAGAACCGAGCTTATGAGGGCGGTAACGACGGCGAACAGCAGGAGAACCTTCATGGGGCTCCCCTTGGCAAACTTAGCGGTCTTTATTGCTATAAATTCAAAGAGGCCGCTCTCCTTGGCGGTGTTTACTATTATCATCATGCCGATTAGGAGCAACAGTGTGTCGAGATCGAGGTGCTCGGGGAGCGCCTCCCACGGCACTATGCCCAAGAACAGCACGACGGCCGCACCGAAGAGGGCCGCAACGGTTCTGTGAACCCTCTCGCTGATTATCATGGCGTAGGTTATCAGGAACACTGCGACGGCTATTCCTGTCATGATCGTCTGCTCCATGGTCACCACCCAACTAGTAGATTATAACCGGGCTCTCAAGATGCTGGACTATCTTCAGAACGACGGGGCTCACGGGGGACGTCTTGGTGACCTCCGAGCCGTAGCTCCTGGACACCACGAGGAGGTCGAAGTTCTCGTTCTCCATAAGTCTTATGACGTCGTCACTCTTGCTCCCGATGAACTGTCTCCTCTCTATCCTAAGGCCCAGCTCCTCGAGTCTTGGGGCTATTTTGAGCACCAGGGATCTGGCAAATTCCATTTTGGCATTTCTAAGCTTTTCGGCCTCCTCCTTGCCAAGGGTCTGCTCAATGAGAGCCAGGGTACGTTTCTCCGAGATGTAAACGAGCGTCACGGACGCACCGCTGTAGGCGCTCAGCGTGTCGTAGAGCCCCTCCGGTATCTCGCCGGAGAACCTGTCGATGGGGATCAAAATCGAACGAACCTCTGGAAGCACGAACTCCTCAGGAAGGAGCAAAAACTCCCGGTACCTCCGGGTTATCTCCTCGTACCGGTCGGCAGCGATGTTTTGGAACTTCCTCTGGATGAGCCGGCTGAATATGTCCATTCTCCTCCCCCGTCTGACAGTTGTTGGTGGATATATAAGGATTTTGTTACAGGCTTCTAATTAAAAGAATGAACCACAAACCCTTTATTAAAACTCGCAGAAGTGAGTGCGGGGTGAGAGTATGAAGCGAACAGTAACCGTAATTCTCATAGTCCTGCTGATTCTGCCGTTCGCAGGATTTGCAGCGGCCCAGTGTCCAGAAGAGGGACACACGGTTGTTCTGAAGGCACCGGCGGTCTCAAAGACTTCCAACGGAGAGCTCATTGGAGTGGCCACGGACTTCGTGATAACAGTCGCGCCTGGAACGGGACACGTCTACGTGGAAACCTGGCCCCTGGCGGAGGTAGATATGCAGGCCAGCGCAAGGCTTGCCGCCCAGATAGCGGGCAAGGTTCTCGGCGTGGATATGAACAAGTACGACGTCTTCATTCAGATAAAAGCCGATTCTCCAATCATCGGCGGCCCATCGGCCGGCGGAACCATGACCGTCGGAATAATCGCGGCCATCGAGGGATGGAATGTTAATCCAAAGGTCATGATGACGGGAATGATAAACCCGGACGGCACCATCGGACCGGTCGGCGGGATACTGGAGAAGGCGTCCGCCGCCCACGACGTCGGGGCCACCGTGTTCCTCATCCCAGAGGGACAGCGGGTTCAGTACGTACAGGAAACCCAGAAGAGGGAGATAGGAGGCCTAGTGGAGATAAACACCCAGACGAAGAAGGTGGACGTGGTGGATTACGCAAAAGAGCGCTGGGGTCTGACTGTTATCGAGATAAAGGACATATACGACGCCGTTTACTACTTCACAGGGCGCAGGATACCGAGGCCCGAGACCCCCTCCTACGTCAGCGTCGATACGTCATTCCTCAAAGACGACGCGCTGAGCGACTACGACAACACCACCGCATACTACAGGGAAACCCTCCAGAAGCTCAAGGACAGCGACGTGGGCTACGCGACGTACACCACGCTGATGGAGGCCCTGAACCAGGCCAGCGCGGTTCTCAGTCAGTCCAAGGAAGCGATCGACGATGGCATGTACTACACCGCACTCAGCAAGGACTTCCAGGCAAGGATAATAATACGGCACGTTGACTGGTACCTGGACGTGAAATCCCAGGACGACGTTCAGAGGCTCCTCAAGACCACAGGCAACCAGATAAACGCGTCTGAAAGCACAGTCTCCGGAACAACCATAAAGGGCATCACGATGCTCCAGGCCGTGGCGGCCGCGGAGGAGAGGGTGGAAGAGGCCAAGGGACTGCTTGAGGAAGCGTGGAAGTACTACTACAGCGGGGACTACTGGGACGCCGTGGGGGATGCGGCATACGCCTACGAGAGGGCCAAAACCGCGGAGTTCTGGGCGCACCTCGGGGAGAGGTTCGCCGGAAACGACGAGATAAGCAGGGAGGTCGTCAAGGCCACGGCGAGGGACTACATAGACGAGTCCAGCCTCATCGTTACCTACATCGAGTCCATGTACGGCACCGTTGGGGGCGACCTCAGCGGGAGCATTCAGCAGGCGGAACAGTACTACGAGGACGGCAAGTACTCGGCGGCGCTGTTCACGGCGATGGAGGCGCGCGTGAGGGCGCAGGTCTTCCTCGACACGCTGGGTATAGACAACAGGAGCGTGCTGATGGACAAAATGAAGGCCATGAAGGACGACGCTAAGACGGCCATCGGGGTGGCCCAGAGCCAGGGTGTCACGCCCGTCCTCGCGATGGCCTACTACGAGTTCGCGGAGAGCTACGAGAAGAGCGCCGAGGAGAACGGAAGCATCGACGACATGCAGACCGCGATGATATTCTACCAGTACGCCAGGGAAACCGCCGGCCTCTTCCTCAGCGCGCCATCCCAGCAGACTCCAATGCCCCAGGACAACTCGACCGATGTGCCGCAGATAATCATACCCACAGGCACGTCCGCTCCGGCGAATGGCTCCCCCAGTGACCGCTCGGAGGGGACGTCCGGGGGACTCCCTGCCGCGGCCCTGGCGGCAGCGGCGGTGGGGGCGTTCCTGGTCGGTGCCCTGGTTGGAAGAAAGCTCTGAGTTCGCTCAGGATGTTTTTGTCCCACTCTTTTTATGTCTTTAAACCAGCGCCTTCAGGAATTCAACGTAGACGCGCTTCACCCTCCTCAGGGATTCAACGCTCACCCACTCGTCGCTCCTGTGCCAGTTGCCGCCGACCGGCCCGTAAACCAGCGTCGGCTTGTTGAGGTATGTTCCAAAGTAGTTGAAGTCCCCCACGCTCCGGCCGTAGATTATCTCCGGCTCCCCGCCAAGGACGGTTCTGTGGGCGGACTTGAAGATGTTCACAAAGCGGTCGTTCTCCCTGACGACGTAGGGAAGCATATCGGGCGTCGGCCTCTCAAACTTCGAGACCCTGATGTCCCCCTTCAGCTTTATCCTCTCAGCAAGGTTTAGAAGCTCGGAGCTGACCCTCTCCCAGTCCTCGCCGACGACTATGTGCCTGTCTATTATCGCCCGGGCGTAGTCCGGGACGCTCAGGCCGTCGGCGGAGCCTTCAATGCGGAGGGTGCAGTAAGAGCCCACCCCAAGCTTTCTGTGGTTCCTGAAGCGTATCTTCCAGAGTGAGCCGACGAACCTCCCCAGCTCCTCTATGGCGTTGAGCCCCTCGTGCGGCCTCGCCGCATGGGCCTTCTTCCCAAAGACCTCCACCCGAACAACGAAGCGCCCCCTAGCACCGAGCATGAGCCGCTCGTTCGTCGGTTCAGCGACGAGAACAACGTCGGCCTTGTCCAGCTTCCCGCTTCGTATCAGCTCCCAGGCACCCCTGGAGTAGCCCTCCTCATCGACGACCGCGGTGAAGATCACGGTGGGCCGCTCCTTTCGGGGAAGCTCCGCGATCTCAACGAACGCAGACAGGAGCGCCGCGAGGCCCGCCTTCATGTCCGCACTTCCCAGGCCGTAGAAGCGGTCGCCCTCCAGCTCGCCCTTGGGGTTCTTTGTCCAGCCGGATGACAGGTTGACGGTGTCCATGTGGCCGTTCAGAACGACGGTGTAGCTCCTCCCGGGAAGGTAAGCTATCACGTCACTCCCAAAGCCCTCAACGGGAAGGAGCTCCACGTCAAAGCCGTGCTCCTCGAGAAACGAAGCGATGAACCGGGAGATTTCCTCCTCTTTCCCAAACGGGGAGCTGATGGACACCAGCTCCTTCAGGAGGTCAAATTCCATATAACCATCACCATGTAATAAAAACGACAAAGTGCTTAAGTAATTTTCCCTAATCACATTGAACAAAATTTGACCAAAGCCCCAGTTTTTTTCAATAAATGCCAAAGGAATCCCTGAATTTCACGGGAAAGGAGTATACATCTATCAAGGCGAGTACTAAGCCCACAGCACTCACGAACGGATGTATTTCAGCCAATATGCCATCGAGTAGAATGTGATGCGGCAGGTGAAACCAGAAACAGTGGATGTACCAAGAACAGGAAGGTTTGTTTTCTGGTGGACCGGGCGGGATTTGAACCCGCGGCCTCCGCCTTGCGAGGGCGGCGCTCATACCAGGCTGAGCTACCGGCCCACACCCGGTATTAGGAACCGGCCCTGGGTTTAAAAGCTTTTGGTTCCCCCAGCCCCTTTCGTTTCCATATTTATGTCAAAGACCTAAAACCACCAAAGCCCTTTTAACTTGTACATGCCAACAAACTCCGGTGGTGAGATGGACCCCCTAACGTTTCACAGGAACAACTTCATAGGGAACGGAAAGGTAGAGGTGATACCCAAGGTTCCCCTCACGGGGGAGAGCCTCAGCCTCGCTTACACACCGGGTGTGGCGGAGGTCTCGCTAAGGATACGGGAAAATCCCGAGGACGCCTTTGAATACACCAACCGGGGAAACACGATAGCAGTCGTGAGCGATGGGACGCGTGTCCTTGGCCTTGGAGACATAGGGCCCCTCGGGGCGCTCCCCGTCATGGAGGGTAAGGCTTTGCTCTTCAAGGCCTTCGGGGGAGTTGATGCCTTTCCGCTTGTTTTAGCAGAAAAAGACCCCGAGCGCTTCATAGAAGTCGTTAAGGCAGTCTCGCCCTCCTTCGGGGGAATCAACCTCGAGGACATCTCCTCCCCGAAATGCTTCTACGTCCTTGAGAGGCTGAGGGAAGAGCTCGAAATCCCCGTCTTCCACGACGACCAGCAGGGAACCGCGAGCGTCGTCCTAGCGGCGCTCATAAATTCGCTGAAGGTGGTCGGAAAGAAGCCCGGCGAAATCACGGTCGCGCTCTTCGGGGCTGGGGCAGCGGGTTTCGCCACCCTCAAACTGATCACGAAGGCAGGAATACCAGCAGGAAACGTCCGCGTTGTCGAGCTTGTGAACGGGGAGCCGAGGATTCTGACACCGGACCTTCCGCTTGAGGAGCTCTTCCCCTACCGCGGCGGGCTTCTTGAAAGGACCAACGCCGAGGGAATTGAGGGCGGCCCGGCGGAGGCGCTGAAGGGTGCGGACGTTCTCATCTCCTTCACGAGGCCCGGACCGGGCGTCATAAAGCCGGAGTGGATTGAGAGGATGGCCGACGACGCGATAGTATTCCCGCTCGCCAATCCAACGCCCGAGATACTCCCCGAGGAGGCCAAAAAGGCAGGTGCAAGGATAGTGGCCACCGGCAGGAGCGACTACCCGAACCAGGTGAACAACCTCCTGGGCTTTCCGGCGATTTTCAGGGGAGCCCTTGACGTGAGGGCCAGAACCATAACGGACGGGATGGTCATCGCGGCCGCAATGGCCATGGCGGAAACCATCGAACCGAACGAGGAAGAGATAATCCCCTCCCCGTTCCACCCCGACGTCCACCCGAGGGTCGCGAGGGCGGTTGCCGAGGAAGCGATGCGCGAAAACATTGCAGGGATACGCGTGCGCGGGGAAGAGGTGGAGGAGAGGCTGAGGCGCTGGAGGGAGTTCTACGAGCGGGAGATAGCGCCCCTCAACGACCGTAGAGGGAGCTACCGTTAGCGTCTATCGCCACCAGCAGCGGGAAATCCTCGACTTCGAGAACCCACACCGCCTCCGGCGTGCCAAGCTCGTCGAGCCAGAGCACCTCCCTGACTTTCTTTATGCTCTTCGCCGCGAGGGAGCCAGCCCCACCTGTGAAGGCGAAGTAAACGGCGCGGCCTTTAAAGGGCGCCGGATTCATTCCTCCCTTTCCGATTATCCCTCTGACGCCGAGGGGGAGAATCCCCTCCAGGTAGCGGTTCATCCTCGCGCTGGTCGTGGGGCCGGCAGAGACGACCTCATAGCCCCCACAGCCTTTCCTCACCACGGGCCCGCAGTGGTATATCACAGCACCCTCAAGGTCGAGGGGAAGCTCCCCTTTCCCAGCCAGCTCAAGGATTTTCCTGTGTGCCGAATCCCTGGCCGTGTAAACCGTCCCGGAGAGGTGAACCACGTCGCCGGCCCTGAGAGTCAGGATGTCCTCTTCACCCAGGGGAGTTCTCAGCCTCACTGCCAAATCTCAGCCCTCCCGTCCGGCTTTATCCTGAGGAAAGCCCTCCTGTTGGCCCAGCACTGGACCACCAAACCGACAGGAAAGCTCGCGGGGTGCCTGTGCGCTGTTTCGATTTTAACGTCCAGCGCGGTGGTTTTGCCCCCCATGCCCATGGGGCCTATCCCGAGGGAGTTGACCTCCTCCAGGAGCTCAGCCTCGATTTCCGCTATTCTACCGTCGGGATTCCTCTCCCCAACCCTCCTGAGCAGGGCCCTCCTGGCCAGACTCAGCGAGAGGTCCGCGCCCCCGCCCACACCTATCCCCAGTATCACCGGCGGACACGGCTTGCCGCCGCACTCCCTGACCCGTTCGAGGACGAAGCGCCTCACCCCTTCCCATCCCTCGCCAGGGGTCAGCATGGCGAGGGCGGAGCAGTTCTCGCTGCCGCCCCCCTTGGGGAGAACTGCCATCTCGATTTCGCTCCCCTCAGCGAGCTCCCAGTGGACCACCGGGACAAACCGACCGGTGTTGTCCCCGGAGTTCTTCCCGTTCAGAACATCGACGGCGTTGGGCCTGAGCGGAACCTCCCGCGTCGCCTTCCTCGCCGCCTCGACTATCGCCCCCTCCAGCCCGCGAAGGTAAGGACTCTCAACACCTGCCCTCACGAAGAACGTGAGCGTTCCCGTGTCCTGACAGACGGGGATTGAGCCATCCCTCCCGATTTCCACCGCCTTCAGGATGTTTTCGAGGTTGAAGCGCGCTATCTCGCTCTTCTCAAACCCGTAGGCTTTTCTGAGAGCTAAAACAACGTCATCAGGAATCCTCGTAACGGCCAGTCTTATCGCCTCGACGATGGCATCGACAAGCAATCGGCACTCACCTGTCTAAAGGTTGGGGTTTTGATTAAAAAGTTTGACGTGGGAATGGTTATAGAAAGGACTGCAAAAGTTTACCACCATACTGGCAAACTTTTCCGGCGAACTTTACCAGTATACTGGTAAAGGTTTGCGAGAACCCAAGATGAACTAAGAAAAGAAGGGCATCAGCCCTTCAGAGCCTCTACTATCTGCTCCGCAACCTGGACTCCAGCGCGCATCTGGGCCTCGACGGTGGAGGCGCCGATGTGCGGGGTCAGGACAACGTTGTCGAGCTTGGTGAGCGGGTGGTCGGCCGGGAGCGGCTCCTCCTCGAAGACGTCCAGGCCGGCACCGGCAATCCAGCCTTCTTTGAGTGCCCTGACGAGGGCGTTTGTGTCGACAACCGCTCCCCTGGCCGCGTTTATGAGTATCGCCGTCGGCTTCATGAGCTTAAGGCGCTCCTCGTTTATGAGGTGGTAGGTTTGCTCTATTAACGGAACGTGGAGCGTGACGACGTCGCTCTCCCTGAGGAGGTCCTCAAGGGAGACGAAGGTTCCACCGACTTCTTTAGCCCTCTCCTCGTTCGGGTAGGGGTCGTAGAGCAGGACTTTCATGCCGAGGGCGTGGGCTATCCTGGCGACCTCGTAGCCTATCCTTCCGAAGCCGACGACTCCAAGGGTCTTGCCTTCAAGCTCGATTCCCATGGCCTGCTTCTTGGCCCAGGTTCCCTCGCGCATCTTCCTGTCGGCGAAGGCGACCTTCCTGGCCACGTTGAAGGTGAGCGCAACGGCGAGCTCGGCAACGCTTCTGCTCGAGGCGCCCGGGCTGTTCACGACCTTTATTCCGCGCTCCTTGGCGGCCTCAAGGTCGATGTTGTCCAGACCGACGCCGGCCCTTCCGATGACCTTGAGCTTCGGGGCGGCCTCGATGACCTTCCGGGTCACCTTCGGCTTGCTCCTGACTATTATAGCCTCAACGTCCCCGACGAGCTCCAGAAGGCGGGCCTCATCGGGATACTCCTCGTAAACAATCTCAAAACCGGCGTTCTTCAAAACGTCGATTGCCTTCTCGTGCAGCGGCGCCGCAACCAAAACCTTCACCATTTCCATCACCTCATCCCCTTCTCTTTATCGCCATGAGCATGACCTGATCGGATGCATCCTCCGCCCTGTCTGCTATGTCGCCTATCTTCGTCAGTATCTGGTTCCAGACGAGTTTTGCGTAGGTTGTAATGGTCTCGCTCTCAAAAACCTTGCCCTTGACGTCGTACTCGACCTCATCGGCCATCTCCTCGGCATCCTCCACGGCCTTGGCAAGCTCTATCGCCCTGTCAACGTCCGAGTTCATGGCGTTCACCGCCTGAACGAGAACCCCGTAGGTCTCAACGGCGGACTCCACGAGCCTCAGGATCTCGGCCCTCAGCTCCTTCGGAACCTTCGGCTTGGCCAGTATGAGGGTGTGGGCCGCGCTCTCCGCGGCATCGGCGACCTGGTCAATGAGCTCGCTCAGCCTCACGTAATCTCCCCTGTTGGCAGGCAGGAAGGCCCCCTCGTAGAGCATCGTCTCTATGCCCCTCCTGAGGGTGTCGGCCTTGCTCTCCAGCTGGTCAACCTCCCTCTCAAAGGCCCTTGCCCTCTCAAAATCTCCATCGAGGTAGGCATCAACCAGCTCCCTGAAGGCGACAAGAGACTCGCTGACGACCTCAAGGTGCTCGTCTATGGCCTCAAAAACGCTGCTCTCCTTACCCCCGAATATGGGCATCTTCGACCCCTCCAGTCTATACTTCACCATTCGGTTTATTTAGATTTTCCCTGGCCTTGATCAGGGCCCACAAAAGCTCGTTTCTGGGCGCCTCCAGGCCCACCGAGTGGGCGTACTCCACTATCTTTCCGTGGATGTAGTCCACCTCGGTCCGCTTACCGCGCCGTATATCCTGGAGCGTTGAGTTGTAGTTCTCCCGCGTTCGCTCTATCGTATCCCAGAGGAGCTCAAGGGGGTGTATTTCGAACTCCACACCCAGCTTCTGGGCCACGAGGCAGCCCTCGCGCGCCAGGTCCACGGACACCGCTTCGAGATAGGGGTCGTCCTTCAGCACACCGTTTTTCACTCCAAGAACGGTTCCAAGACCGTTGATGACGGAGTTGACTATGGCCTTCGCCCACTTCCAGCCGATAACGTGCTCCGTAACGGACGTTTCAAGGCCAGCAGTTCTGAAAACTTCGGCCACCCTTTCCACGAAGGGGTCTGTACCCGTCGGATACATCCCGATAACCGTGAGTCCGCGCCCGGTCCAGCGCACGTGGCCCCACTCAACGAGCATGGCACCGTTCGTGGTCACCCCGCCGATGACCTTTCCGGTCACCTTAAGGGCCAGCTCCTCGTTGCCGAGGCCGTTCTGCACGCTGAGTATCCACGTATCCGGCCCTATGCATCCCCCGGCACACTCCAGGGCGGTCTTCGTAGAGTACGACTTCGTGGCCAGAATCAGCAGGTCCGGCGGCTCATCCGGGGCGGTGAGGCTGGCCCGGGGATGAACCGTGAACTCCTCAACCCCCGAGACGTGCAGACCGTTCTCGTTTATCGCCCTCACTTGGTTTTCCCTTCCTATCAGGGTGACCTCGTTCCCCGCCCTCGAGAGGAGCGCGCCAAAAAGCGAGCCTATGCTTCCGGCCCCGAGCACGTAAATCTTCATCCCACCACCGCAACCGTTTAAAGCGCTACCCTTAAAGCGTTACCGATGGTATTATGCTGAGCGTTGAGAAGTTTCGGATAGCAAACAGAGACGTCTGGATAGCCGTGCTTTTTGAGGGCGGGGTTCAGGGAATAACCTTCGCGCTGGACGGGGAGCAGTTCGAGAGGAACCTCGACCGCCTCACGGGCTTTCTAAGGAAACGGGGTGTGGACGTCAGTATCGAACGCGAAAGGTCGGACTACCCGGCCCTCGTCAGGGACGTCATCATCGGCAGGGTGAGCAACTCCGAAATTCTGCCGGAGCTCTCCTTTGAGGGCGTAACGGCCTTTGAAAGGAGGGTTTACGAGTGGCTCACGAAAAACGTTAAAAGAGGGAGTGTTATAACGTATGGTGGCCTTGCCAGGGCCATTGGCACGTCACCGCGGGCCATAGGCGGGGCGATGAGGAGGAACCCCTATCCCATCGTTGTTCCCTGTCATCGCGTCGTTGCCCACGACGGCATCGGCTACTACACTCCGCGACTGGACGAAAAGGTCTTCCTGCTCGAAATCGAGGGGGTGGAAGGATGGACAAGCTCAAAGCGTACCTGATCGGTTTCATGATAGCAATCCTAGCAATAGCCGCTGGAATAGTCTGGTACGGCGGCTGGAAGCTGCTGCTCCAGGTGATACTCACCCTCGGCTTCCTCGGCGTCACGTTGATGTTGCTCTTCTTCACGGGACTGACGTTCTACGCCGAGAGCTGGAAGTACGGGACGATACTGGCAATCTTCACGGCCATAAGCGGCTACGGCCTCTACCTGAGCGCCACCTGGCGGAGCCTCAACGTCGTCGCCGGGATAATCGTCTTCTTCATAGCGATCGTCGCCTTTGGAATCTGGTACATCAGCGAGCCCGACCTCGGTCTCGCGGACCGCTTCCGTTCGGCCGAGAATCTGGAGAGGGCGGGCAAGTACAAAGCCGCGGCAAGGAAGTACGAGAAGGCCGGGAACTACCTGAAGGCGGCGGAGATGTACGAGAAGCTCGGCTGGATGGAGAGCGCCGCCTGGGCCTACGAGAAGGCCGAGAAGTACGAGAGGGCCGCCGAGATATACGAGGCTCTCTACGACAAGGAAAAGGACACCTACTACCTGAAGGAGGCCCACGAGTACTGGAAGAAAGCCGGGAACATGGAGAGGGCCGCTAAAGCCCTCGAGCGCTACGCCGAGGAGGAGCCCTGGTTCTGGGAGGACGTTGCAAAGCTCTACGAGGAGCTGGGCAACGAGGAGAAGGCCAGGGAGGCCTGGGAAAGGGCCCTCAAGTACTACCAGAAGGAGGCAGAAGAGGAGGGTGTCTTTTACGAGGACGTCGGCAACATAGCGCGCAAGCTCGGGAAGGAGGAGCTCGCAAGGGAAGCCTACGAGAAGTTCCTCGAGTACTGCCTGAAGGAGGCCGAGCAGGACCCCATGTGGTGGAAGCACGTCGCCGAGGCCTACGACTACCTGGGCGAGACGGAGAAGGCGGAAGAGGCCAGGAAGAGGTACGAGGAGTACAGGGCAAAGATAATGAGGGCCAACGAGGAGACCTCGAATTTCCCGGAGGAGAATGTGGAGTAGTTCCAGACTAATACACTTCCCCCGTTTCCTCCAATTCCTCGAGTTCCTTCTCGATTTCCCTCTCCTTTCTCTCAGCGTACCGCTTCATCCAGCGGAAGAAGAGCCAGGCCGCCAGGAGAATCAGGGCTACCGCCAGGAAGCCGAATACAACCTGGAAATCCGTGGGAACGGTCCGGGGGATGTAAGCCATGCTCCCACCGAAGGGGATTTTGCGGAGCACCTGAAAAACCTTGCCAACCTTTTTAAAATCAGAGTGGAACTCTCCCCAGGTGGTAGCGATGATGGGGATGAACCCGCGGCAGATGAAGAAGCTCATGCGCCAGATGGGCATCAAAATGGAGGAGCTCGATGGGGTTGAGGAAGTCATAATCAGGATGGAGAACAAGGAGATAGTCCTTAAGGAGCCGGTCATCACGATAATAACCGCGCAGGGCGAGAAGAGCTATCAGATCGTCCCGGGAAGTGAGGAGGTCAGGGCCATCGTGAAGGTATCGGAGGAGGACGTCCAGCTCGTCATGGAGCAGACAGGCGTCGATTACGAGACTGCAAAGAAGGCCCTGGAAGAGGCAAACGGCGACCTCGCGGAGGCAATACTGAAGCTGACCGAGGAATGATGCAGAACAAAGAGGAAAATAAAACGAAAACGTTGAGGTTCACTCCTCTCCCTTCTCCTTCTGGAAGGTCTCTATAGCCTTCATAAGGGGTATGAGGTGCATCAGGGCGGGGCCGCCGGCCATGAGAACCGCGACGAGACCGGCCTCGATGAGTTCTTCTGGCTTTGCACCGGCGGCGAGGGCCTTCTGGGTGTGGAGGTAGATGCACCACTCGCAGCCCGCGGATATGCCGAGGGCGAGGGCTATGAGCTCCTTCTCGCGCGTCGTCAGGGCCTTGTTGTCGAGGGTCTCACGCAGGAAGCGGGAGAAGGCCGATATCTCCTTTGGGTGCTCCTTCCCGAGCCTGTCGAGGAGCTCCTCTATCTCCCCAAGCTTGACGTTAACATCGTCGTAATCCATGGTAACCACCATCAGTAACTCGCGTTTTAAGTTTAAAGGCGTATCTCAAACTTTAGGTTAAAAACCGGCCGTTCCAAAAGACTATAAACCCCTGGGGAGAGGTATGACCGATGAGGGCCATAGGCGTAATAAGAAAATCCAGGCGGGACAGGGTTAGCCGCGAGGAGTTCGAGGAGCTGCTGAGAAGCGCCGGCTATGAGGTAGTGGCGATACTCGAGCAGAACAGGGAGGAGCACCCGAAGTACAACATCGGAAAGGGAAAGCTGGAGGAGCTCAAGGAGCTGGTTCGGGAGCTGGAACCGGACAAGGTTGTGTTCGCTAACAAGCTCAGCCCGAGCCAGGCGTACAACCTCTGGAAGGAGCTCCGCGTTGAAGTAATCGACCGCTGGCAGCTTGTTCTCGAAATCTTCGAGAAACGCGCCCACTCAAAGGAGGCCAAGCTTCAGGTGGAGCTGGCGAGCCTCCAGTACGAGGTTCCGCTCGTGAAGGAGGCGATTAGGAGAATCAAGCTTGGCGACAGGGCGGGTTTCAAGGGAATGGGTGAGTATCAGACCCAGCAGTACCTCAAGCACATCCGCTACCGAATGGGCAGGATAAGGCGGGAGCTGGAGAGGGTCAAAGCCGACAGAGAGGTGAAGCGGAAGCGCCGCGAGGAGGTTGGCTTCATACTCATCGCCCTCGCCGGCTACACCAACGCCGGGAAATCTACCCTTCTCAACGCCCTCGCGGGGGAGGATATAGAGGCGAGGAACCAGATGTTCACCACCCTGGACACGACGACGAGGCGCTTCAAGCTCGGCGGGAAGAGGGTTCTCGTGACAGATACAGTTGGCTTCATCGACGGCCTGCCGCCGTTCATAGTCGAGGCCTTCCACTCGACCCTCGAGGAGATAGTGAAGGCGGACATAATCCTGCTCGTCCTGGATGCCAGCGAACCCTGGGGGGAGATAAGAAGAAAATTCCTGGCGTCCCTTGGCGTCCTGAGGGAGTTAAAAACCCTGGACAGGCCTATGGTGGTTGCACTCAACAAGATGGACCTGACCAGCGGGGAAGACGTCCGCGACAAGGCCGAGAGGGTTAGGGAGATAGCGGAGGAGAGGGGCATAAACCTCCGCCGAGTGGTGTCGATCTCCGCGAAGCTGGGGGAGCTTGAGGAGCTTTACGGTGCGCTCGAGGACGCCGTGCTGACCCTGCCGAAGTACGGTGCCTTCGAGATAACCGTGAGCGAGCCCGAGAAGGTGCCGGGGGTCATGGCCCTGATAAACGCCATCGGCGAGGTTTTGGACGTGGAATACGGAGAGGAAACCAGGATAGAGGCCTACATACAGACTGGGATGATAAAGGAGCTGACGAGGCTCGGCGTGGGGATACGGCGGTTAAACCAGCCCCACAAGGGAGAAGGCCTTGAAGATGGCCAGTGAGAGTATAACCGCCGTTAGCGGCGTCGCGACCCAGCCGAAGACTATATCCCTGATAACAGATTTCTCAACGCCCTGGCCAGCGAGGAGGCCCACACCAACCACGCCCCCGACTATGGACTGGCTCGAGCTTACAGGGAGGCCGAAGAAGTTGGCGAGGCTGACGGCGATGGCCGAGCCGAACTGGGCCGCGAAGGCCGAGATCGGGCCGAGGGCAGTTATCTTCTTCCCGACGGTGTGCATCACCGCGTAGCTGAAGGTGAGGGCGCCGAGGGAGAGCGCTATCGCCCCGAAGATTCCGGCCACCTTCGGCTCCATGAAGCCCGCGCCGACGAGGGGTCCGGAGGCGTTGGCCACCTCGTTGGTTCCGAAGTTGAAGGCCATGTACGAACCGCCGAGTATCGCCAGGGCCTTGTAGAGGGATTCGATGGTAGAGACTCTGCCGATTCTCGACACCACGAGGGAGTAGAACCTGTACAGGACTATCGCAAGCAGGCCCGAGAGCACGGGAGAAACAACCCATGCGGCGGCGATTTTGGTGAGGGTGTACCAGTTCACGGGGGCGTGGGTGGCCAGGCCAACTCCGATGACGCCTCCAACTATGGCCTGGGTCGTGGAAACGGGAAGCCCCTTGACCGTCGCTATCGTGACCCAGACCCCCGCAGCGAGGAGCGCTATAACCGCCATCTCCATCGTGAGGTAGCCCTCGGGCACTATGCCCTTCCCGACGGTCTTCATGACCTTGTATCCCCTGAGGTAGGCCCCCATGAGGACGAAAATCGCTATCGTGAGCGTGGCCTGGCGGAAGCTCAGTATTCCGGCCCCAACCGCGGTGCCCATGGCGTTGGCCGAATCGTTGGAGCCTATGTTCCATGCAATGTAAAACGCTACTGCTATCGCCGCTACCGCCAGGCCATCCATTTTAACCACCGCTATATAGTCTATATACCAGCCTGTAGTTTATGGATTTAAAAATTTAGCGGGCGAACTTTTTTCGGGAAACGATGACCGCTTTTTACCATTGACGACTGACAACGTTCACGCCTACCCAAAGACAGCTGCCGAAGGGAGCTTAAGCCAATACCGAAACTTAAATAAATGCATTGGATGAATAAACTTTGACAAATTTAAGGAGGCAGAGAAGATGATCGAGATTCGTTTTCACGGTAGAGGTGGACAGGGTGCCGTTACCGCTGCCAACATACTAGCCTCGGCTGCTTTCCTTGAGGGCAAGTACGTCCAGGCGTTCCCGTTCTTCGGTGTTGAGAGGCGTGGAGCGCCAGTTACCGCTTTCACCAGGATCGACGAGAAGCCGATAAGGATCAAGACCCAGATCTACGAGCCGGACATCGTGGTCGTCCTCGACCCGAGCCTTCTCGACACCGTCGATGTCACCGCCGGTCTCAAGGACGGCGGAATAGTCATCATCAACACAGAGAAGAGCAAGGAGGAAGTCCTTGAGAAGCTCAAGAAGAAGCCGGCCAAGCTCGCGCTCGTTGACGCCACCACCATAGCCCTCGACGTCCTTGGACTGCCGATCACCAACACCTCGATCCTCGGTGCGGTCTCCAAGGCCACCGGTGTCGTCAGCCTCGAGCACGTCCAGAAGGCCATCCAGGACGTCTTCTCCGGCGCCCTCGGAGAGAAGAACGCCAAGGCCGCAGAGGAAGCCTTTAACAAGACCGTCATCTACGAGCTCTGATCTTCTTTCCTTACCCTTAACCCAAACAAGGTGGTGATAAGGTTGAACACGCTGTTCGGTGAAAAGAAAGAAGGGGCCACCAAGATCGTCCTCAAGAGCGTGGACGAGTATCCAGAGGCCCCGGTGAGTCTGGGAACAACCCTCAGCAACTTCACTGGAGACTGGAGGACATTCATCCCGGTCATCGATGACGACAAGTGCGTCAAGTGCTACATCTGCTGGAAGTTCTGCCCGGAGCCGGCCATATTCATCCGCGAGGACGGCTACGTGGGAGTTGATTACGACTACTGTAAGGGCTGCGGCATCTGTGCGAACGAGTGCCCGACCAAGGCAATAACCATGGAGAAAGAGGAGAAGTGAGGTGTTGGTTATGGAGTACAAACCCGTTAGGAAGGTCGTGAGCGGTAACTACGCGGCCGCTTACGCCGTTAAGCACGCGCGCGTTGAGGTCGTCGCGGCTTACCCGATCACCCCTCAGACCAGCATCATTGAGAAGATAGCCGAGTTCATAGCCAACGGAGAGATTGACAACATCCAGTACGTCCCCGTCGAGAGCGAGCACTCCGCCATGGCGGCCAGCATAGGCGCCTCCGCAACCGGCGCAAGGGCGTTCACGGCAACCTCCGCCCAGGGTCTGGCACTCATGCACGAGATGCTCCACTGGGCCGCCGGCGCGAGGCTCCCGATAGTCATGGTCGACGTCAACCGTGCCATGGCCCCGCCGTGGAGCGTCTGGGATGACCAGACCGACAGCCTCTCCCAGAGAGACACCGGCTGGATGCAGTTCTACGCCGAGAACAACCAGGAGGTTTACGACGGCGTTCTGATGGCCTTCAAGATAGCCGAGACCGTCAACCTCCCGGCCATGGTCATCGAGAGCGCCTTCATACTGAGCCACACCTACGACGTCGTCGAGATGATTCCCCAGGAGCTCGTTGATGAGTTCCTCCCGCCAAGGAAGCCGCTCTACACCCTCACCGACTTCGACAACCCGATATCAGTGGGTGCCCTCGGAACCCCGAACGACTACTACGAGTTCCGCTACAAGCTCGCCAAGGCCATGGAAGACGCCAAGAAGGTCATCCACGAGGTCGGCAAGGAGTTCGGCGAGCGCTTTGGAAGGGACTACAGCCAGATGATCGAGCTCTACAGGACAGAGGATGCCGACTTCGTCTTCATGGGTATGGGCTCGCTCATGGGAACCGTCAAGCAGGCCGTCGATGTTCTCCGCGAGGAGGGCTACAAGGTCGGCGCGGCCAAGGTGCGCTGGTTCAGGCCGTTCCCGAGCGAGGAGCTCTACGAGCTCGCCAAGGACGTCCAGGCCATAGCGGTCCTCGACAGGAACTTCTCCTTCGGCCAGGAGGGCATACTCTTCAACGAGGCCAAGGGAGTGCTCTACAACACCGACGCAAAGCCGCTCATGAAGAACTACATCGTCGGCCTTGGAGGAAGGGACTTCACCGTAAACGACGTCAGGAAGATCGCCGAGAACATGAAGGCAATCATCGATAAGGGAGAGCTTGATGTAGAGGTGGACTGGTACCACCTTAAGAGGTGAGAAAGATGGAGATTCCCGAGAACGTTAAGAAGAGGTTGAGCATTCCAGCTGATGAGCACTTTTACGCAGGCCACACCGCCTGCCAGGGATGTGGCGCTTCCCTGGGTCTTCGCTACGTGCTCAAGACCTACGGCAAGAAGACCATCTTCACAATCCCCGCGTGCTGTTCGACCATCATAGCCGGTGCGTGGCCGTACTCAACCCTCGACGCCCCGCTCTTCCACACGGCCTTTGAGACCACCGGTGCGGTTATGAGCGGTATCGAGGCGGCCCTCAAGGTCAAGGGCTACAAGGTTAAAGGTGAGGACGGCGTCATGGTCGTCGGCTGGGCCGGCGACGGCGGTACCGCGGACATAGGTCTCCAGGCCCTCAGCGGATTCCTCGAGAGGGGCCACGACGCGCTCTACATCATGTACGACAACGAGGCCTACATGAACACCGGAATCCAGAGGTCCGGTTCGACTCCCTACGGTGCCTGGACCACCAACACCCCTGGCGGAAAGAAGCACTTCCTCGAGAAGAGGCACAAGAAGAAGGTCATCGACATCGTCATCGCCCACGAGATACCCTACGCTGCCACCGCAAGCGTCGCCTATCCGGAGGACTTCATAAGGAAGCTCAAGAAGGCCAGGGACACCCCGGGACCGAGCTTCATACAGCTCTTCAGTCCATGCCCAACGGGCTGGCGCTCACCGACCGACAAGAGCATCGAGCTCGCGAGGCTCGCCGTTCAGACCGCATACTTCCCGCTCTTCGAGTACGAGAACGGAAAGTACAAGATCAACATGCCCTCACCGAAGAAGGAGCCGAAGCCGATAGAGGAGTTCCTCAAGTACCAGGGCAGGTTCAAGTACATGACCAAGGAGGACATTGAGATCCTCCAGCAGTGGGTCAACCACGAGTGGGAGAAGCTCAAGAAGCTCGCCGAGATCTTCGGCTGAGCTTTCCATCTTTACCCCAAGGTTTAAGTTTCCATCTGATAATTCACCCGAGGTGATAAGCATGGCCGAGAGTCCGTTTAAGGCCGACATAGAGAGGGTTCAGAAGGAGTATAGCGAAAAGATGACCCCTGGAGCGATAGCCACCATCCCTGGGAGCAGCGTCATAAACAAGACCGGTTCCTGGCGTGTTTTCATGCCCGAGTTCAACCGGGACAAGTGCGTCCGCTGCTACCTCTGCTACATCTACTGCCCGGAGCCGGCTATCTACCTCGACGAGGAGAACTACCCGGTCTTCGACTACGACTACTGTAAGGGCTGTGGAGTTTGCGCGAACGAGTGCCCGACCGACGCTATCATAATGGTTAGGGAGAGCAAGTGAGGTGGTGAAAGATGCCGATAAGAAAGGTTATGAAGGCCAACGAGGCTGCCGCCTGGGCGGCCAAGCTCGCCAAGCCGAAGGTCATAGCGGCGTTCCCGATTACCCCGTCAACGCTCGTTCCGGAGAAGATCAGTGAGTTCGTCGCCGACGGAGAGCTCGACGCCGAGTTCATCAAGGTCGAGAGCGAGCACTCGGCGATTTCAGCCTGTGTCGGTGCATCAGCGGCTGGAGTCAGAACCTTCACCGCGACCGCTTCCCAGGGTCTGGCACTCATGCACGAGATACTCTTCATAGCCGCAGGCATGAGGCTTCCGATAGTCATCGCCGTCGGAAACCGCTCCCTGAGCGCTCCGATCAACATCTGGAACGACTGGCAGGACACCATCAGCGAGCGCGACACCGGCTGGCTTCAGTTCTACGCCGAGAACAACCAGGAGGCCCTTGACCTCATACTCATCGCATACAAGGTCGCCGAGAACGAGAAGGTCCTTCTTCCGGCGATGGTTGGATTCGACGCCTTCATCCTGACCCACACCGTTGAGCCGGTCGAGATACCGGACCAGGAGCTCGTCGACGAGTTCCTCGGCGAGTACGAGCCGAAGTACGCCTACCTCGACCCGGCCAGGCCGATAACCCAGGGCACCCTCGCCTTCCCGGCCCACTACATGGAGGCCAGGTACACCGTCTGGGAGGCCAACGAGAACGCCAGGAAGGTCATAGACGAGGCGTTCGCGGAGTTCGAGAAGAAGTTCGGCAGGAAGTACCAGAAGATAGAGGAGTACAGGACCGAGGACGCCGAGATAATCTTTGTCACCATGGGTTCACTCGCCGGAACCGTTAAGGAGTACGTCGACCACCTCCGCGAGCAGGGCATCAAGGTCGGCGCGGCCAAGATGACCGTTTACAGACCGTTCCCGATCGAGGAGGTTCGCGCGCTCGCCAAGAAGGCGAAGGTTCTCGCGCTCCTCGAGAAGAATGTCACCTTCAGCGTCGGTGGAGCCCTCTTCCAGGACTTCAGCAGGGCGCTCATCAACGAGAGCGAGAAGCCGAAGATCGTTGACTTCATCCTCGGCCTTGGAGGAAGGGACGTCACCTTCAAGGACCTCGACGAGGCCCTCGCGATTGCCCAGAAGGCCCTCAACGGAGAGGCCGTTGATGAGGTCAACTGGATCGGCCTGAGGAAGGAGATTCTGTGAGGTGATGAAGATGGCCGTTAGAAAACCCCCGATTACCACTCGCGAGTACTGGGCACCCGGTCACGCCGCCTGTGCCGGCTGTGGCTGTGCCACCGCTCTCAGGCTTGCAACCAAGGCCTTCAGCGAGGCCATGGAGGAGAAGTACGGCGACCCGAACGCCTTTGCCATAGCCCAGGCCACCGGATGTATGGAGGTCGTTTCAGCCGTCTTCCCGTACACCGCTTGGAAGGCCCCGTGGGTCCACGTCGCCTTCGAGAACGCCGCTGCTGCAGCCAGCGGTGTCGAGGCCGCCTGGAAGAAGCTCGGCAGGAAGGGCAAGATACTCGCCATAGGCGGTGACGGCGGTACAGCTGACATCGGTATGCAGGCCCTCAGCGGTATGCTCGAGCGCTGGCACAACGTCGTTTACCTCATGTACGACAACGAGGCCTACATGAACACCGGAATCCAGAGGTCAAGCTCCACCCCCTACGGTGCCTGGACCACCACCAGCCCGCCGGGCAAGTACTCCATCGGTGAGGACAAGCCCAAGAAGTGGGTCGCCCTCATCGCCGCCGCCCACCAGGTTCCCTATGTCGCGACCGCCAGCATAGGCAACCCGTTCGACTTCGTCAAGAAGATGAAGAAGGCCGCCAAGGTGGACGGCCCGGCCTTCGTCCAGGTCCAGTGTACCTGCCCGACCGGATGGAAGAGCCCGCTCGAGAAGGGTGTCGAGATAGCCAGGCTCGCCATCGAGACCGGTGTCTGGCCGCTCTTCGAGATCGAGAACGGCGACATCTGGAACATCAAGATACAGGCTCCGGGAGGAGGCGCCAAGGTCAAGCGCGAGGGCGGCAGGGTTGTTGCCATCGAGTTCAAGAAGCCCATCGAGGAGTACCTCAAGCTCCAGGGCAGGTTCAAGCACCTCTTCAAGCAGCCCGAGGCTATAGACGTCATGCGCGAGCAGATCAAGGCCATGTGGAGGACCATCGGCGTCGAGGTCACCCTCCCGAAGCCGGAGGAGTGAGCTCCTCCCCTTTTGTTTCCCCATTTTGATGCAGTTAAAAGAGATGCAACGTCAGCCGGCGGTTCTTTTAGTGAGGTATCCTCAAAGCAGCCCGTTCCGAGGTGCGAGGCGTGATCGCGGCGGTTCTGGCTGGGGGCAGGAGCAGGCGCTTCGGGGGCGACAAGCTCCTGGTCAGAATCGACGGGAAGCCCCTCATCCTCCACACGATTGAGAGGCTTGAGCTGGCGAGGGGAATAGATGGGATAGTCGTAATTCCATCCAGGGAGAACGCCGACAGGATTCGAGCGCTCGGCTACGACGTCCTCGTCGATACACTCATGATCGGCCCGATAGGCGGCATCTACACCGCGCTGGGCCTCGGCGATGCCTTCGTGGTGGCCGGGGACATGCCTCTCATCGTCCCCGAGTTCGTTGATTTCATCGTCTCTAAATTCAGGAAGAGTGGAAAAATCGCCTGCGTGCCGCGCTGGAGCAACGGCTACCTCGAACCGCTCCATGCGGCGTATTCTCAGGAGTTCCTCCCGCTTCTCTGGGAAAAGATTGAGGCGGGAAACTACGCTATAAACAGGGCCGTGCGGGAAAGCGACGCCTGTTACGTGGACATCGAGGAACTGCCGGAGGAATGGCGGGAGAGCTTCTTCAACGTGAACACCCGCGGGGACGTTGGAAAGCTGAAGGGGAGAAACGTTTAGACCCCGGTGTCCTGCCTCTTGCCGGAAACCCGGCTATTCAACCTTTTGTTCATAACACTAATATCAAAAAAGTGTTAAAAATCGTGCCACTCAACCCAAAATTGGTGATACAATGCTTGAGCTCAACAGGTTGGTGGCGGAGGGAAACGCTGATGCGATACTGGAACACGCGAGAGAGTTCCACGGCCACGTTTGCCCCTACCTCGCGCTGGGAATAAGAGCGTCGCTGATAGCGATGGAGGAGCTCGGGGTTGGGAGGCTCGACTACTCGGGCAGCGTCGATGAGTCCATACTCGCGATAGTCGAGATCAACAGCTGCTTCACAGACGGCGTTCAAGTAGCCACGGGCTGCACCCTCGGCAACAATTCGCTGGTGTACATCGACCTTGGAAAAACCGCCCTGACACTCGTAAAGCGCTCCACATGGGAGGGCGTCAGGGTTTACGCAGACGGAGAAAAGCTGAGGAGGTACTACCCACCCGGGGCCCTCGAGCTGTTCAACAAAGTCGTCAGGGAGCGGAGGGGAACCGAGGATGAGAGAAAGCGCCTGTGGGAGCTGTGGGAGAGGGCGGCGAGAACCATGCTCCACCTCCCCAAGGAAGAATTCAAAATCGAGGGCGTAAAGATTCCTCCCATAGAACAGGCGCCAATAGTTGAGAGCGTCCGCTGCTCGAAGTGCGGCGAGCTGTTAATGGAGTCGAAGGCGGTTTACATAAACGGCGAACCCTTCTGCCTCCGCTGCGCCGGCGAGGCGTACCTGGGGGTCATCGGTAAGGGCATAGTGGAGATCAACCAAACCGCTCCAAGGGGGTGCTGACATGGGGAAAGCTATGAAACGGCTGCTCGCGGTTTTCCTCATACTGCTGACCGTCTCTCTGAGCGGGTGCATTGGAAATACCGCCGAGAAAAGCGGATCAGAAACCGCGACTGGAACCATAACCGTCACCGATGCGCTGGGAAGGACAGTAGAGGTTCCGGCCCACGTTGAAAGGGTCGTTGCGGCGGGGCCGGGTGCGCTCAGGCTGGTCGTCTACCTCAACGCAAGCGACATGGTCGTTGGGGTGGAGGACTTCGAAAAGCGCTACAGTTTCGGGAGGCCGTACATCATCGCCCATCCGGAGCTTAAAGAGCTTCCCAGTATAGGTCCTGGCGGCCCCGGAAAGCTGCCGGATTTCGAGGCCCTGATAAAGCTCGAACCGGACGTGATGTTCATCACCTATGTCGATGTCAAGACCGCGGACGAGGTAGAGGAGAAGACGGGAATACCTGTCGTCGTGCTCAGCTACGGGGAGCTGGCAACTTTCGATAACGAGGAGCTGTTCAAATCGCTCGAGCTGGCGGGCAAGATTCTCAACAGGGAGGAGCGCGCCGGGGAGGTCATAGCCTTCCTCAAATCCGCGCAGGAGGACCTCCTGAAGCGCACGGAAGGCGTCGAGCCGAAGAGCGCATACGTGGGTGGCATCGGCTACAAGGGCGCCCACGGGATAGAGAGTACGGAGGCAGGGTATCCGCCGTTTGCGGCGGTTCATGCAAAGAACGTCGCCAATGAGCTGGGGAGCGGCCACAAATCCATCGACGTGGAGAAGCTCCTCGAATGGCAGCCAGAGTACATCTTCATAGACGAAGGCGGCCTAAAACTCGTCCTCGACGACTATAAAAAGAACCCCGACTTCTACAACTCCCTCAGCGCCGTGAAGGAGGGCAACGTTTACGGCATACTGCCGTACAACTTCTACACCACCAACATAGGCACGGCCCTGGCGGATGCCTACTTCATAGGAAAAGTCCTCTATCCCGAGCGCTTTAAAGACGTAGACCCGGCCGAGAAGGCGGACGAGATATACCGGTTCCTCCTCGGAAAGCCAGTTTACGCCGTCATGGCGGACCAGTTCGGAGGTTTCGGGAGGGTAGACCTCTCCAACGGAACCGTGAAGCACTCACTACCGACGTCGCCGTGATCACCATGGACTACGAGAGGTACACCGCCAAAAAGCTCTCCATTGGTCTTTTCCTCTTTCTCCTCACCGTCTTGGTTAGCCTGTACTCCCTCTCCCACGGCTCGTATGAACTCACGCCCCGCGAGGTTCTGGAGGCGCTCCTCGGGGGAGGGAGCGAGGGCGCTGGTCTCGTCGTCTGGAAAGTCAGGCTCCCCCGCATAGCCGCGGGCCTCCTCGTGGGGGCCACCCTGGCGGTGGCCGGCGCCGTCATGCAGGGCTTCCTCAGGAACCCGCTGGCCACGCCCTTCACGATGGGGGTTTCCCACGGTGCGATGTTCGGGGCCTCCCTCGCGATACTCCTCGGAGCCGGCTACGCCGAGAGCTCCGGCAGGATATCCCTCGACAACCCCTACGTGGTCGTACTCTTCGCCTTCGTGGGGGCCATAAGCGCCACGGCGGTGATACTGCTCCTCGCGAAGCTTAGGGGACTGAGCCCTGAGGCAATAATCCTAGCGGGCGTCGCCATGAGCTCCCTGTTCGTGGCCCTGACAACCCTCGCCCAGTACTTCGCCGACGAGCTACAGCTCGCCGCCATGGTTTACTGGAGCTTTGGGGACCTCGGCAGGGCCACATGGAGGGAAGACGCCATAATGGCGGCCCTCTTCATCCCGGTCCTCGGGTACTTCATCGTCAAGCGCTGGGACCTGAACGCCGCAGCCATGGGCGACGAGGTGGCGAAGAGCGTTGGCGTTGATGTTGAGCGGGTGAGGCTGATCTCCACGTTCCTCGCGGCCCTGATAACCGCAGTCAGTGTTGCCTTCGTCGGAGTCATCGGCTTCGTCGGCCTGATAGCCCCCCATGCGGTGAGGCTGGTGGCGGGCGGGGACCACCGCTTCCTGATTCCCCTATCGGCGCTGGCGGGGGCGCTCCTCCTTGTAACTGCTGACACCATCGCGAGGCTCATCCTGTCGCCGATGATACTCCCGGTTGGCATAGTGACGTCCTTCCTCGGCGCGCCGACGTTCATCTACCTGCTGGTGAGGATGGAGGGAAGGAGATGAAGCCGTCATCCGAAAAGATCGTCCTGAGCGCCAGAAACCTGCGGTTCTCGTACAACGGTTCCGAGGTGCTCAGGGGAATCAACCTGGACATTAAGGAGGGCGAGTTCGTGGCGGTGCTCGGGCCCAACGGTGCCGGCAAGAGCACCCTCGTGAAGTGCCTGGCGGGGATACTTAACTGCGGGGGAGTGGAAGCCTTTGGACGGCCCCTCCGCGAGTACTCGAGGGACGAGCTCGCGCGCATCATCGCCTACGTCCCGCAGAGAACAGAGCCCGGGTTCATGACGGTCTTCGACACGGTGCTCCTTGGGAGAAGGCCCCACATGGGGCTGAGACCATCAAAGAGGGACATAGAAGCCGTTAGAACGGCCCTGAGGACGCTCGGGATAGAGAGCCTGGCCGCCAAAACCACGAACAGACTGAGCGGCGGCGAGCTTCAGAAGGTGGGGATAGCCCGGGCCCTCGCCCAGGAGCCCAGAATACTCATCATGGACGAGCCAACGAACAACCTGGACATAAGAAGCCAGCTTGAGGTTATGAGACTCGCCAGGAAGTTCTCCAGGGAGGGTGGAACCGCGATAGTTGTGATGCACGACGTCAATCTGGCGCTGCGCTTCGCGAAGAGGTTCATCTTCATGAAGGGGGGTATGGTTGTGGCGGACGGGGGTCTTGAGGTTCTCGACGGTGGGCTCTTCAGAGAGGTTTACGGCGTGGACGTTGAGATTGGAGAGATACGGGGCATACCCGCCGTCGTCCCCCTCTAGAGTACCCAAACCTGGGTAATACTGTCAAAGTTTTGGACAAAACTTTTAAGCTCCTTAGGGCAACCTAAGCCGGAGGTGGATGAGATGACGATCAAGGCTCCCACACTCAACATAGGTGGACTGGGCGCTGACCCGCTCACCCAGAGGATAAACGAGAAGCAGGAGAAGTGGACGTACAAGATAGCCGTCCTGAGCGGCAAGGGCGGCGTTGGAAAGAGTACCGTCGCGGTCAACATCGCCGCCGCCCTGGCAAAGAAGGGCTACTTCGTTGGAATACTCGACGCGGACATACACGGACCGAACGTCGCCAAGATGCTCGGCGTTGACAGGGCAGAGGTTCTGGCCGAGAAGATGGAGGACGGCAGGTTCGAGATGATACCACCGATGAACGACTTCCTCGGCCAGACGACCCCGATAAAGGTTATGAGCATGGGCTTCCTCGTTCCGGACGACCAGCCGATAATCTGGCGCGGGGCCCTCGTGACCAAGGCCATCAAGCAGCTCCTCGGCGACGTCAACTGGGGTTCCCTCGACTTCATGATAATCGACTTCCCGCCCGGAACCGGCGACGAGATACTGACCGTCACCCAGACCCTCAAGCTCGACGCCGCGGTTATCGTCACCACCCCGCAGGAGGTCGCTTTGCTCGACACGGGCAAGGCGGTCAACATGATGAAGAAGATGGAAGTGCCCTACGTTGCGGTCGTTGAGAACATGAGCTACCTCATCTGCCCGCACTGCGGCGGCGAGATAGACATCTTCGGCAAGGGCGGCGGAAAGAAGCTCGCCGAGAAGGAGGGCGTTGACTTCCTCGGCGGCATACCCATAGACCTCAAGGCCAGGGAGGCAAGCGACGCCGGCATACCCATAGTCCTCTACGAGGACACTGTTGCCGCCAAGGCCTTCATGGAGATAGTGGACAAGCTCGTCGAGAAGCTCGAAGAGATGAGGGGCGGGAAGGAAGCCCCGAACGAATCCAAGGAGGAGTAATCCCCCTGTTATCCCCTCCTTCTTTATTGGGTTTCCCTGCATTAACTTTTTAACCACCTCCGGGTATCTCATCGGGAGGGAGAGCATGAAGAGGGTTCCCGTTCTAATCGCGCTCATCCTCCTGCTGGCGGTTCCATTCGTTTCTGCCGGCGAGCTGGCATATTATCCAAACCCCGAGGCGTTCCAGGCGTTTCTGAGCTCAAATTCCACATACACCGTCGTCCCGGGCAACGAGACATGGGCGAGGGGATGGGCGTACTACGTGGACGAAAAGCTCTACACAGTCAAGCGTCACGGAAACGACACCCTGGTTCTCGTCGGCAACGTTTACAACAACGGGCTCATGGCCTCCGTCTGGAACCGGACGGGACTCCCCGAGAACGCCTCCCTTCTCCCCTCCATCGTCGTCCTCAACGGCACCGTTCTCATAACGGGTTCGGAGAACAGTATATACCTCACCGAGAGGGCATTTGAGGGGCTGTGGAACCCTCCCCGCGGCTCCGTGGCCACATTTCTGACACTGGTGCTCACCATAATCACCGTGTTCCTCGTCCTCCTCAGCAGCGACGACAGCCACGCAGGAAGGTTCTACGCCCTGGCGGCTTCCCTCTTCATCCTCTGGTACCTCACGGCGGAAAGGCCGGGACTCACCGACGGGTTTCTGGCATACCTCTCGTCCGCCTTAAAATTCGCGGTCGGCGGCTCCCCCGACTCCCCCCTGAGCGCCATTATGGGGGCGGTCTTCAGAACGGTGCCCCCCATCGAGGAGAACATAATCTTCGTCCACTGGCTCCTCGTACTCCTGATAATGTCCTTCGCGTTCTACCTGGCGCCGAGGAGGTCCCGCGAGCTGGGCTTTCTGGTCTTCGGGCTGACCTTCGTCGCCCCGATGTTCAGGGAGAGCTTCAGTGAGGTAAGCGGCGGTGCCCTGGGCCTCGCGGGTTTCATGATAGCCCTCGCGATAGTGAGCAACGTGACGTTCTCGCCCGAGAGGTGGAAGGCGCTCCTCCAGACGGGCGTGCTGTCCCTGTTCACCCTCCTGGCAGTGGCGATAAACCCCTACCTCGCCCTGATGCCGCTGATATTCGTGATAGCCTTCCCCAAGAGGCACCTCAGAAACTACGCGTACCTCCTCATAACGGGAATCGGCGTCTTCCTGCTCTATGAGGCCTTTGGACTGCCGTCGGGAATACCATCGAACATGGACCCCAACGCGCCCGCACACCTCAGGGACTTCCTGCTGAACGGCTCCCTCACCCTCGCAACTGCCGTTTATGCAATAGCCGAAAGAGAAAAGAGCATAAGAATGAAGGGACAGACCGCATTTCTGCTCCTGATGACCCTGGTCTACATCCCCGTGGCGCTCTTCGTGCCGGCCATGTTCCCCTACTGCTTCGTCCTGCTGGCGGCCCTCGCGGTCCGCCTGATCCACGGACTCACTCCTCGAACTTGATGGCGCCAATGAGGGTTCCCTTCAGGTGTGGCCCTATCTCCTTGATTATGCCCGGCGCCTGGGTGCCCTTCTTGAGTATGAGGAGCGTCTCCATGAGGCCCAGCTCCTCTATGCGCTTCACGTCCCTGCCGTGGCCGGTCTGGATGAGGGCCTTCTCAACGTTCTCGCTAACCGTCCCGGTTATGAAGAGCTTGTCGTGGCCGTCCTCGAGCCAGCGCTTGATGCGCTTCAGCTGGGAGTCGCTGAAGGCCAGCTCAACCTCCCGGGCACCGAACTCCACATCCCTGACGGTCACCTCGACGGGGAGGTTGTCCACCCAGCCGAAGTCCCTTATCATCTCCCGAACCGGAATCTCACCGAAGGTCTCCTTCAGGTAGTAGAGGGGCAGGAGGGCGTCCTTCGGCCTCGGGCTGAAGATTCCAATGTCAACGTAGGCCCCGTAACCAACCTTCCCCAGGTCTATGAAGCGGCCGCGGTAGGTCTCTCCCTCCGTAACCGCGCTCAGCCTGTACGGAACCTCGCCGAACTCATCGCGCACCAGGTTCGCGCTTATCTCCTCGTCCTCTCCGGTAATGGAGACCTTCACCCAGTTCTTCTTGACGGCGGAGAGCTTCCACTCAACTTCCAGATCGCCCAGAAGGGCCTTCAGCCTCCTGTCGAGTTTAAGAAAACCGCTCCTGTCACCGTAAACTTTCTCCAGAATAACCACTTCTTCCATCCTCACCATCCCCGAAGTTCATTAAAGGAAAGCCATTCAGTTGGACTTCTTTCTAGGCTTCTTCCTGAGGCCGAGTTCTATCTCGAGCTCCTCGATGCGTCTCTTGAGCTCCTCCACGACCTCGGTGTTGTCGTACTGCATGAGCATGGCCCCGCATATCGGGCACTGGAACTCGTACTCCATGGCCTCGTCGAAGGTAAGCTTTGGATGACCCGGCGTGCCGCAGTGGTAGTATATCTCGCTGGTCTCCTCCTCCAGCATCTCCCTGAGCTTCTTGAGCTCCGCCATCTTCTTGGAGCGGATTATCTCGGGGAGGCGCTTGGTCTCGAGGCGCCAGTAGTAGTAATACCAGCCGGTCTCCTTGTCGCGGATGCGCTTGAACTCAGCCAGCCCCTGGTCGTAGAGCATGTAGAGAACTTTTCTCACGGTATTAACGCGTATCTCCGTCATCTCCGCGAGTTCCTCGTCCGTGGCTTCCTTCTTCTTCTCTAGGGCTTTGATTACCTCAACGGCCTCCTCGCCGCCCATGTCCATTGCAAGTTCGAGGAGCTCCTTGTTCTTCCGCCTTGCCACAGTAACGACCTCCAGAGAATATTCGATCCCCTGACTTCACGCCCACAGAGCTGTCCAATATTAAACTATGTGGGCTGGACTATATATAGGTTTTTGTCATATTTCCAACCACAATGAACAGAAAAGAACATCAGATGAGGGGTCACTCGGTGAAGTACTCGTTGAGGAGCTCCTTCGCCGAGGGCTTGTAGAGCTCTATAACCTCTATGTGTTCTATGACGTTTCCCTCGCGGAGCTGAAGCCTGACCTTCCCGCCGTAAACCTGAAGGTCATCAAGCATGCCGTATATGGCATCCTCCGCCTCCAGGGGAGTCTTGAACTTCATTATGTACTCCTCTCCCTCAGAGAGAATGAGCTTGACCCAGTACTCGTTCTTCCTCTTGAACGGGCGGGTGATCTTGGGCTTGAAGTTGTCGATTATGATTTCCAAGCGCGCCACCTCCACTCTAAGGACTTTTGGCCCCTCTAAGACTTTTAGGGCACGGATTTTTAAGGGTTTCTTAACAGGAAGCTTAAAAGGAGTACATCGACAGGTATTTAAACGTTATGAAACGGCCCCGCCCATGGGAGGAAAAAGAGCCCGCTCAGTCCCTGCCGAAGGGCAGGCTGAGACCCACCTCGCGGGCAACGGCTATGACCTCTGCAAGGGACATCACCGCGCTTCTGGCCCCAACCTTCTGGACGGTGAGGTACGCCAGGAGCATCCCGAGCCTCGCGGCGTCGTCCAGCCCCCATCCGTTGAGGACTCCGTAGATAACGCCCGCGTCAAACGAGTCACCCGCGCCGGTGGAATCAACGACCTCCGCGCTGAGCCCTCGGATTTCGTGAACGTTTCCGGAGGCGTCCCTGACCAGCGCCCCTCCCCCGTTCAGGGTGACCACGAGGTTTTTGGCCCCGGAAAGGGAAAGGTCGAGGGAACCGAACTTCCTCCGGTACTCGTCCTCGTTCATCATCAGGTAATCGACCTTCTCCTCGATTTCCCTCGACAGCGGGGCCTCCCCTATGTCCAGGGAAACGGTTATCCCCCCCTCGTTCGCGAACTCCACCACCCTCTCTATCGTCTCCATCGGGTTCGACGAGAGGTGAACGTGCCGCGCCCTGGAGAGGTAGTCAAAATCGACCTCCTTGAGGAGGTTCGCACCGGGGTACTTCACTATCCTCTTGTCCTCCCCGCGTATCATAGCTATGGCCACACCCGATGGGACATCGACGACCCTTATCCCGCCCGTATCAACGCCTATCCTCCTGAAGTACGAGAGGTGCGCCTCACCTATCTCGTCTCTCCCGACGGCGCCTACGTAACCGGTTCTCAGGCCGAAGTGCGCGAGCCAGCTTATGGTATTCGCGGCGGCGCCGCCGAGGCCGAAGAAAGCTTCCTCCGCGTTGATCTTCTCGTGGAATTCCGGAAAACGCTCGATGAGCATTATGATGTCGTAGTTAAGGTTGCCGATTCCCACCACATCGAACTCCGCCATCCTCTCACCCCTGCGGTGGAAGCTACGGGGCATCCGTTAATAACCTTGCGCCGAGGGGGAAAGATTTAAATATCCATTCCTACTCATATATGGGTAAGAGGTGAACAAAAATGATGCTCATACTCGAGGCCTACTTCAAGAACTACCCCGCCAGGAGAAAGGTGGCCGAGTTCCTGTTCGAGAACGGCCTCAGCGTAAAGAACGGTAAGATATACCTCCGGAACGTCGAGGTTCCAATAAGCGAGCTCGCCAGGATAATCGGGGTCAACAGGAAGATAGTCTACCACACCATCGAATACATAGAGAAGACCTACCCCCTCAAGCTGATATTCGAGAAGCTCAACCCGCTGCCGAGCCTCATCGACGTTGCCCCGCTGATGGGATGGGAAGTCCTCGAGATAGAGCTGGACAAGGAGAAGTACCTCCAGGGGTTCTCCCAGGTGCTCGGGCTCCTCCACCAGAACGGGGTTCCGGTCATGGAGGTCTTCAGCAGGAACCTGCGCGAGGAGCCGACGAAGCTCTACATAGTCATCGACGGAACGCTCCCAGTCGAGGTCTTCGTGAGGATCAAGGAGATGGAGGGCTTCAAGAAACTCATACTCCACACGCCCGAGAAGGATAAGGAGAAGTACGTCTGCAACTACTGCGAGGTCAAGTACTGCCCCAAGAGGGTCCTGATGGAGCGCCTCGCCTCTACCCAGTGACCCTGAACCCCTCAAGCCCCTCCGGTTCTTCCCATTTTACCTCCACACGGGTTACCCTCGCGAGGGCCGGCCCCTGGTGCGCCCATCCTATCAGGGCCTCGACCCTCTCCTCCTCTCCCTCCACAACGGCCTCAACGGTGCCGTCGGGCAGGTTCCTCACCCACCCGCTGACGCCGAGCTTCCTCGCCTCCCGCTGCATGCTCCAGCGGAAACCAACCCCCTGAACGCGCCCGTGGATTCTAAGGTGCGCCCTCACCCGTTCCATACCACATCCCGTCCCTACTACTCCCGCAACCGATTTAAGCTTATCCATCGAAGTCCGAATGGTGAGAGTATGGAGGCAATCTTCGTTTACACAACGTTCCCGGACTGGGAGAGCGCCAAGAGAATAGTCAGGGAGCTCCTGGAAAGAAAGCTCATAGTCTGTGCCAACCTCAGGGAACATCAGGCCATGTACTGGTGGGATGAGAAGATAGAGGAAGGCACCGAGGTCGGGGCACTCTTGAAAACCGAGGTGGGCAAGTGGAAGGAGCTCAGGGAGACCATAAAGGAGCTTCACCCCCATGAGATACCGATGATAGCCAGGATAGACCTCGACAAGCTCAATCGCGAGTATTCTGAATGGATGGCCCGGGTGCTGTTCGGATGATACGGAAGGTCAAGCCCCAGATACGTGCTGTTGGATTTGACGACGGGACGTTCTCCTTCTCTTCAAAACTCCAGCGGGAGAAAACGATTCTGATAGGCGTCGTCATGAAGGGCTCCCAGGAGGTCGTCGGCGTTCTCTCGCGCTGGATAACCATCGACGGAAACGACGCCACGGAGGCCATGATAGACGCTGTCAACACCTCCAGATTCAAAGATCTGCGCGTGATAATGCTGAAAGGAATAACCTACGCCGGCTTCAACGTCGTTGACCTGGAGAGGCTCCACCATGAGACCGGCCTCCCAGTCATCGTAGTCGTGAGGAAAATGCCTGACCTGAGGGCAATGGAGGTCGCGCTCAGGAAGCACTTCCTCGATGCGGAGGAGAGGCTCAGGCTTCTTAAAAAGGCGCCCCCGCTGGTTGAGATGATACCAGAAAAGCTCTACTTCCAGGCCACGGGTGTGAACGAGAAGACCGCGGTCGAGATAATCCGGGCCACCACGAGAACCGGCCTAACCCCCGAACCCCTCCGGCTGGCGCACATGATAGCCTCCGCGGTGATGACGGGCGAGAGCAAGAGGGAGTAGGTTTATAAGGCGAAAATTGGAGAAAAGAACGACCGATGATGGCAACAGGGTAGCTACCGAATCCTGATGTGGAAGCCGTTCCAGACTGAGGTCAATCGCACGGAACCAGCAGCACAGGAACTTTTGAGTCCCTTATGACCCGCTCCGCAGTGCTGCCGATGAGCAGGTCCTTGATGAAGCTCCTTCCCTTCTTGCCGATGACTATGAGGGTGGAGTTCTTGGCGAGCGACGTCCCTATTATCGCCTGGCTCGCCGAGCCCACCATCACCTCGGCCTCGAACCTCGCCCTCAGTCCCCTCACGGACTTCTCGAGGTTCTTCTTCGCCAGCTCTATGTTGTGCTCCAG
The DNA here is from genome assembly GCF_000221185.1 of Thermococcus sp. 4557. NCBI lineage: Archaea > Methanobacteriati > Methanobacteriota > Thermococci > Thermococcales > Thermococcaceae > Thermococcus > Thermococcus sp. 4557. The sequence continues at coordinate 1,529,000 of NC_015865.1, read as the reverse complement.
CTCATCCATGCCCCCGTAGTCAACCGAGTGCAGAAGGAGCCCGCTCTCCACCAGCTCCTCAAACTTCCGGACGGTCTTGAGGACCTTTATAGAGCAGTTTGAGAAGTCCAAAGTCACCAGCGGGCGTCTGAAGACCTCGGAACAGTCTCCTGACAGCTCAAATTTACCGTCCCTGTTGATGTACTTGAGGAGCAGGACCGGGCGCTTCGTGGCCCTCGCAAGGTTCGAGGCGGTGCTTCCTACGAACATCGTCCTCCATATGTTCTCCCCCATGCTGGGGATGACCACCAGATCCACTCCTTTCTCCTCGGCGGCCTCGGCTATCTCCATCGAGGGGATTCCTATCCTCACGATCGCCTCAACCTTCACACCGTCCGCTCTGAGCCCCTCAGCCAGCCCCTCCAGCCTCTCGCGATACACGTCCTCGAGTTCAAAGGCCTCGAACTCGGCTATGGTGATATCGACGACGTGGATGAGGTAGAGCTCCCTAACACCCATGGGGATGAGCTTGGGGATGCAGGTGCGCAGGGCGTGTATGGACACGTCCGAAAAGTCGGTCGGGTACAACACCTTCTCAAACATCTCGAACACCTCAGTATTAATTTGTACGTCGATGTTTATTATCGTTGCCCATGTATTGGAAAGGGTTATAACGCCCCGATTGAAGTTTGAACGGTGATAGCTATGGTCAAGAGGGTCCACATTTTCGACTGGCATAAGGAGCACGCCAAGAAGGTTGAGGAGTTCGCGGGCTGGGAGATGCCAATCTGGTACTCCAGCATAAAGGAGGAGCACCTGGCTGTTAGAAACGGCGTCGCAATCTTCGACGTCTCCCACATGGGCGAGTTCATCTTCCGCGGTAAGGACGCCCTCGAGTTCCTCCAGTACGTGACCACCAACGACATAAGCAAGCCCCCCGCCATAAGCGGAACCTACACCCTCGTCCTCAACGAGAGGGGAGCTGTTAAGGACGAGACGCTGGTCTTCAACATGGGGAACGACACCTACATGATGGTCTGCGATTCAGATGCCTTCGAGAAGCTCGAGGCCTGGTTCAACGCGATAAAGCGCGGAATCGAGAAGTTCGGTGAGCTCGACCTCGAAATTGAAAACAAGACCTACGATATGGTCATGTTCTCAATCCAGGGTCCAAAGGCCAGGGACCTTGCCAAGGACCTCTTCGGCATCGACATCAACGAGCTCTGGTGGTTCCAGGCCAAGGAGGTTGAACTCGACGGAATCAAGATGCTCCTCTCGAGGAGCGGCTACACCGGCGAGAACGGCTGGGAGGTCTACTTTGAGGACGCCAACCCGTACCACCCGGACGAGAGCAAGCGCGGAGAGCCGGAGAAGGCCCTCCACGTCTGGGAGAGAATCCTCGAGGCCGGCGAGAAGTACGGCATAAAGCCGGCCGGACTCGGAGCGAGGGACACCCTCAGGCTTGAGGCGGGCTACACGCTCTACGGCAACGAGACCAAGGAGCTCCAGCTCCTCAGCACCGACATCGACGAGGTTACCCCGCTCCAGGCCAACCTCGACTTCGCCATCTTCTGGGACAAGGAGTTCATCGGCAAGGAGGCACTCCTCAAGCAGAGGGAGCGCGGTCTCGGCAGGAAGATGGTGCACTTCAAGATGGTCGACAAGGGCATCCCGAGGGAGGGCTACAAGGTCTACGCGGACGGTGAGCTCATAGGAGAGGTCACCAGCGGAACCAGCTCCCCGCTCCTCGGAATCGGCATCGGAATAGCCTTCGTTAAGGAGGAGTATGCCAAGCCAGGCGTCGAGCTGGAGATAGAGATAAGGGGCAAGCCCAAGAAGGCCGTGACCGTTGCTCCGCCCTTCTACGACCCCAAGAAGTACGGAGCCTTCAGGGAGGAGTGATCCTTCCTCTTCTTTTCTCCAAAAACCTTTTAGGTAATGGGGGCGTTACCCGGTAACGGGGGCAGAACCAAATTTTATTCGGAGAGCCAAAATCGCTGAATTTATATTCCCAAAAAATGAGTTGGAGTCATGCCCCGCAAGCACGCTATCGGTGCAGTTCTCCTGTGGTCAACCGTCGCGAGTGCCTTCAAGCTCTCGCTCCGCTACATGAGCCCTCTTCAGCTTCTGTTCTACGCCTCCCTAACCTCGCTCGTCCTCTTCGGAATCCTCTACGCCCAGGAGTTCAGCCCCAGAAGGGAAAACCTCCGCTCGGCATACCTCGGCCTAATAAATCCGCTCCTCTACTACACAGTGCTCTTCTCGGCCTACGACCGCTTACCCGCCCAGGAGGCTCAGGCGCTCAACTACACCTGGCCTCTGATGCTCGTTCTCCTCTCGATTCCCCTCCTCGGAAAGAGACCCAGTGCGAGAACTGTGCTCGGCCTGTTCCTCGGATTCCTCGGGGCCATTGTCGTTGCCACGAAAGGCGACGTTGCGGGTTTGAACTTCACAGATCCCCTAGGAGTGGCCCTCGGCCTTGGAAGCGCGGTCATCTGGGCGAGCTACTGGCTGCTGAACCTCCGGGATGGGAGGCCCCTCGTCGAAAAGATGTTCTGGAACTTCCTCTTCGGCTTCGCCTACGTTTCAATCGCCGTCGTCGCCACCGGTAACTTCGCAGTTCCTCCCGTGGAAGGCCTGGCAGGGGCAATCTACGTCGGCCTCTTCGAGATGGGGGTTACTTTCCTCCTCTGGTACAGGGCGGTTGAGGGGGACATGGCGTTTGCATCAAACCTGGCCTACCTGGTGCCTTTCCTGAGCCTGTTCTTTATCTCGGCCATTGTAGGGGAGGGCATCGCAACGGCGACCGTCCTGGGGCTGGCGATGATAGTAGGGGGCATAATCCTCGGAAGGGAACAATAAAGCTTTTAAATGGGGAACGGCTTAATTATAGCGGGCCAGCGCGGTGGTAGTCTAGCCTGGTCCAGGACACCGGCCTCCCAAGCCGGTAACCCGGGTTCGAATCCCGGCCACCGCACCACCTTCTTCTCACGGACGTTATTACACCTTCCTGCCCACAATCAACCGCACTATTCCACGGTAGTGGCTCTCCTCGTGCTCGATTTCGAAGTACTTTCTGGCCAAAAGGTGCGTCTCCCTCAGCGTGTTGTCATCCAGCAAAAGGCCGAGGAGAACGTCGAGGGGCTTCAGGAAAAGCCAGTTCAAAAGCCGGCAGTCGCTCCTCGTGTGCTCCAGAAGGACCAGCATTCCACCGGGCTTGAGGACGCGGTGAATTTCCTCCATCGCCCTCTCCGGGTTGGGAACGGTGCAGAAGACGAAGGCCGAGACCACGGTGTCGAAGCTCCCGTCCGGAAACTCCAGGTCCTCTGCGTCCATGACGTAAAAGCGGACGTTTAGACCCAGTTCATCGGCCCTCCTTCTGGCTATCTCGACCATCTCTGGGACCGCATCAACGGCGTGCAGCTCAACGCTGGGCGGGTAGTAGGGGAGCATCTTCCCGACGCCCACACCGACCTCGAGGACTTTTCCCCGGACGAACTCTGCGGCCTTTTCCCTGAGCGGACAGAAAAACCTGTCCAGCGGCTTTTCCAGGTCGTTGTAGCGCTCTCCAAGCCTCGCGTACTTCTCCCTGAAGCCCATACTCCAAGGTTGGCCTTTTCCGTTAAAACTCTAACTGGGCAGTTCCGGGAAGTCGGCAGGCTTTTAAGGTCTCAGTCCAAAGCCGACCCGGTGATGCTCATGCCGTACCTGCTCATAGAACACCTGGAGGAACTGCGCGACTGGGTTCTGCTCGAGTACAGGCACGCGAGCGAGTGGTGGGGAGAAAAGCTGATATTCACCAACGTGGAGCCGCACGAGAGGGAAGAGCTGGCGAAGCTGGGGAGCGTTTTGGCCCAGAGCGTTACGGAGTTCCCCTTCGACCGCTCAAAGCTGATAATCCTCGACCCCTTCGCGGAAGAGGAGCTGAAGCCCGAGGACATCGAGGAGGACAGCATAATAGTCGTCGGCGGAATCCTCGGCGACTTCGAGTTCACAGGGAAGACCAAGAAGTTCATAACCGAGAAGATCGAAGGGGCGAAGGCCAGGCACATAGGGAGCGTGCAGTTCTCCATAGACGGCTCGGCGATAGTGGCGAAGCTCATCGCGGAGGGGAAGAGGCTTGACGAGATTGAGTACGAGCTGAACCCCACGATAAAGCTGGACGAGTTCAGCGAGATAACCCTCCACTACGCCGTGCCGAAGCTGGATGGGAGGCTTCTCCTCACACCAGGACTGATAGAACTCCAGAAGAGGGAACTCGGCTACACGGAAGCCGACGACGAGATAAGCGACGAGGAGCTTGAGGCGTTTTTCGAGGGGAAGGGGGAGATTTAGAGTCACTCCCACTTTAACATTTTGAGTTAATTGACGGTTTAATCCAGGACTTTTTGGAAATCAGACGCGTTGTTACTTAATTCTGGATTTATTATTATATAACATGTATTGGCTGTTTTTAAATTCGCTGAACCAAGTGTATTAAGCACAATTTCAAAACGTAAGACTTATAAGACCTGACATGTTATTATTAATGCCTCCTGAGGGGTGCTACCATGAAGCATAGGATATTACTTGGAGTCCTCCTAGTTGGGGGGTTGTTTGTAGGTCTTGTGAACGCGGCAGGTAGCGTTTCCACCCAAAGCTGCTGGACGCCCTGGGACCACAACAGCGACGTTAGAGAGTGGAGTCAGGACGAGTGGGTCTGGGCCGGCATACACGGACAGGTCTTAGTCTGCAACGGAAAATTCCAGAAGGTTCTCACTGACACAGTCTGGGGCACTACTGAGGGTAAAGGAGTTAAGATACTAGACAAGGGCATTATAACGGATCCACATGGTATGTATGCCTATTCCTACGTTTATTACAGGAGATACAATGGGGAGAAAGGACGTGCTAAGGCCCTGATACCCAACTACTTTAGGTGACCCAGCATAAACTGGGGGGGACAAACAGTGAACTACAGACACATTTTCATATCCTTCCTTTTTTTACTTCTTTTAACCCCTCCCATATACTCTCTCCCGTACTGGTTCAAGGAGGGAACCTACGTTAGATACGCTCTTCTGATGCCGAAGAATAACGACGAACATGAATGGAACGCGTTTCAAGTATGGCCAGGACTTCTCCCGAAAGATGCTTATAAGAACATATCCACCGTGGAGAAAATCGATAATGGCTCCTTCATAACCCTGGTGGTGAAGGGGAACGTCTTCTTAACCTTTGAAATCGTTGATATTTCCGACGATACTGCCTCAATCAGGGTCACTTTAGATATGAGCAAAGTGCTGGTCAACTTTCACAAACCCCTCAACAGGTTAATCCTCTCGAGAACAATACACCTCAACCTGACGGACATGATGTACTATCAAAACGGCAGGGCTCTGGGAATGCCCGCTTTCTTCATGGATCCCGCCAAATTACCAGACAAAGGAGCCCTGCTCGTTCGTTTGAGTATCCTCAGAGAGTCCAATTTCAGGACTTCCGACTTAAGGGTAAATAACGTCTCGTTCACCTGGATGGACAAAAAGATTCTTCACACTTACTATGGAGATTTTAATCCGCCATATATCCTTGTTGAGAGCAACGAGGTACCTCTGATATGGTCGCGAGAGGGAGGTGGGATATGGGTCTCAGTTGCTTCAAGTAGGGTTTATGATTCAGATACGGGAGTCATGCTTACGGCTCCACTGATGGGGCTTTCTCCCGAGTTGCTTACAATTGGAATTATAAACGGAGACAGCTACGACTACCTTGCCGGCAGAAGAATGAAGGAACTTTTCGATGAGGGCAAAGCTGATAGGGAGTGGTGGGAACCTGGCTTCAATCTCTACGATACTAACATCAAATTCCCTGAAACGTCGTCATCAAAAACTCCGATCACAGGAATGAAGTACTTCTTTGCAGCTTCACTTGCACTCCTGGTCATCACTGCAGTTCTCAACTGGAGGTGGAAGAGGGAATGAGAAAAACCGTCGCCCTTATCCTGGCACTCCTGACAGTCTCAGCAACCACACACCCCGTTCACTCGCTCCCGTACTGGCTCAAAGAAGGAACCCACATCAAATACGTCACAAAAATGCCGGAACACCCAGGTAAGCACGAAGTTAACGTATTCCCAGTATGGCCACTACTTCTCCCGAAGGATGCATACGCTAAGATAAAAGAGGCCTACGAGGGAACTTCGGGCCTGGTTAAAATGGATAACAACTCCATAGTGCCCCTGTTAGTGCGGGGAGATTCGTACCTGACTTTTGAAATCCTCAACGTTACCAACGAAACGGCTCTCGTGAGGGTTACGCTTGAAATGAACAACGTGAGCGTGAGCCCCGAGGAAACCCTTCCCCGTCTGGTTCTTTCGAAAGTTCTCCACCTCAATCTGAGCGATATGACCTACTATGAAGAAGATGGAACCCCCATAGGTCCCCCAACCTTCTTCATAGACCCCACCAACCCTCCAAGAAAAGGGGAACAAATTCTTTCCAGAGCATTCATGAAAAAATATCGCCTGCTGGGAGATGATATCGTCCTAACTAACGTCTCGTTCACGTGGATGGAGGACAAAATCCTCCACACTCACTATAGGGACTTTCTGCCGCCTTACCTCTACGTTGAGGGCAGAAGCAAGTACCTAGTCTACGACCTGAGCACAGGGGGCAGAGTGGAAACCATAACCCAACTGGTCTACGATATCGATACTGGAATTTTAATAACGACGCTGTTCTGCGATGTAACCCCGGAACTCATCAGCCTCGGAGTCATTGACTCATCTCCCCTGGATCGGGTAAACTCCCGGAAACTTGAGAGACTCCTCAAGGAAGGAAAGGACGACAGGGAGTGGTGGGCACAGGGGTTCAACCTCTACGACACCAACATCAAGCTCCCAGACTATGGAAGCGGACATTCACCTTCGACGCCGGTTAAGTACTTCTTCGTCCTCTCGCTCGTTGTTCTCGCTATGACAGCTTTGTGGACGGAAAGGAGGTGGAAGCGGTGAGGTGGAAGCTCATTTTTCTGGCGTTTTTGATGGCCGGTCTGCTCGTTCCCCCCGCGTATTCGACCGGGGAAAACACGATGGAGAGGCCCGGCTATCTGTTCGTTGAGGCACCTGGAAACGTGGCCGAGATAGGAGAGGTAGGCTCTTACGCCACTCCCATTGGCCTGGTGCTCAAGCCGGGGAACTACACAGTCAGGATAACCGGAAACGTCACGGTGGTTGCCCGGGTTTCGGTGGTGGCCGAGACGGCTACAATAATTCGCGTGAACCTCGAGGAGATTAAAGAGGCAGTTTCAGGGGAGGGAATCGCGTCGGTAAGGGCAATCTTCAACGAGAGCGCCAATTACAGCCGGGAAAAGCTCAACCCGCCCTTTAATCCGTTTGCATTTCCAGGGGGATGTGGAAGCAACTCCGGGTATCTCAACGTATCGAATCCCTACCCAATGGGTCTCGCAGTGCGGGGAAGGGACGAGGTGTACATAACCCTCAATGGAACCTTCATGCACATTGGAGACGATGACGGGAAACCCTGTATTTTCTACGTCGAAGTGTACCCAGGGGGAAGCGAACGACAGGAGAGCGTCAGGAACGCCACTTACCTCGTCCCCTGGGCGCGGCTGGAGATAACCTCTGTTCCCGAGGGTCTAACGTTCTACATCAACGGGGGCCACAATAGGTACGTCTTCTATACTCCTATGGGCCTCTACGTCCCCGCAATCCCCCACGACGTCTACAACGCCACCGCCGCCGGTTACTACGGAAAGATACGGATTCCGGTAATTCACAGGCTCGATACCCATGTCGTTGGGATAGCGGAGAATCACTATCTCGTAGAAAGCGTCGTGAAGGTTGCCCCCCACGAGATGCATCACATCAACGTGGACATGGAAAAGGTGAAGTCCGCGCTGACTGTGGAGAGGGAGGATGTGAGAGCGGTTCCCCTTGAAGTAGATTCAGAGCCGGGCAACGCTTCCATAGTGGTTACCGACGGGGTTCTGAGAGCCTTCGCCACCACGCCGGCGACGCTGTTCCTTCCGCCCGGGAACTACACGGTCATAGCCTCAAGGGGCAACCTTTCGGCCAGAGAATCCGTGGTTCTGGCGGAGAGCGCGAGTGTCTTCCTGAAGCTCTCCCCGGCCAGCGCGACCCTCCACGTCGTGACGTATCCGGCCAACGCGACGGTGCTCATCAACGGCGAGAAGGTCAATGCCAAAAACCTCACCCTCAGTCCCGGACGCTACAACATCACGGCAAAGGCTCCCGGCTACCTAACGAAGAGCCTGGAGGTAATCCTGGCCCCTAACGAGTCAAAGACCGTCGAGATAAGCCTGGAGAAGAAGCTCGCAACTGAGGACTCGAAAATCGTCATCTCACCTCCCTCGAGCGGAGCGGACGACGTAAAATCTGGGGAGATGAGCGAGACCAACGAGAAAGACACCCCCGACGACACCCAGACGCTCCCTGCACCTTCTGTAGGTGATGTTCCCGGCTCACCAGGAAGGGACAACGGCTCCCTGTGGGTCAAGCTGGCTATCCTGGCCGGGGTTGTCGCGGCCGTTTACCTGGCCCTGAGACTGGGGAGGTGAGGGAATGAGGGCACAGATAAAGTGGGAGCTTGAGGACCCCTACAACCTCATCGTATTCATCTTTGGCTTCATCATGCTCGGCATCACCTTCTTTTCCGGCCTGACGAGCAACGATACGGTGTTCATGATAGCAGGACCGGACAGTGTAATAGTCTCCGAATCGGCCAAGAACATTGGCCTCACCCTTCCGAGACTGGGAGTCGAGGAGTACACGATATTTGCCCTCACTGGAGCGTTGCTGGTTTCTCTGATGCTCAGGTACGACAGGGATACGAGGGTTGCCAAGAGCGTCTACAGCCTGCCCGTCAGGAACCACTCGGTGGTACTCTCTAAGGCGCTCTCCGCGATGGTACTGCTCTTCCTCGCCTCAATCCTGCCTGCGTTCCTGGCTTTCATATACATTCACGGTGACATACCGGGCCTCATCGGAAGGGCACTCTTCGACGAGGGCTTTTTGGTAGGCTACCTCCTGTACTGGGCTATGATGGTGCTCTACGTGGTGTCCCTCTCAGCCCTGGTGGCGATGCTTTCACCCAACACCTTCGCTTCCCTCCTGGGGAGCATCACCCTCCTCTACGTGCCACTCGTGCTCAAACTGAGGAGCCTTCCCCCCGCGGTGATTGACGACGCGTTCTTCAAGGCCTACACAACCCAGTTTTACTCCTCCGACAGGATAGCGGCGTTTCTTGACGGTTCCTTCAACGTGGGGCTTCTCCTTCCGGTGGCGATGCTGGGGATGGCCCTTATACTCAGCGAGTGGAGGGACGTCTCATGAGGCTCCTGAAGGCGATATTGCTGTCTATGGTAATCATGACCGTTCTGGTGTTTCCGATAGAGAAGAACGCGCTGACCCAGCCGATTTCCGAGGTCGTTCTTATGGGACAGGGAATCATCGTGCCTTCCTCGGGGATGGTCATGCTTAGCTCCAGCGCCGACGAGGGAACCGAATACGCCGTTAGGGTCTTCGATCCAGAAACCGGGAGGGCGGTCCTCGAGAGGAACGTGACCGGGAGCTTCAGGGGAAGGGTTATGCTGGAGCACTCCGGCCCCTACTACTTCTCGGTTCAGACCATGGCACCAGTGACGATGGCGGTCAGGGTCATAAACAGGTACCCCTCCGTAACGGTCCTCAACATCAGGTACGGCCTGGGCGGAGTGAGCGCCCTGCTTCTGGCGGCAATCCTGCTGGTGGAGGGGAGGAAGAAATGATAACCGCGAGAAACCTCACGAAGAGGTTTGGAAAGCTCGTGGCTCTGGATTCGGTGAATCTTGAAATAGACGGAGGACTAACGCTTATACTCGGTCCCAACGGCGGAGGAAAGAGCACCTTCCTGAACCTCTGCGCCGGCCTCTACCGGCCAAGCAAAGGGGAAATCAAGGTCCTCGGGGAGAACCCCTGGAGCAACGATGGGCTGAGGAAAAGGATTGGGGTCTCCTTCGACCCGCCGGCTCTTCCGAAGCACAGGACGGCCAGGGAATGGCTCGGTTACATAGCGGAGGTCAAGGGTCTGAGGGAGGAAGAAGTAACCAACGCCGCGGAGCTGTTCTCTGCGGTGAATTACCTCGACAGGAAGATGGGGGAGTACTCTGCCGGAATGCTCAAGAGAATCAGCCTCACCCAGGCGTTCCTCGGAAAGCCGGAGCTGGTGCTCCTTGACGAACCCCTGGCAAACCTTGACCTGGAGGGAATAAAGGAAGTGGCGAGGGTAATCGGAGAGCAGGCCCAAAAGGGAACCAACATGGTGGTGGTTTCTCACATCTGGCGCCCGCTGGTTGAGTTCGCTGACAGAATCGTCGTGATAGCCGCAGGAAAGGTTGTGATGACGGGAACCCCGGAGGAGGTGGTGCCAAAAATCGAGGAGATCTAACCTCTCCACTCCCCCACTAGCCTCTCAACTTCCCTCCAGACCCTCTCCCTGTCGGCTTTATCAACCACAAGAAAAACGTCCTGAACGCTCCCATCGCTCTTGGCAACGAGCTTGAGACCCGTCTTGGTTTCCCTCGAGACCTTTATCTCGAAGCCCCTTGAATCGCTCGCGTATATCCTTCCGGGGATTACCTTTTTGACCCCTGGTATAGCCGCTATCATCTCCAGGGGCTTCTCAAGGCCCTTCAGGAAGTGGTGTTCCCTCTTGACGCCTCTCTTGAAGTGCCTGGGCATGGTCTAAGAAGGGAAGCGGCGCTTTTTAGGGTTTTCTCACCGCCGGACCATGAAGAACCAGGTGAACCCTATTAGAGCCAGGAGAACGACCGCCGCCCAGAATTCAAGAGCGTAGACCCGCGGTACTGTGCATTCTGTGTAGGTCACGTTCTCCGAGGTTACCCTGAACTCGCTTCCTACGGGCTGTCCCAGGGGAAAGGCTTTCAGCCCACCGTCGCAGTAGAGAACGGAGAGGCTGGAAATCCCCCGGATCCCAACGCTCTCGTTTCCAAACTCCAGAAGCTCCCCGCTTGAGTTGGAGTCCGGGGCAAAGTAGTGCATGATGCTGGGGGGCACCAGGAGAACCGCGTTCTCGAGTTCGTACGCCTGGAGATGCCCCGCCTCCTCCGCGGCCCAAAGGTGCGCAGTCACAGCATCCAGGGGCAGTTCGAGGCCAGCCCCGGGAACCATAAGCCGCCCCCCGGACACGCTAACGCTCACTCCCCTGGGCATCTCTTCGGGGGCATCCCCCGTCAGTCTAACGCCGTGCTCCCCTTTAACAACGGTTACCCCCTTGAAGTAGGTGCCGCTCTCGGCCTCCCTCAGGTCGAGAACCCCAGCGGTAATGTTCCTGGCGACGTTAACCGCGACCAGTTCGTTCTCCCCGGTCTGGACCACGAGGTACGGGACCGCAACGGCGAAGTTGGGCTCCCCATCGGTGTTTGACTTCACCGCAGTGACCGGCTCAAAGCAGTCCCGCCCCATGCGGTAAACCCGAATCGAGCCGTCCATCGAGGCCACGAACAGGTAGTAGAACCCCCGGTACTGGTAAACCACCGGGGCCTCCCAGGACCTACCCATGAAATACGCCCCGCTGGAGTTTATGTAGAAGTTGTAGTGAACGCAGCAGGCAGATGGCACGAGTGCGCCGCTCATGGAGGGCGAGTAGGTGGTGTATTCAAGCGACAGCACCGCCGCGTCCCCGTAGGTGGCAACGACGTAAAAGTCCAGGCTTTCTGCCCCGAGGTAGTCCGCGGAACCCGATGGCAGAGAAAGGAGGAGAACGTGGAGAACCAGGAGAAGGCCAAGAACCCTTCTCATACTCATGCCCTCTTCCTGACCTTAACCGCAACGCCCTTCCTGACTCTAACCATCTCCTCTCCAGCCAAAACCGCCTTACCGACGCCTATTACCTTTCCGTCCCTCACTATGCCCACTATGTCGTCCGGCCTTATTGCAGGATCGGCCTCGTCAACACCGACAGCGAAGACGTCGCCGCGGAGCTCGAAGTCCACCTTCACACAGTAGGCATTGAGGGCATCGTATATCCTCTGCATTCCATAGGGCGTGACGCTTATCACGCCGTCCTTGAAGGTTCCGGTCTGCTGATTATCAACGAAGAGGCGGAGCATCTTTGAACCCTTGACCTTTCCGTTCTCCGGAAGGACGGCCTCCCCGGCGCCGGCGCCAAAGTAGAAGTCAAAGACCTTCCTGATGTTCTCGAAGTAGCGGTAGGTCCTGTCCTCCTTGGTCGCTTCAAGCTCGAACTCCCTCAGGGTCTCGGTGAGGGACTTCAGGCTCTCCCTGCTCGTGGTGCCGTTCTCCACGCGGGTGAAGGTTATTTCCCTTCCCGAGAGCTCGGAAGCGAGTTTAGCTATCTCAACGTAGGCCTCGTCGAGGTGAGCTATAACCGGAACGTCCTTCGGGTACTTCTCGAGAGTCTTGGCGAGGAGTTCGGCCGCAGGTTTAATCTCCTCCTCGCCCCAGTGGCCGGTGACCACTATATCGTACTTGGCAAGCCACTCCCACTCCCTTGGGACAACGCCGAAGGGGGACGTGAGGATGAGCTCGTGGACTTTGGTTATTCCGGAGCCGAGGGCTTCCTTGACCGCCCTCCTGTAAAGTGTGTGGCTCCTCGAGAAGGAGTAGGGCTTCTTGGCGGAGCACGGGAAGAGGAGAACCAGCTCGGTGTTCTTCGGAGGAACGAAGCGCTCGGCAACCCTCGAATGCCATCTCCTGACCTCAGGCCTTCTAATCGAGGCGTCGCTGATGAAGTAAACCGTCTCCTTCTGGATCGGCGTGTATTTCTCGAGGTAGTCGGGATGCTCCAAATCCGCTATGCGGAGTATTCCCGCGTGGTACTGAGTGTTGAAGAAGTTCTCGACGAGGTAGCGGAGTTTACCCTCCTTGAGGGCCTTCCTGACCAGTGCGATCGTCTCACGGGCGAAGTCGAGGGAGTTGGCCTCTTCCTTCCAGAGGAACGGACTGTACCCGGTGAAGCCCTTCCCCTCGAAGTCGTAGAGCTTGAGGGAGCGGGTGTCGAAGGCATCGACGCCGAGGTAAACGGCGAGCGGATAGAAGAACGGTTCCAGATCGGCGATTATCATGACGTTGGGGAACCTCTCGCGCAGCTCGCGCAGGATTCTCACGAAGTAGCGGTACTCCCTCACGAGGATTTTGGAGTTGCCGAGGTAGACGGCATCGAAGTTGTAGCGCTCGATTATCTTGAAGAACTCACCCAGGTAGGAGGTCCTCCTCAAAGCCGGCAGGTAGAAGGCGTTGAAGCCCTCGTAGTTCACGCTCCAGAGCCTTCCGAGGGCCTTCTCTATAACCTCGTCCGGCGTGTAGAAGCCGAGGGGTATCGCGGGGGCGAGGTTGAAGTCGTACCCCCCCTGCCCCACGGGATGGAAGAAGGAGTTGAACGGGGAGAGCGTAAAGTCTACCCCTGCCAGTGCCGGGGTCGTGAAAGAGCGCTCCCCTGTCCTGACGAGACCCAGTCTCCCGGGCCCCTCGTGCCTGATGACTTCCATAGCCAGGCCTCAGACAAGGTTGTACCTCTGGAGGAGGAGCAGCTCGTCGAGGGTGAGCTTCTCGCCCTTCTTGAACTTCTCAAGGGCCTCGACGGCCTTCTCGAAGCTGGCGTCCTTCTTGGCGTGCATCCTGGCAACGAGCCTGTAGGCGATGAGCTCCTTGTGCTTCTCGTCGTACTCGCGTATCTTCTTCTCGATGCTGCGGAGCTCCTTCCTGACCTCCCTGATCTTGTCGCGGAGCTCGACGACCTTGGCGTGGTACTCGTCGGCCTCCTTCTTGACCTCGTCGGCCTGGTTGAACGCCGCTATCATCTGCTCGTGGAACTGCTGGCTCTGGTTGGCGAGCTTCTGTATCTCGAGGCTGATGTTCCTCCTGGCCTTCTTGAGCTGATCGACCTTCTTCCTGGACTCGACGAGCTTCTTGTGGAAGCGCTCGGCCTGCTGGAGTATCTCAAGCTCGGTGGCGAGAACCTGTATCTGGTCTACGATCTGCTTCTCCCTGTCGGGGGTTATGTTCGGGTTGGTCTGGAGCTCCCACTCGAGCTTCTCTATCCTCTCCTGGATCTTCGCCGGCGGCATCTTGAGCCTGCGGAGCTGGTTGTACTCGTCCCTCTTGGTGCGGTACTCGAGTATCTCCTGATAGAGGAGGTCGAGCTTCGCGTTTATCTCCTCACGGTTCTTCTTCAGCTCCTGTATCTGCGCGTTGATTTCATCGCGCTTGGCCTTGTACTCCCTGCCCTTCTGGCGGAGTCCCTTGACCTCGTTGTTCTTCTCGTCCCTCTTCTGGATCCAGATTTGAAGCTCCTTTTCAAGCTCATCCAGTTTGGCCCTTATCTCGTTTCTCTCCTTTTCAAGGGCCTCTATCTCCCTCTTGATCCTCTTAATCTCCTCTGGGTCCACTTTCGTCTGCATCGCTCTTACCCCTCTCCCTTTTTAGAACAGCTGACCTGCTCAAACATTTCTGGACTCAAAAAGGAATGAGCAAATAAAAACTTTTTGGCCAAAATTCCCTCAACCGGAGAAAAATGGAAACACAAAAGGGAAAAGACCTCACTTGCCGACCTCACCCCCCTGCGTGTACGGCATGAACTCTACCGTGCCCCTCTGCTTCGTCGGCTGCTTGTAGAGCTCCATCAGGGCGTAAACCTCCTCCGGAACGTCCGTGCTGACGTGAAGGCCCAGCTCCCTGGCCTGCTCGTATGTGATCGGGTAGTCGTGCGTCCACCTGCCCTCGGTGAGCACCTGGGCAAGCTCCCTGGCCTTCTCATCGCCGTAGCGGTCCTTCAGCAGGTTGTAAACGAAGTCGCGGACCTGGTTGATGGCCTTCTCCGCAACGTCCGCCAGGATAAGGGTCTGGTCGTCCACCTTGTCAACGCCCTTCCTCTCGACGGCCCTGACGATGCTCGGTCCAGGGTACTGGCCAAGCTGGGGGTCAACCGGCCCCAAAACCGCGTGCGGGTCCATGATTATCTTGTCGGCCGCGAGTGCTATCAGAGTTCCGCCGCTCATGGCGTAGTGGGGGACTATGACGCGCGTTTCAGCAGGATGGTCGTGGAGCGCCTTCGCTATCTGCGTCGCGGCAAGTACTAGGCCTCCTGGGGTGTGGATTATCAAATCAATCGGCTTGTCCTTTGGGGCCGAGCGGATGGCCCTGAGGACCTCCTCGCTGTCCTCGACGCTTATGAACTTGTAGAACGGTATTCCGAAGAGTCCTATACTCTCCTGCCTGTGGATCATGGTTATTACCGTTGATTTTCGCTTTTCCGAGAGCCTCTTGAGCAGTTTGGCCCTGGCCAGCTGCAGGCTCCTGTACTGCATCTGGGGCCACAACAGGATGTACATGAAGAACAGCCACCACAGCAGTGAACCGAAGAATCCGGTAGCGGCCTCTCCCATGTTATCACCGGAGAAAGAAGGGAGGGAGGATATTTATAGAATTTGGTTCAGCCCTTTATAACCTGCGTTCCGGTCTTTCCTTCGAGGGCCTCAACTGCCCTGTCGAGCGCCGCTATGACCGCCCTCTCGCCGCCCCACTCGACGAACCTTATCGCGGCGAGAACCTTCGGTCCCATACTGCCCTTCTTGAAGTGGCCCTCCTCGTAGTACTTCCTGAGCTCCTCGACGGCGACCTTTCCGAGCCAGCGCTCGTCGGGTTTGCCGAAGTTCACCGCCGCGCCGTTTACGTCGGTCAGGATCATGAATATATCCGCCTTGACTTCCTCCGCCAGCCTCTCCCCGGCCAGATCCTTGTCTATTACCGCCTCAACGCCCCTAAGCTTTCCGTCCTCCTCGATGACGGGGACTCCACCGCCACCGCTGGTGATCACTATGAAGCCCTTCTCAACGAGGTCCTGGATGATCTCCGCCTCGACGTGCCCTATCGGGTCCGGGCTCGGCACAACCCTCCTCCAGCCCCTGCCGGAGTCCTCCACGACGACCCAGCCCTTCTCCTCCGCGAGCTTTTTGGCGGTCTCCTCGTCGTAGAACGGCCCAACCGGCTTGCTCGGGTGCTGGAAGGCGGGATCGTTCTTGTCAACGATGGTTTGGGTGACTATCGTCGCCACAGGCCTGTCTATTCCGCGCCTCTTCAGCTCGTTCCTTATCGCCTGCTGTATCATGTACCCTATCTGCCCCTGGGTCATCGCGCCGGCAACGTCCATCGGCTGGGCCGGAATGCCGTGGGTGGCCTGACCGGCGTCCATGTGGAGAAGCAAAGCACCGACCTGGGGACCGTTACCGTGGGTGATTACAACCTCGTAATCGCCGTCTAGGATTATATCCACTATCTGTTTGGCCGTCTTCATGACGTTGGCCATCTGCTCCTCGTAGGTTCCCTTCTGGCCTCGCTGAAGAATAGCGTTACCGCCCAAGGCTATTACAACCCTCTTCATGAGCATCACCTCCGGGATGGATAGATACGCGGGGGAGGATAAAAACGTTCGTTAGGAGCCAGGGCTGTTCACTGGAAAAAGGTTCGGGGGGCGGGAAAATAAGTTGGCAAAGGTAAAGAGTAGCAGCCCAAGAAGGGGCTCCCCTCAGAGATACCACTCGGAGAAGCTTCCCAGTCCGAGCCTCTCAAGGGTTCTCATGACGCCGAGGGCGATGCCCTCAACCTCTATCCCTCCGGGCGGCTTGTACGCATCGCCGACGATGTAAACATCGCCCATCGGGAAGTCCTCAACGGTCTGGCCGCTGGCAACCCTGTTAACGGGATTCCCATCGAGGTAGGTCTGTATCAGCAGGATTTCCCCTTCCTCGTCGAGGTTCGGGAAGATGCGGTATATGTCCTCTATCCCCTTCCTCTGCTCTGCCTTGACGTTCCTGCTCTGGAGGGCGTGGTGGAGCATTATCAGGGTGTGGCCTTCCCTGGCGAGCTCCGGGCTCAGCGATGAAGGCTCGTTGTAGCCGTTTATCCTCTCGGTGTCGAGGGTGAAGACGACGGTGTTGCCTATCCTCGGCCCACCCTTCAGCGCCACGTTGTACTTTATGCCCTCGCTCGGCTTTAGGGAATCCACCCTCTTCAGGTAATCGCGGTCGAAGTTGTCCCTGCCTATGAGCTCGACGGTTTCCTTTATTCCAACGTTGGAGATGAGAACGTCGTAATTCAGATCATCGCCGTCAGCGGTGATGACTTTCTTTTCCTCGACGTCGATTTCAACGGCCCTCTTCCTCTTGATTATCCTTCCGCCGTTGCCGAGGATTATCGAGCTCAGCGCCTCGGGAATCGCCCTGCAGCCACCCTTAACAAGCCCGGGCCCGCCCCACCTCAGGGCCGCCTTTATCTCCCTCGCCAGCTCTCCGGCAGGGACGTCCAAGACGCTGTCGGCCCAGCCGAGGAAGCTCTTGATGAAGAGGTCAGCAAACTCGTTGTCGCCTATCCTTTCCTTTATCCACTCGCGGCCGCTCATCTCGGCCTCTTCACCTTTCGGGAGTTTTCCGCGCTTTACATCGAGTAGCAACTTTGTGGCCTTTGCCTTCTCCGTGAAGCTCAGGTACTTCCAGCCATCGCGGTAGTGGAAGGTCTTTCCTCCGTAGAATATCATTCCCTTGGGGTCTGAGTTCACTATCTGGACGTTTGCGCCGAGAAGCTTGAGGAGGTAAGCCAGAGGCCCGTCCTCACCGTGGGGGAGCATATGAAAGGCGCCCGTCGAGAGGCCAAAGCCCCCGTACTCCAGATTCGTGAAGCGGCCGCCGATGTATGGCGACCTTTCGATGACGGTGACATCGTAACCGTTTTTGGCCAGGAACGAGGCCGTCAGAAGGCCGCCGATTCCGGAGCCTATTACAACCGCCCTCATTTTTCTCACCTGAGAACCTGAGGAAAGAGGAGAATATAAGGGTTGTTCCCAGAAGGAAGAAAAAACTCACAGCCTCCACTCCACTCCCAGAATCTCGCTGTAGGCCTCCAAGACCCTGCTAAGGTACTCCTTTGCCGTTCCGACCTTGTCGACCCTGAACCTCTCGGCCCAGCGCTCGTTGCCGAACTCCTCGCTTCCGGCGGCGACGAGGTCTATAACGCGCATCGAGTCCCAGAATGCCGGGGCGTAGCCGGCCTTTCTCGCGTACTCGATGAGCCTCTTGAGCTGCTTCCTGGCGTGCTCCTCCATGTCAACGTTCTCCCCGTAGGTGTCCATGAAGAGCGCCCTGAGGACGGGCTTCATCCATCCCCTGTGGAAGCGGCACCAGCCGACGTTGTCGTACCAGAACTCCCAGAGGGCCGAGGCGATTATCTTCTGCGCGAGCTCCTCCGGCTCAAGGAAGACGCCGAACTGGTAGAACGTCCAGTATCTTCCCTGAATCGGGAGCGGTATGTAGTTGCCTATCGCCCAGTACATCGTCGGCGTCATCTCGCCGTTCTCGCCGAGCGGAACGAAGACGCCGTAATCCTTGAAGCTCTCGCCGTACTTGAGCCTGTCCTTAAAGCGCTCGTCGAAGATTACGCTCGCCTTCCTCTTGCCGAGGCCGATTATCCTTGCTATCTCGTTCTCGCCGAAGGCGACGCGGTGGGCCAGCTCCGCCACGAGCTTCGCGTTGACCTCGCTCGCCTCCACCGGCCTCTCGAGGAGTGCCTCCTTCGTGAACTCGGGCTTTCCACTTATGCCCACTTCCTCCGGCTTGAGCAGACCGCGGTGGACGAGCTCAAGGACCCACGCTGCGGTTCCACCGAACTCTATGGCGTCGAAGCCCATCGCATCGGCGGCGTGAACGCTTACGTCGCTGGCCCTCAGACTTATGCTCCCGCTGAGCGGACCGTTGGCCTCGTAGGGCTCGTACTCGACGTGGTGGCCGCGACGGTACTTCTTGCAGACCACCGGGCACGGCTCGCCGCAGGTCGTCCAGTTCTTCGGCTTTATAGCCTCTTCGTTGAAGGGCTCCCAGTAGTGCTTCATTATGTTCTCGTGAATCCTTATGCGCTCCTCCTTCGGAATGTAGGGCATCTGCCAGTTGAGTATCGGAACGAAGTCCCCCTCGGCCGGGTAGTTGCCGCCGAAGGTTCCGCCGGTGTTGAGCTTGGGGTTGAAGCGGTATTTGGTCGTCTTCTCGGCTATTATCTCGTTGTAGGGCTTCTTGTGGACGCCCTCGACGATGCCCTTGGCGGTTCTAAACGATGAGATGTCCTCGCCCGGGAAGGTTCTCCTCCTCGGCTTTCCGCCGAAGATAATTCCAACGACGTTGTGGGCACGGAGGAGAACGCTTCCTGAGCCTCCGCGGGCGGCCCAGTCCTCGCTGCCTACGAGCCTCTCTCCCTTCCTGAGGGCCTGGGAGAATATTGCGCCGTAGTTGGTGTTTAGGGCGGAGGGGCCGACGACTGCTATGCGGTACTCGAAGTCGAACTTATCGCCAAATGTATCGATGAGGTACTGCGTGAGGGCATAGACTCCTTCCTCATCCTTGTAGCCCCTCCAGATTTCAACGACCTTCTCAAGCTCGATCTCGTGGAGTTCAACCCTTACGCTCTCGCCGTCGTTGTAGAGGAGAACCACGACGGGCTTCTCGGCCTTGCCCTCGAAGGTCACGAAATCAACGCCGACGTTCTTGAAGGCATAAGCGGCACCGCCCATTGCGGAGGGGAAGAGCGTTCCGTAGAGCGGTGAGCGGAAGAAGAACATGAGCCTGTGGGCCCCGGGCAGGGTCGAGCCTGAGAAGGGCCCCATACCCATGATAACGACGTTCTTGGGGTCGTATGGCTCAACCTTGTAGGTTTCGAGGTTCTCGTGAATCTCTATGCCGTAGTCTATGACCCCGTATATCCCGTTCCTCTCCAGCTCCTCACTCTCCACCTTCTTCTCGTCCAGATTGAGCCTGAGAACTGTGAACTTCATGACTCCCACCCCTTTGTATCACTCCGAGTGTTAGTTTTGGGCTGAAGAATATTTAAGGCTTCCGATGGGCATATCAAGAAAGTTGGGCGGGAGGTTATAAAAACCTTTAGCAATCCCATTGCAAGGAACGCTGCGGAAACCAAAGGAGAAAAAGAAGACGGGGGATCACTCGATCTTCTCGAACCTCTCCTCGAGCCTCTTGAGGACGCCCGGAAGGGTGGTGTACTCCATATCCTCCATCGGGAGCCTGTGGGGCTCGAACGGACCGTGCCTGCGCATGTACTCGGCGACCTCAACGGCCTTCTGCCTGGCGCCGTCGAAGGCCGGGTCGTCGAAGAGGTCAACCGGGCCAACGAGCTTTCCTTCTGGGCTTATCTGCCAGCCGAGGGCAACGACCCTTGGAGGACCGTCGAACCTGGTCGGGTTGGCCTGGTGCATCGGAACCGGCATTATCGGGCCGTTGTGGGAACCCCTCATCCAGCCGCTGACCAGGTGCGGGAAGGCGAAGGGCTCGAGGACCTCACCGAGGGCAGGCAGTCCGCTCTGGGCGCGGACTATCGCGACTGGGTCGTCCTTTCCGATGTACTCACCGGCTATCTCGAAGAGCTTCTCGGTGCTCACAACCGCGACCGGCTCGTCCTTGGATATCTTGTGGCCCTCCTTCGGGAAGACGCGCTTGATGACATAGCGGCTCTTGGCACCGATGAGGGCGAGGAGGTCGTAGACTTCCTCCGGGGTGTTGAGGATCACGCGCTTGTGCTCCTTTATGTCCCAGACCTCGAAGCGGAAGCCCATGTGCATGTTCGGGTCGATGACGAGGCCAGCGGTGTTGAACGGGTCGGCAAACATCCTGAATATCGGCAGGTTGAATGCCCCAGGCTCGGTCTTGTCCATGTGGAACGTGACAACGGGCTCGCTCTTCCTGAGGGTTATCTCCATCTCGGCTATTCCGGGACCCATTCCACGGATGTTGCCGCTGAAGGCGTCCTTGAGGAGGTCCTGACCGGCACCGTAGAGGCCGAGCTCCTTGGCAACCTTGGTGGCCTCCTCGAAGGCCTTCCAGGCCAGGCCGTGTATCTCGGAGCTGTCAACGCCCTTCCTGTGGGTCATGATGAGCTGAAGGTCATCGCCGCAGGTGGCGACGTAGAAGTCGATGATGGTTCCGTCCTCGACGGCCTTTGAGAGGACTTCCTCGGCCGTCTCGACGAGCTGCGGGTGCACCCTCGAGTGCCCCGGCCAGCCGCCGATGTCTGCCTTGATCACGCTGAGGGTTATCTTTTCTCCAACTGCCATTGGCAACCACCGATAGCTTTAACCACTTTTATGCTTATAAAACGTTAATATCACCGTCGATGATACACAAAAAGGAGTCAAAATTCGGGGAGTCTAAGGGCGCGGGAGCAAAACGAAAGGGACTCACTCGCAGATATCGGTCCAGCCGAACTCCTCCCTGGCCACCTTGATGAGGTTCTTGAGCTCCTCCTTCTTGATGTTGACGCTGGAGCTCGCCCCGACGAGGGCTATGATGCCGTGAACCTCTTCCTGAACCTGAATCACGTCGTCGCTGACCTTGATTATGCGGAGCTCCCTCCTGGCTGTCTCGTCGTCGCTTATCTTGAACTTATCCTTTCCAATAACCACTGGCTCCTCCATGGCAATCACCGTAATATTTTTGTAAGCCAAAGTTAATAAAACTTCCGCCAATCATAAAACTTATAAACCTACTCCCGCTAAGGTTAAGCTGGACGGGGGCATGGTGTAGCCTGGTCCATCATCGCGGGCTCCAGAGGTATGAGGACTTGCGGGTTTGCTGATTTGGGGATGAGCCTTTGGAGCTCTGACCCGGAGAAACCCGCGGACCGGGGTTCAAATCCCCGTGCCCCCACCATTAAAACTTTTCTGGCGGAATGTTTCTGACTGTTCTCCCGGGCTTTTGTCGTAGAGTGCATGCTTTTTGAGAGGGCGTTTCGGGTGAGGTTTGCACTTTTAACTTGCCTGTTTTTGGGAGTGTTTTTTGTTTTTGAGCACCTTCGGACGCCGATTTGGAGAAAACTCTGCAGTCAAAGACGTTCCCACCAAGAACTAGCTTTTTCGACCGAATCCCATAAAAAACCAGCAAAAATCAGAGGAATGCACGCCGGGGGCGTGCTCACTTAAGCTTCTCCAAGATTATCGCGGGGCAGACCTTGGTGACGCCATCAAGCCTGCCTATCTTGTTGGAGATTATGTCGGACAGGTCCTCCCCGTCCCTGGCCCAGACCTCGGCCATTATCATGTGGTCGCCGCTGGTCAGGTAAACCTCCCTCACGAAATCGAACTCCTTGAGCTTCTCGGCAACGTCAAATATCTTCTCGGGCAGCGTGTCAACGCCCGTGAGGCTGACCAGGTTGTAGCCCAGCTTCGATGGGTCAACGACGACGGTGTACTGCTTTATAACCCCCGCCTCCTCCAGGGCCTTTACGCGCTTCCTTACTGCGGTCTCACTAATGCCCAGAACCTTCGCTATCTCCGTGAACGGAGTGCGGGCATCCTTGGTGAGCATCTCGATTATGATGTTATCTCTCTCGTCAAGCATTTTTACCACCTCTGTTTACCTCTATGCTGACCAAGTATATTAAGTTTTTGAACCCAGGGGTTCTAAAACTAAACCCCAAGTTTAAGTTTGACAACCGTCTCCACGTGGGGTGTGTGTGGGAACATATCGATTCCCACCGCGGTCTCTAGAGAGTAAACCCCTGCCAGTTCGTCGAGGTTGGCCCGGAGGGTCTTCGGATTGCAGGAGACGTAAACGATGCTTTGCGGTTTGTCTTTTAAGATTTTCCTTATCAGTTTGGGATGCAATCCCGCCCTTGGCGGATCAACTATTACCGTATCGTATTCCGAAAGATTTTCGACATCCTTGTCCTGCCCCACCTTGAACGCGGCGTCAACGCCGTTGAGCTCGGCGTTTCTGTTGGCCATCCCCACCGCGAAGGGATTTACCTCGATTCCCTCAACGGAGAATCCCCTCTTGGCCAGGTAGATGCCGAAGGTTCCCACGCCGGAGTAGAGGTCAAGAACCCTCTCCCCGTCAACGAGCTCCGCCACCCTGCGCACCAGGGTGACCGCCTGATGGCTGTTCGTCTGGAAGAAGCTGTTTGGATGTATCAGGTAGGTAACGTCGTCGAGCCGCTCCCGTATGAACTCGCTGCCCCAGAAGCGCTCTATCTCCCCGTAGGAGACGTCGCTCGGGGTCCTGTTCACACTCCAGTACACCGAGTCCGCGTAGTCAAAATAGTCGGGGAAGGAGTCGGGGAGACTGCCCTCCGAAGTGACGAGGTTCACCATCAGCTCGCCCGTGAACTTGCCCTCGCGGATGACGATGTAGCGCAGAAAACCTTCGTTCTTCCGTATCTCGTACAGACTGGGCGCATGGTCCTCTATAAACTCCCTCAGGGAGCGGAGAACCCTCCGGCTGGATTCGCCGAAGACGGGGCACCACCCGATGTCAACCGCGTCCCACCACGTGCCGCGCCTCCTGAACCCAATTCCGTTTGTCGAAACGACAACATCGATGCGGTTTCTATGACCGTAAATCACGGGCGAGGGAATAACTTCGACGTCCATACCAAGAAGGGCCGAGAGCTTCTCAGCCTTGAACTCAACCTGTCTCTCGTAGGGGATGTGCTGGAGAAGGCACCCACCGCAGACCCCAAAGCTGGGACACACAGGGTCCACTCTGCCGGTGGAGGGCTCCACGACCTCAAAATCGGTGGCAATTAGCTTTCGCTTTCTCTTCCGCCATTTCCTCACTTCAACAACGTCGCCGGGTGCCGTGAAAGGAACGTGGATTTCCCTCTTCCCGACGCGTACAACGCCCAGTCCCTCATGATCGAGCCTCTCAACGATTCCCCGCATACTCCCCCCTCCCCGATACGCTTTATAAACCTGCCCTTGGATACCTGCCAACCATGCTCACGGAAGGTTTATTTAGTTCGTTGACGTAACTAGTAATGGTGCCACCGGATGTTCGGCAGGCGTAAGGATGCTGTGTATAAGGTACTCGCCACAAAAAAGAGGGCCGTCGCCCTCCAGAGCTTGAGCGCCGAACTTGAAACACCCGCACCCGCGGTCTTCAGGACCGTGAAGGAGCTGGAATCCGACGGTCTCGTTGAGGTCTTCTACGGCCAAGACAAGGCCGCCATAATGGTTCGTGCCAAAACAATAGGGGACTACATCTGAGCCCCTTTCAATAATTTTCTTGGAATTAATGCAGAGGGAGGCCTAGTTAATGGTATCAATAGTCATCACCGGGAGGGGAGGGGCGGGGAAAACAACGATGAGCGCAAACCTGAGCACGTACTTCTCGCGGAGGGGCTACCGCTCGCTCGTCGTGGACGGCGACCTGTACCTCCCAAAGCTCGCCTTTCACTTCGGGATATACAACCCCCAGTACAACATCCACACCCTTCTGAAGAATCCCGACATGAGGGTTGTTCAGGCGGTGTACCACGACCCCAGAACGGGTGTTGACATACTCCCCGGCAGCTCGAAGCTTTACGATGTCATCGACCTGGATCAGAAAAGACTGAGAGAGATAGTCCGGGAGATTGGAACCAGATACCGGGTTACCGTAATAGACTCCCCCGTCGGCATACCCTTCGACACCATCTCGACCTTCCGGCTCGCCCAGTACCAGCTTATAATAGTGGAGATAGAGCGCTGCCCGATACACTCAGTCCACAGGATGATCGAGAACGAGGTCGTGAAGCTTAAATCGCTGGGGGACGCGTACGGCCTCAAGGTCGGCGTGATACTCAACAAGGTGCGGGAATCGTCCCAGAGCGTGGACGATATAATCGACTTCCTCGAGTACAGCGTGGACGTGCCCGTGGTCGGCGTCATACCCTTCGATCACAGGGTTCCGAAGGCGACGAACTACGGGAGGCCGGTCATCGACTACGCGCCCCACACCAAGGCATCGCGGGCGATAGCCGAGAGCGGCAGCATTCTGAACGACTGGATATTCGGAAGGGAGAAAAATGAAGGTATGCTCCACAGGCTCTACGAGGCGATAATTTCATTCCTCCGCTCCGGTCGAGTTCCTGCGGGCAAAAAGCTCTGAAACCGTGACCAGGGGTATGAACCTGTACCTCTCCCCGATTCTCTCGCCGGCTCCTTCCTCCCTGTCGACCACCACGCTTATGGCGACTATCTCTGCCCCGGCCTTCTCCAGAACCTCGGCCGCGCGCAGGACGCTCCCGCCGGTGGTCGTCACGTCCTCGACCAGGAAAATCCTCTCGCCGGGCTTCACCTCCCCCTCGATCTGGCTTCCGGTGCCGTGTCCCTTGGGCTTTTTCCTGACGATTACGAGGGGCTTTTCGGTTTCCAGAGACAGGGCCGTCGCTATCGGCACAGCTCCAAGCTCCGGGCCGGCGACGCGGTCGAACTCGATGCCAAGGGCCTTGGCCCTCTCCGCCATCAGCCTCGCGATTATCCTCAACGCCCCTGGATTAGTAGAGAGCTTCTTGACGTTGATGTAGTAGTCGCTCTCCCTGCCGGAGGTGAGAACGAAGCGACCGAAGAGGATGGCCTCCTCGGTGAAGAACATGTCTATGAGCCGGGCTTTCGCGTCCTCCATTTTGAACACCTTCGTGTAAATTTCTTGGCAGTTTCAGAGGTGAATCCACATCGAATTTAAAAAAGTTGGGGCCAACATTAATAAGGTGGAATAGTGAAGAAAGTACCATGTTCACACCGGAGAAGGTCATCGAGTACTACTTCGGAATCATAACCGTAGTCGGGGGCCTGTCCGTTCTGCTGGCGATCAAGTACACCCTCCAGAGGTGGCGCTCCTTCCCGGAGAGCGGCTGGAAGGTTCCGGGATTCGCCCTCGGCATCCTTGGCCTCATCATAGCCTCCGTCCTTGAGGCGCCCCTCCTGTTCCTCAAGACGTGGATTGCCCTAGCCTTCGCGGCGGGGATAATCGAGGAGTCGGTGAAGCTCCTGCCCATGAAGTTCTTCGAGCGTTCGCCGGAATGGGAGAAGTGGAAGCTCGTCATAGGCGCTGGCCTCTTCCTCGGGATTGTAGAGGGAATAATGTACACCGCGGGAATCTTCGCCCTGAACCAAGAGCCCTATCTGGTGGCCGTTAGAGTGGTTCTTATGGGACTGCACACCATCTGGGCGGCCATTTCAGCCGGCTTCCTGCTCGGCGAGAGGGGATGGAAGCGCTTTGCTGGACTGGCGTTCTCGATGATAGCGCATGCCCTCTACGACCTCCCCTCCCTGGCGGTGGTGGACGGCTACTCCGGAACCGTTGTGGCGTATCTAGCAGGACTCTCAACGGGCTTCCTTCTCGTGACACCGCTAATGGCAAAGAAGGCCGCCGAGCTGGCCGGAAGACTGGTTCCGAAGGAGGGTGAAGAGTCGGACGAAGTGCGGGAAAACGTTTGAAGAAACGGAGGAAAACGAGGTCACCTCTTCGCCTTGAACCTCTCCTGGAACTCGTAGAGCTGGGCTATGCGCTCGATCGTGTCCGCCTCCTCGGGACTCTTGTCCTCCCTCAGGGCCACGTAGCGTGGGAACCTCAGCGCAAAGCCGCTCTCGTACTTCGGGCTCTTCTGTATCTCCTGGTAGGTGACCTGAATAACGACCTTCGGCTCTATCTCGACGTACTTGCCCTCCTCGCGGACTATGAGGGGCTTGAGCATCCTGGTGAACTCGGCAAGGTCTTCATCGGTGAAGCCGCTCCCGACCTTTCCGACCGGGACGAACTCGCCGCTGTGCGGGTCGAAGGCCGCGACCAGGAAGGAGCCGAGGAGGTGTGCACGCCTTCCCTCGCCCCATTCGGCGCCGATTATGACGAGGTCGAGGTCCTCCATCGTGGGCTTTATCTTGAGCCACTTCTTGCCCCTGTTTCCGGGCTCGTAAACCGAATCCAGGCGCTTCGCCATCAGCCCCTCGTGGCCGAGCTCAAGGGCGCGCTGGTAGAACTCCTCAGCCTCGTCGGCGCTGGTGGTTACCAGCTGTTCAGCCAGCCTTATCCGCTCATTCTGGGAGATTATCTCTTCCAGCTTCTTCCTGCGCTCGGAGAAGGGCGTGTCTATCATCCCATCGCCGTCAACGTAGAGGACGTCGAAGAGGTTCAGCTCAAGGGGGATCTTCTCCACCATCTCCTCGATGTTGTACTTCCTCCTGAAGCGCCTCAGCACGTACTGGAAGGGCCTGGGCTTCCCACCCTCGCCGACGGCAACGAGTTCACCCTCCACGATGGCCTTCTCGGGCTTTACGCTCTCCAGGACGGCATCAACGACCTCCGGGATGGACCTCGTCACGTTCTCCAGCCTGCGGGAGTATATAACAACCCTATCGCCGTCTTTGTGAACCTGAACGCGCGCTCCATCGTACTTTACCTCAAACGCGGCCTTTCCGCCCATCTCTACCAAAGCTTCCTTCACGTTGGCCGCGTTCTGGGCGAGCATCGGCCTTATGGGCTTGCCCACCTGGATTCTGACCTTTGAGAGGCCCTCGTTGCCCTCGAGCTTGGCCACCCTCGCGACGTAGCCGAAGTCGCTCGTGAGCATGTAGGCCCTCTCGACGAGCTCGGCCTTGACGCCGAATGCGCTCGCTATGGCGTCCCTCATGAGTCCCTCCGCAACACCGGTGCGCATGGTTCCGAGAACCGTCCTGGCGAGATACTTGCCCTCCTCCGGCTGGGCGTCCATGAAGAGGTTGGCGAGGTACTTCAGCTTCCTGTCCTGGCTTCCCTGCCCGCTGGCCTCGGCTATCTTCATGAAGGTGTCGTAAACGCGCTTTATGGTCAGCGGCTGGGAGAAGAAGCTCTTCTGTTTTTTCTTCTTCAGGGCCAGGGCAACGCTCTCACCGAGGTCGCCGGTGTCCCTCACGGAGTTCTCTATCTCCCGCTCGGGAACGCCGGTGGCCATGGAAACGGCCTTTATGAGGAGCTTCTCACCGACTCCAAGCTCTCTCTCGTCCCAGTCAGGAAAGACCTTTCCCAGAATGAGATAGGGGATTATGTCGAGGAGTTCATCGGGTGCCTTCTTGAGAAAATCGGAGACGAATTTGGTCTTCAGGGTTTTGAGGGTCGTTTTTTCCAGGCGTCTGTAAAGGTCGGCCAGTTCGGCGTATTTCATCTTCACCACCTGGACAGGTTAGGAAGAAGGGAGATAAAAGGGTATTGGGTTAGTGTTAAATATCTAAAAAGCGTATGACGAACCATGAAGGGAGAGGAGATAACAAGAGAGCTAGCAGTCGCTGAGGAGGAGCTTTCATCAGCCCAAATTCTCTATGAGCACGGAAAGTACCGGGACGCCATAAGCAGGGCATACTACTCAATGTTCCACTCCGCGAGAGCCCTCCTGTTAATTAAGGGTATAACCCCAAAGAAGCACTCAGGAACCCTCTCGATGCTTGGGATGAGCTACATCAAGGAAGGACTACTGGACGAATACTATGGAAAGGCTCTCACAAAGGCGTTTCAGATGAGAAGTCAAGCCGACTACAACGTTATGTACACCCCGTCCAGAGAGGAAGCCGAAGAAATCCTCGATTTAGCTCTAGAGTTCCTTGAAAAAGCCCAGGAGCTGGTGTCAGGATGGATTCGAGGAGAAGAGCGTTAGAGGAATTTCTGGGTTTCCTAAGGGAAAACTTTGAAGGACGCATTGAGGGAGTCTACCTTTTCGGCTCCTATGCGAGGGGGGACTACACCGAAGAGAGCGACGTTGACCTGCTCGTAGTCGGAGACGTGTCCCTGGATGAGCTGATAGATGGGATCTTTGAAGTATTGATGAAACACGGAGTAGTTCTCAACGTTATCGTGGAAAAACGGGAGGAGTTTGAGCGGTGGAGAGAAACCTCGTTCCACCGCACCGTTCTAAACGAGGGAATAAGGGTTTACTAACCAACCCACCTGCCAACCTTCGGCCTGCCCTCGTGGATTCCGGTCACGTCGTAGGGCAGGTTGAGGTCGGAGAGGAGGTTTATGGTGTTCTCCACCTCGTCCTCCCTGAGAAGGGCGAAGAGACCCCTTCCAAGCATTATCATGGAGCTGGGGGTGGAAATAACCTTGTCCAGTTCCCTCGCCAGCTCAAGGAGTTCACCGCTAAGGAGGCCGGTCTTCTCCGCGAATTCCCTCGCTAGAACCATCATCCTTTCCGGACTCGGTTCCTGGAGGAGCTTCTCAAGTGCCTCCCTCCCCTCGCGCTCTATGGCCTTCACGACGTCTCCGTCCAGAACTTCCCGGGTTGAGAGCCTGCCCAGGGGGACGACGAGAACGCGGTAGTCCTCGAAGAACAGGTTGTCGACAACCCCGATTCCCGGGCCGCCTGCCTTAACGCGAACCTCTATCCCGCCGGCCAGCTGGCCCACAACGTCCCCAAGGCCGCCCCTGTTGAGGACCTCGTGTTTGTGCGCTATCTGGGCAGCTTTAAGCCACGTTCCACCGAAGGCGTAGCTCAGGGCCAACGCCGTCCCCAGGGCACCGCCGGCACTGTTGCCGAAGCCGTGGCCGTTCGGGAAGTCGAAGTACTGCCAGATTTCAACCTCACCCAAGAAGTCGTCCGGAATTATCTCATCCGCAACGGAGTAGCTTATGATTGCCTTTTCCCTCCCAACTGGTTCGCCGTTGAAGGCGACGTGTATGTGCCTCTCCAGGGTGCTGGTTTCTATGCTCGCGAAGACGTTGACACCCTTGCTGAGGTTGACCCCCGCACCAAGGGAGCCTGCCCTGAGAGAATCATCGTGAAAGCGCGGGACGAAGAAAGCCGTTATGTGAGCGGGAACGAAAGCCCTCACCAGCATGTTCTCACCTCCTAGAAGAGTGCGTCTTTTGCCTTTTAAAACTGGCGAGAAAAGGGAAAGAAGGAAAGCTCATTCTTCAACCACGTAGATCGGCACCTTGCCGTGGGGTATGCCGTACTTCTTGCCGTACCACTCGCTGAGGACGTACCAAGCAACAACCAAGAGCACTAGGCCAAGCGGAAGGAGTATCGCCCAGCTCCTGATACCGAGGCCAAAGAGGACATAGAGCACCGCACCTATCGACGCGACGGTGAATGCGTAGGGTATCTGCGTGGTAACGTGATCTATGTGGTCAGAACCGCTGAACATCGAACTCATGATGGTCGTATCGCTGATCGGGGAGCAGTGGTCACCGAAGATCGAGCCGGTGAAGGTGGCTCCGATTGTGGCGAAGACTATCTCATTGACCTGGCCGTTGGTGAAGGCGAGGCTGAGCTGGACACCGAGCGGGACCATGATGGCGAAGGTTCCCCAGCTGGTTCCGGTGGTGAAGGCCACGAACATCGCAGCAAGGAACATTATGAGCGGCATCCAGGGACCGAGGTTGGCTCCAGAGCCGGTGGCAAGGTCGATTATGTAGGTACCGGTTCCAACTGCATCTGCGGCGGTACCGAGGCTCCAGGCGAGGACAAGGATGGTGTTGGCGAAGAGCATCTGCTTCATTCCCCTGACGACGGTGTCCTCCCACTCCTCGATGCCCATCTTCTTCCTGCCGAGGAGCATTATGCTGGCGACGAGGACCATTGTAAAGCTTCCCCACAGCAGGGCGGTCGCAGCGTCGGCCTCACGGAAGGACTCGATGAAGCTGTAGTTGAGGAAGTTGACGCTGAATGGGTTCTCAAGCTCGGTCCACCATCCGAGGTCCTGGCTGTAGGCTTCAAGGTTCGCCGCACCCGTGTACCACAGGCCTATCATTGAAACGAAGACCAAGACGAGGATCGGTATCACGAAGTCCCAGAGGTTGCCTCCCTCTTTGGGCGTGCCGAGGTCGACCTCCGTGGTCATGAGCGGCTTGGCGCCGTCGCGGAGAACTTTGCCCTCAGTCCTAGCGCGCATCTCAGCCTTGAGCATGGTTCCGTAGTGCCTGTGGGTGTATGCAACTATCAGGACCAGAATTATCGCGAGTATCGAGTAGAACCTGAAGGGAACGCTGGAGAGCCAAGCGTCGTAGGAGTTGTAAGTGATCCCAAAGTTTTCGAATCCCGAGCCGATCATGGCCAACTCATAGCCTATCCACGTTGAGATTAAGGCCAGACCTGCCACAGGGGCAGCGGTTGAGTCGTCTATGTAGGCCAGCATCTCACGGGAAACGCGGGTCCTGTCGGTGATTGGCCTCATGGTGTTTCCGACTATGATGGTGTTGGTGTAGTCATCGAAGAACACAAGGACGCCCATTAACCATCCCAGAACCGATGCACCCCTGCTTGTCTTCACCCTCTTTGAAAGCGCCCTCGCCAGGGCATGGACTCCGCCCGACTTGTATATCAAACCGACGCCCGCACCGATGAGGAAGTCGAAGATGAGTATCCTCGCGTTCCAGTCATCGGTGACGCTGCCCACTATCCACTCCAGGGTCTGGGTCGTTCCGGTCACAGGATTCCAGCCTGCAATCATCAAGCCACCAATCCAAACACCTGCGAACAGCGCCAAGACGACCCTCTTCGTCCATATCGCCAGGATAATAGCCACCAGGGGCGGCAGCAGAGACAGTATCCCAAAGTCCGACACAGTTTCACCTCCAACGGGTTTCAAACCCATAAATATCGGAGATATATAAATTTTCCTGGAATATTTTTGGCATATCGTCAGCTCTCCGAAAATACTGCTGAACTGCCATGCATATCCGTGATATTGTATGATCACTTCAGTTAACATTCCTGTTGCCCTGCATTAGGAGATACTTTCAAGTACATTAATGCGCACCACCACCATAAAAACCTTTCCCAGAAAATGCTTCATGGAAATCCGCAGGGACCTTAACAAAAGCCAGATGTTTCCGGTTCACTCGGAATAGTAATTGAAAGGTGAAGAAAGGTTCATAATGAGGAGCCGATGAGCTCCCTGAGCCTGAGGAAGTCCTGTCTAAGCTCCTCTTTTATGGGCGGCCGGTAGAGTGCGGCGGCCGGGTGATACATCGGCATTATGATTATCTTCCCGAAGAGCGTGTGCGCCTCGAAGGTTTTTCCGTGTATCTTGCTTATGGGCTCGGGGTCAAAGCCAAACTTCTCCAGGATGTACCTCATGGAGTGCCTTCCCAGGGGAACTATGACCTTCGGCCTGATTATGTCTATCTGCCTGTCGAGGTAGGGGGAGCAGGCCTTTATCTCGTCCTCCAGCGGGTCGCGGTTC
This sequence comes from Thermococcus sp. 4557, assembly GCF_000221185.1. Taxonomy (NCBI): domain Archaea; kingdom Methanobacteriati; phylum Methanobacteriota; class Thermococci; order Thermococcales; family Thermococcaceae; genus Thermococcus; species Thermococcus sp. 4557. The sequence continues at coordinate 1,497,021 of NC_015865.1, read as the reverse complement.
TCGGGCGGGCGGCACTTGACTATGTTGGTTATGTAGACCTCTTCCCTGGTGAGGCCTATCTCGGCCAGGAGCTCGTCGAGTACCTTTCCGGCCCTCCCGACGAATGGCAGCCCCTTCTGGTCCTCCCAGTAGCCCGGCGCTTCCCCGACGAACATCACTTTGGCGTCGTAGCTCCCGGAACCGGGAACGGCGTTGGTTCTAAGGCCTCCAAGCGGGCATTTCTGGCAGTTCCTTATGCGCTCCTCAAGCTTCCTCATGAGTTCTTCCTTCCCCATGGGAGCACCTCATGAGAGCGTCTTCTGGGAGAGGTAGGCCTTGAGGAACTCGACCCAGGCGGTGTAGTAGCCCTTCTCGTACTCGTCCCTGAACTCGTGCTCGAGTATCCCCTGGAAGTGCTCGAGGAGCTTCTCCGCCTTCTCCCTGTCGTGCTCGCTGATGAGCTGGACTATGAGGGCGTTGGGGTCGTTGTCCTTTATGGCGCTCATGAAGCCGTTTATGGCCTTGCCGTAGCCCCTGCCCCACTCGTCGGAGCCGGCCATCTTCTGGAGCTTCTCCAGGTGCGCCTTGGCCCGGGAAAAGTCCCTCTTCAGCAGGGCCCTCAGGAACATCTCCATCCTCATCTCTCTCGCAGGCATTCTACCACCTCTCCAAGGATAGCACTGCCGGCTTTTAACGGTTTTCCAAGGATCGGGCGGTTCCGCGGGCTACCCATATATGTCCCATACCTATGCAGGAAAATTTGCATATTTACGCAAAAGCTTTTATACCCTCCGATTGGATGAATAAGCAGACATAGCAAAGTCAAACACAGGGGTGAAACCCATGGCTGAAAGTGTTGGTGAAGTCCCAAGCGGCGAAAAAGAGTTCGCCGAATCAACCCGCAGAATAAGGGATATCATCGAATTCCCCGAGATAAATGAGGAAGAGTTTGAGCGCATGCTCAAGAAGGCAAGCAGGGTTTATGGTGGCCCGTTGCCCCACAGGACGTATTCCCTCTGCCCAGAGACGAGGCGTGTCGTTCCAGCCCTCGTTTGGGAGAACGATGGGAAGGTTTGGATAACCAAGCGCTGTCCCGAAGGTATGATAACCGACGTTTATTACGAGAGCGTTGATCAGTACTACCGCTTCCAGAGGTGGAAGTACGATTTCAAGCTTATGAGCACGAACGTCGAGAACACCGGTGTCAACTGCCCCCTTGACTGTGGAATGTGTTCCAGACACCGCTCGCATACGAATCTACTCAACATCGTCCTGACCAACCGCTGCAACCTGAGCTGCTGGTACTGCTTCTTCTACGCCAAGGAGGGCCAGCCGATTTACGAGCCAACCTTAGAGCAGATACGCATGATGCTCCGCAACGCCAAGAAGGAGTACCCGATTGGAACCAACGCCGTCCAGTTCACGGGCGGTGAGCCGACCCTCCGCGACGACCTGATTGAGATTATCAAAATCGCGAAGGAAGAGGGCTACGACCACGTCCAGCTCAACACCGACGGAATAAAGCTCGCCTTTGAACCTGAACTCGTGGAGAAAATCCGCGAGGCCGGAACCAACACCCTCTACCTGAGCTACGACGGCATGACTCCCCAGAGCAACTGGAAGAACCACTGGGAGATTCCGCTCATCTTCGAGAACGTCAGGAAGGCCGGCGGTCCGGGCATAGTCCTCGTGCCGACCACGATAAGGAACGTCAACGACCACGAGCTCGGCGCGATTATAAACTTTGGTCTCAACCACCTCGACATCGTTCGCGGTGTGAACTTCCAGCCCATCTCACAGGTCGGCAGGGTTCCCAAGAAGGAGCGCCAGCGCTTTAGGATAACGATTCCGGGAGCGATAAAGCGCATAGAGGAGCAGACCAACGGAGTCATTGCCAAAGACGACTGGTACCCGATACCCATAGCGGGGCACATAGCACGCTTCTTCGAAGCATTCACGGGTTCACGCTATTACATGACCAGCCACTTCGCCTGCGGTGCGGCAACTTACGTCTTCCTTGACAGGACCAACAAGCGTGTCGTTCCGATTCCGCGCTTCATCGACGTTGAGGGCTTCGTCGAGTACCTCGAGGAGAAGGCCGAGGAGATAGAGCAGTGGAAGACGCTTGGAAGGCTCAAGAAGCTCAAGCTTGGTGCTGAAATATTCATGAAGTTCCGCTCGTTCTACGACGAGAAGTATGCCCCGAAGGATCTTAAGGTTCTTGAACTCATAAAGAACGCATTCATGTACGGCAACTACGATGCCCTCGGAAAGTTCCACCAGAACGCGCTCTTCCTCGGAATGATGCACTTCATGGACGAGTACAACTACGACGTCGAGAGGGTTGAGCGCTGCGTCATCCACTACGCCATGCCGGACGGAAGGATAGTGCCCTTCTGTACATTCAACGTGATTCCGGAGCTCTACAGGGACAAGGTGCAGGCCCAGTTCAGCTACACCTGGGAGGAGTGGAAGGCAATGCACCCCGACTGGGACTACATGAAGGACAAATACATCAGGACGAAGGAGTTCGTTGAGCAGATGAAGAACAGCGAGCTTTACAGGAAGACCTACATCGACATAGAGGACTACTTCGGAGTCACGGAAAGCAGGAAGTGAGGTGGTGGAGATGAGCGGGAGGATTTACAACAAGAACCTCACCCGGATCGACCTCAGGTTCGGCAGGATAACCCCCGACGAGGCCCGCGCCAGGCAGTACGAGCTCCTCAAGGACGGACGGGTATGGAGGGCCTTCATCAACGGCTACGCCCGGAGCGGCTTCGTGGTCTTCGACGAGGAGACCATCTCAAAGGACGAAGTGCTTGAAAAGCTGAGGGACTTCGAGCCAGAGATAACCGCCATCAAGAGGCTCACCGTGGAGGAGCTCGTCGAGTCCAGCTACTCATGGAACAACGTGATGGGGAGGGCATGAAGCCCTCTATTCTAATTTTAAAAAAAGAGGTGGAACTCAGATCAGTTCTATCCTGGCCCTTCCTTTCATATCCCCTTTCTCCAGCTCGAAGCCCACGATGCCGCTGAACGAACTCAGGTCAAGGATGTTCTTGCCGGCCCTGACGTCGAAGGTTTCGGCAACGGCCTCTCCCCCGGGGAGCGAGAGGTCGTACTCGTAGACCGTCAGCCTGTTGTCGTTGCTCAGGTAGAGAACCACCCTCGGCTCGCGGTAGCCATCCAGGGGGATTCCGCCGAAGGTTCCCGCGCCAAGGCCCTTTGCGGCACTCGGAAGCGCGAGCGGGAGGGAAAAGCTCACCGCCGGCGGCCTCTCCTGAATTATCCTCTCGTCGAGAACCACAATGTCCCGGGTCCCCGTGTCGAAGGGCGTCGCCTCGGTCGCGCCCGTGTTGGGGGCGGTGTTGGTGGCAACGAGGAGCTTCCCGTTCATCTTCTCGATGCTCGTAACCCTGGCGCCGAATGCCCCGACTATCCTGACCATCGGCGGGGCGATGTAGAGAAGAACGCTCGGCCCGACGACGGTGTTGGTGGCGGCCCACTCGATTCCGGCATCCTGGGAGCCCGGCCTGTAAACCGCGTCGTGGTGCGCGTTGAATGCCGTCAGAATGCCACCACCGACGTTTATCGCGTTCACCCTGAATGGAGCGTAGAAGGTGTAGAAGTCGAAGAGCCTGAAGAACCTGAACTCCTCCCCCATGAAGGGATTTCCTGCCAGAACACCGCCCCTGACGAAGGCGAAGGCCCTGTTGTACGCCGAGGCCATGGCCCCGAGCTCGGGCCTTATGTACGGCCGCCCGTCGGTGCTTCCGCCGGGCTTGAAGGTCTCCCATCTCCCCTCCACAAGGTCGAGGGCCCTGAACTCCCTCAGACCGCCGGTGAAGTTGTTCCCAACGCCAAAAAAGGCGGCATCGTGAACCGTGGTTCCCTTGGGGGCCGGCTCGTGAATCAGCGCCTCGGCCTTCCCGGTTCTCCTGTCGAGGGCGTAGACGCCAAGGTTTGCGTGCCCGTCCTCCCTGGCGAGGAGAAGCCTGTCGCCGTACGGGTCGTAGAGTATATCGCTCACCTCTCCGGCCCAGTCCGTTTCATGGTGAATCGAATCCTTCCAGAGGAGCTTTACCGTTCCCTCCTCGGTGTCGTAGACGTGGACGTGGGAGTACTTGTTGTGGAAGAGTATCCTCCCCTCCTCCCTGTAAACGGCCGGGGCATGAACCCAGCCGCCGAAGTAGATGAACTCGTCAACGGTCTCGACCGCGTTGTAGGTGTCGCCGCCGCTCGTCGGGGCGTCTCCGAGGAGGGTGAAGTCATAAACCTTTTCCTCGCCGCCCTTCACGTCGATGAAGTGCGCCTCAGCCTCAAAGGCGAGGGTGAAGTAGAGCGTCCCGTTGTGGTATTTCAGCCCGAATATTCCCCCGCTGCCCCACTCTGGACCGTAGCGACCCGGAAAACGGTAGTTCCTCATGAGCATGATATCACCGATGGTGTTACGCGATAGGGGCTTATTGGCCTTTCGCATCACCCGGGACGCTTTTATATGGATACATCCTAGAATGAAGCATGAGGCCCTACCGCGGACTGGCGATAATATTCGGCTTCTACGCGCTGGGTGAATTCACGAGCTTTGCCCTCAACCTGACGATTCCGGGGAGCGTTCTGGGAATGCTCTTTCTCCTGGGTTCCCTGCTCGCGGGCCTCATCAAACTGGAGTGGGTGGAGGGCGAGGCCGAGCTGTTCGTCAGGAACATGAGCGTCATGTTCATCCCTCCCGGCGTCGGGATAGTGACCTACCTCGGCCTGATAAAGAGCCAGGTGATACCGATATTCGTCGCCCTGGTTCTGAGCTTCCTGATTACGCTTGTCGTAACGGCGAAGACCGTCGAGTTCCTCAGGAGGGGTGAGGAATGAACCCGCTCGGGATAACTCTCACCCTCGTTATCTTCTACCTGTTCTCGGAGCTCCACTCCAGAAAGAGAGCTTTCTACACGAACCCGGTTCTCCTATCCATAATCACGATAGCGGCGGTTCTCAAGTGGTTCGGAATCCCCTACGGGAGCTACATGGATAGCGCGGTTATACTCAAGTTCATTCTCGGGCCGGCGGTGGTGAGCCTGGCCGTTCCGGTTTACAAGGGCAGGGAGACCATAAAGGCCTACGCGAGGGAGATAGCGCTCGGAGTAGCCGTCGGTGGGACGGTTGCAATCCTGAGCGCGTTCTACATCGCCAAACTCCTGGGCGGTAGCGAGGAAGTTCTCCTGAGCATAGCCCCGAAGAGCGTTACCACCGCCATAGCGATCGGCATAAGCGAGAAGATAGGCGGCATTCCAGCCTTAACCGCGGTTCTCGTGATACTCACGGGGCTCCTCGGCAACGCCTTCGCCCCGGAGCTGCTCGGCCTTATCAAGGTTAGGGACAGAATAGCCAGAGGTTTGGCGACGGGTGTGAGCTCCCACGGCCTCGGAACCGCGAGGATAATACTGGACGATGAGCTCGCGGGGGCGGTGAGCGGTTTGGCAATGGCCCTGAACGGCGTCTTCACGTCACTCCTGCTTCCCTACCTTATCGAAGTCCTCAAGTAGGCACTCGCTTATCCTGAGCCTGTCCTTGGCGTCAAGGAAGAGCGGGAAGTCGCGCTTCGCTATCCTGTCGCTTATCGGGGCGTGCTCCACGAGGAAGGCGATTATCTCCGCCGTGCTGTACGGCACCTTTACCTTCAGCTCGTCGGCCTTCAGGAAGAGCCTCTCCGGGACGTTGAAGATGTCCTCCCCCTTCCTCACGTCGACGCTTATCTTGGAGTTTATCTGCTCCCAGATCAGGAGGGTGTTTCTGGCCTTCTCGATCTTGTCAAGGGCGCGCCTCTCAAGGATGCTTATGTTGGCCCGGCTCGTTCCGAGCATCTCGGCTATCTCGCTCTGTTTGAGGCCCCTGGCGCGGAGCCTGAGAATTTTAATCTGCTGCTCGGTTAGAAAGCTCCCCTTCCCCATTTTAAACACCAGAGTTTAACAACACGCCAAAGGTTAAAAGTTTTTCTCGATGCCCCCTCGCACAGGATACGTTGAATACGCCAAAGACTACCCCTCAGAATCATGCAACCGGGAGAACGTCGCAGTTCAGAACTTTCAGAACAGAGGAAGGTTTCTGGTGGTCCCGCGGCCCGGATTTGAACCGGGGACCTGCGGATCTACAGTCCGCCGCCGCTCCCAGGCTAGGCTACCGCGGGACCTCTGCCCGTTCCATAGTGCCCCGGGTAGGTTTATAAATTTTTCTCCTGATTTAGTGGGGGTGGGAGCATGAAGCTGTACGAACCGGTCACGCTCGCGATGCCCCTCGCGAAGAGGATCGGCGAGCTTATACTGGAGAAGGGCCGTCTTCCAGAGGGAGACGAAATCAGGGAGGTCATGAGGGAGTTCGGCCTCGAGGAGAGCTGCCTCGACAGGGGGATGGCTGTATACAGGACAAAGTTCCTGGTCACCCTCGCGTTCCCGCGCGGAGAGAACGTCGTCATCGATGTCATATCATCCAGTGGGGAGCTGAGCGACGCCCTCGAGGTCATAGCGTACAGGGACAGGGAGCTGGGTGCCTTCGTCGTGGAGATACTGCCCGCCAACGACCTCGAGTACGAGGGCAACATCGGGATAGAACCGATAATCATAGACGAGAAGACCCTCGAGCCGGAGAGCAACCCCGTTCTCGGTCACTTCGAGGAGGATAAGGAGGGGCTCTTCCTCGTCATAGACCGCGAGACCTACGAGCGCTGGAAGAGCGAGGGCGACCCCCACACCTGCCCGATATGCGGCGGAGAGCTCGCCTGGAAGGGGGAGAAAGCCTACTGCCGGGACTGCGGCTACGGAGTGAGGGTAAAAGGTTAAGTACCAAGAGAAGAAGAACCATTCCCAGGGGAAGTGCGATGATAGTAAAGTTTGACGTGTATTTCGATGGGGAGTACTGGTGTGCCAAGGGGATTAACGAGGACATTTTCACTCAGGGGAAAACCCTAGATGAGCTGATGGAGAACCTCCAGGAGGCTGTAGAGCTTCATTTCGAGGAGGATATCGAGAGAGGGGAGAAGATAATTGTCATGACACTCTCGGAGTTTGAGGTGTCCAGAGTTGAGCAAACTGCCAGTGGTTAGCGGAGAGAAGTTGATAAAACTTCTCAAAAGGCTTGGATATACCGTTGTAAGACAGCGTGGAAGCCACGTCAGACTTGAGAAAAGAACTCCGCTGGGAACACATAAGATAACGGTTCCGTATCATGAGGAAATAGCCAAGGGAACCCTCAACGACATCCTCAACAAAGTTTCTCTCTGGAACGGAATTCCCCGTGAGGAATTGATTGAAATTCTCAAAAAGCTTTGAGGTGAAACCATGAGCCGGACAATCAAAACCCAGCTGGTGAAGTACTCCAGGCTGGCCCACGAGAGGGGACTCACGGCCGCCTTCGGCGGAAACCTGAGCATCAGGAGGGGAAACCTCGTGTTCATCAAGGCCACCGGAGCCGTCATGGACGACATGACAGCAGAGCAGGTCGCCGTAATCGACATGAGCGGAAGGCAGGTCTCCGGGGTGAGGCCGTCGTCGGAGTACAGGCTCCACCTCGCTGTTTACAGAACGAGGCCCGACGTCAGAGCAATAGCCCATCTGCACCCGCCGTACTCCATCGCCGCCTCGACGCTGGTGGAGGGTGAGCTGCCGATAATAACCCCCGAGGCCGAGATTTACCTGAAGAGAATCCCGATAGCACCTTTCAGGCCCGCCGGGACGGAAGAGCTGGCGGAGGTCACCTCGGAGGCCCTCCAGGACTCGGACGCGGCGATAATGGCCAGGCACGGCATAGTGACCGTGGGGAAGACCCTAAGGGAGGCGTTCTACAAGGCCGAACTCGTTGAGGAGAGCGCGAAGCTCTGGTACATGGGCAGAAAAGTGTGAGCCCCCAGGTCCTTTATTCCTCCAGAAAACGCAGGGAAATGAGCGGGAAAAGAAAAACGCTCACTTGACCTGCTCAAGGGCACCGAGGACTTCCCAGATGATCGTCCTCGTGTGCATCGGCATGTTCGGGTCCTCGCTTATCTCCTCGAGGATCGCTATGGCATCGGCGGCCCTAACGGCCGGCTCCTTGCTCTCGTCCAGGAGGGCCTCGATGGCCTGCTCGGCGGCGCGCCTTATGTTCCGGGGAACAACGGTATCCTGAACGACCTGCTCCTTGAGAACCTGCACGATCTGGCCGATGAGCTCGCTCATTCTATCACCCCCTTTTCTAAAGAATTGTTACTAAAACCTTCCCGGATTATCTTAAGCTTTCCTAACTAAAAAGCTTTTCGGTCAACGTCGAAATCGGGGGAGGAGAAAGGGCCGACTCAGAACTCAACGCCCCTCCTCGCGAGAATCCCCCTCTGGTAGGGATGCTTAACCTCCCTCATCTCCGTTACGTAGTCGGCCAGCTCGAAAAGCTCCTCCGGGCAGTAACGGCCGGTCAGGACGAGTTCGGTGTGCGGGGCTTTGCTCCTGATGAGCGCCTTGACCTCCTCAACGTCGAGCATTTTGAAGCCGAGGGCAACGCAGATTTCGTCGAGGATTACAAGGTCCCATTCACCGCTCGAGACGACCTCCTTCGCGCGCTCCAGCGCTCTCTTTGCAGCTTCTATGTCGTCGGGCTCGGGCTCCCCGTGGACGAACTTGGGCAGGCCGAAGGACTCTATGACCGCGCCGCACTCCGCTATCTTCTTCTGCTCGCCGTAAACGTCCGGCGCCTTCATGAACTGGAGGATTATCACCCTCCCGCCGGAGCCGAGCATCCTAACGGCCAGGCCGAAGGCGGCAGTTGTCTTTCCCTTCCCGTTGCCGGTGTAGATGTGAACAAGACCGAGCTTGTCTTTCCAGGGCATGTGGGTTCACCGAGGTGGATATAATTGCCAGGGGTTTTAAAGGGTGTTGGACCGACATTGGATGCACTAAAAATAAACAAAAACAAAGGAGCCAAATTAGGTACCCCTCATAAATTGACGAGAGAACAAAGCAAGTAGCTGAGTCCAGATGTAGATGCCAAGGCCCATCTCAAGGGCATATGTCCAAGTAGCAAGGGCACTGGAAAACTCCACATACGGATCCGAAGTTACCAACGCTGAGATGCTAATATACATATACCCAAGTATACTGTGCACGGGTACACTAGAAAGAAGTCCTAAGAGATCATATACCGCATATATGATGGATCCTAGGAGCCACATCACAAACCAAAGGGCAAAAGTACGTTTCCAGTTTGTTCCATATTCAGAGAATGTGTCAATGAAAATTCTCTCTCCCCAGTATGCCAATTCCCCGGTTATTTTCTTCCAAATAGAATCTGAGTTCCTGGACTTTTTTCTGTTGTTCTCTCGTCTAGATCGCATTTCCAAAACAAAATATTTGTCGGCCTTTTCAGGATTCCCATTTGCATCATAGTTACGTCTAGCCAGCCCATATATACTCGTTCGTATCCATGCAGGAGTGGTATCCGATAAACCAATCTTGTTCTTTGTTTTCAATACTATATCCCCACCGGCGTATACTTTCGATGCTTCAAACCCTTTATTGGAGTTATTTTTCGGGCAGATGTCATAGTTTATAATCTCAAAGTTGTCCCGTATATTCACCTTTTTCATTAGAAACTTTTCAAAAATTGAATTGTGGTTAGATCCAACAAACCGTAGATTCCCTACCTCAACATTGAAAATAACCAACTCCCCAATATTCAGATTTTCTACTTCCATGTCTCCCAGTATCTCAGTAGTATTTCCAGAGTACAAATCTCCTTGTATTTTAAGCCGTCTGATATATGGGGTGTCAACGGCATCTTCAGGCCTAGAGAGTCGGATATTATGTGCCCGCAAGTTAGTCAAAACAACCTCACTAAAGTTCTTTCTAGGTCGAAATATCAAATCCCCTTTGCATTGGAGGGAATCGATTTCTAACTTTGAATCCATGCTAAACATACCAATTCTCATTTCATTTTGATAAGGTTTTAGTTCAACATATGCGTCCTTTAGATCCAAAAGGATATTTTTGTCATTTCTACTGTTACTATTTCCTAACGCAATATCGATGTTCCTAAGGGAGATGCTCTCAATCTCCTCGGAGTTAATAAATAACTTGCCAATTCTGCTGTTCTCTATAACAAGAGTTTTTACGGCATTTTTAGTTATGTACAATGTATCCACTTCTACGTCAGTCAAAATTAGTTTGTCTATCGGGGACTCATTACATTCTATATGGAATTCCTTAATATGAAAACCACTAACAGTAATGCTTTTTGCGTCCACATCAATAATATTCAGGGTTTCAAATGCCGGAGTGATATTCCGTCCGTGTGTTTTCCTACCTTTTAAAACAATAGCTGAGATGTTCTTAAGATCTTTAAACTCTATTTTTGTTGTTCGATCCCCTTTATTAAGTACAGTCCTCACCCCTAGTAGTTCAATTCTCCGTTCAGTTCCAACTCCTGTTATGTGCTCTAAGATAATGGAACTCACATTAAAGTTGTCCATCTTGATATAATCTAATATCATCTGTTCTAAAGAAAATTTACCGATATCCGCATTCTCAACATTGAAAACTATGGGAACATTGATATTATACAAACTCACACTATTAAGAGTGCTAATGTTCGTTATGTTAACCCTAAATCTCTTCTCTGTAGAGCCATAGTGCAATTTAGTTACAGAAAATTTCTTCAGTGAAATATGTGACATGCTAACAATTGAATCTTTATCTTCATCAATGTTGGCTTCAATAAATATTTCACGAATATCAAGATGTGGATCAGACAATCTGATATCAAATGATTCTTCAAACTCACCAGATACTTTAAGTTCCCCACCTTCCACCATAACTCCAGATATATTCTCACAGTCTCCAGCCAACAATTTTGTAACCATCGTATCATTGATCCTAATCACTACAACCACCTCCCTGATGAATAGAGCAATATTTTCAACAACCAAAAGAATATAAATACGTAATGGCCATAGAAGTATTCGGTGGTGAGGAAATATTACCGGTAAAATAGAAGTTATAGACAATACAAAAAAACCATTATCCGAGTACATTGAGAAAGAACTACTGAAAAGTCAAAACGCTAAATTCGCTGTTGGCTACTTTTATCTTAGTGGATGGGATCTTATTGATGAGGGAATACCCCCAACAGCCCAGCAGGATTTTTTAAAGTTGGTGATTGGTAATTCCCTTGATGTGGACACTATCATTTCAAAAGATGAATTTAAATTAAAATTCTTAGAGGAGATTTCTAGGCACTCACGTTCAGACACTGTCGAGAACCTTTATAATCTGCTAAAAGAAGAGATTATAAAAATCCGAGCCTATACTCGAGGAAGGCTCCATTCCAAGCTATATCTCTTCAATGAAGACGATGGACCCGCAGCTATAGTGGGTTCGTCCAACCTAACAAGCGCAGGGTTGTCTAAAAACAAAGAATTAAACCTCATGCTTCGAGACGTTGAGACCATAAAAGAACTTGACAGATGGTTCGAGGAACTCTGGGAGGAAAGCGAGGATATACAAGAAGAAATCCTGGAATTAATAGAAGCAGGAAGGCGGATAGGTCTAAACTTTGGAAAGTTCGTGACCCCCAAACAGCTATTCAAGATTCTTGTATGGAAATGGTTTGATGGCATGATAGAACCCGTGGAGAAAAAGGAAGTCTTAGCTGAATTCCAACTAATAGGTGTAATAAACGCCATCAGGATTATTTCCGAATTTAATGGAGTCATAATAGCCGATTCTGTAGGTTTGGGAAAAAGCTTTATTGGAGCAACTATCATCGAAGAATATCTGAGAGGCAAACTTCCCAATTGGGATCCAAACCGCTTTGGAATTAAAAAGGAAAGAAAAGCCTTGTTGATATTACCACCCTCCCTCATCCCCCAGTGGGAGTATCTCTTTACTAGTGGAGAATACTTTTTCTCTAGAAGCGAGGGATTTTATCTAAAGCACATACCCTCTGATTCAGCCAGATTTCAGAGGTATATTATATTTCACAAAACGAAGGGAGAATTGGGAGAAATAGCCTTTCTGTCAATGGACAAATTCAGCACGTATTCTCAAGAAGAGATTATAAGCATGGGGCTCAACTACGACTATGATCTTATCCTGATAGATGAAGCCCATCGGTTGAGAAACCGTGCCACCAAGCGCTGGAAAAACGCTCGGATGTTGCGATTTAAAGACAAGTCTATCCCATATCAAAACAAGTTCATACTGCTCACTGCGACACCATTAAACAATACAATCTGGGACATATATAACCTAATAAAAGTGTTTTCTGACGACTTTTTCTCAGCATTCAAATCGAAAGGAATCGATATTACGCAGCTATTCATGGAATTCCGTGAAGCCAAGAAAAAATGGAAAGAAGACCCACTGAAATATGAAGCTCAATTACAAAGAATTGCCCAAAAGATAAAAGAAGAAGTCCTAGACAACACAATGATCCTTAGGACAAGGAAATACATTCTACAGACGTTTGGAAAAGATGGAAAGATAAAAATCGGTGAGAGAAAGCTGATTTTCCAAGATCCAAAACCAGAGAGAGTAACATACAAAGAGATATCAGGTGGTCCGTACAAGAGGTATTGGGAATTCATTAGAGTGCTCCCAGAATATTTTGAGAAACTTGAATTCGAGTACGTCAATCTTTATACCAGCGGATACATAGTCCTTGGGAGCACTCCTGAGGAAACTACCCCTGCACAAGCAGAGGAGGAGTTCATCAAGGTATCCCTATCATCAATATTAAAGCTCTTGCTGGCAAAAAGAATAGAGAGCAGCATTTTCGCTTTTGAGAGAACTCTGAACAAGATGTATGACAAGAATCGCTCTATTTACACTACTCTCAAAAGATATATTCCCAAATTAAAGGTCGCCAAAACTAATCGTGTAGAGTTTGATAGGTACGTTCTATCCCTTGGTGAAGAACTCCTCAGTGTGCTCGGAAAGAAAGATGTGGAGTCATCTCTACTAGGGGAGCTTGGAGGAGAGGCCGAAACATACAACACAAAACTCATGATACTATCAAAATTTATAGAAAAGGGTGTCCAAATTCAGCTTCCAGAGTTCAAAACCACTGAGGAACTTCTTCATTACATTCACAAAAAGCATTTAGAACAGGCCCTTATTATGGGGATAACCACGGTATCCACTAAGATAAAGTCAGATATAACTGTGATGGGGGATATCCTCTCAAAGCTCGAGGAGGTTAAGGTAAGAAAGGCTAGTTCAAACGAGCCAGAGGAATTAGGATATCTAACTGACGAAACAGAGAAGGTCCCAATATACAGTTATTACGATCCAAAACTTGAACGCCTTAAAGAAATAATTAAGACCGAATTCCTGAGAAGGAAGTACATAATCTTCACCCAGTACAAGGACACTGCAAAGTATCTTCACGCCGCCCTAAAACAATGGATACCCCATCAGGCAGTTTTACAGTACCTGATACAAGAAGGTAACAAACTAAAAATCGGTTTAGTCACCGGGGAACTAGATGTCGAGCAGAAGGAGCACATAATAAAACGCTTCGCCCCAATTGCAAACAATAGCAGGGATGTTGCTGAAAAATATGGGGAGATAGAAATCCTGATCTCCACTGATTCCCTCAGCGAGGGGGTAAACCTACAAGACGCTGATGCTGTCATTAACTATGACCTCCCATGGAATCCAATGATAATCGTTCAAAGAGTAGGAAGAGTCAGTCGCATTGGCAATGAAAAAGAAGTCATAGTGAAAAACTTCTTCCCTGCTGAGGAGATAGAGATAACCCTCGGCGTCCTTTCCAAGTTGAAGGAAAAGATAAAGGACATAACGATACTTGTGGGAAAAGAGTTCCAGATATTAAGCTCGGATGAAGATGTAAGCCTAGAAACTTTTGGAGAGAAATTGAAGAGCTTAGCCGAACTTAGCCTGAGTCAACTGGAAGAGACGTCTCAGTCAGAGGAATTCAAGTTGATAAAAGGAGGCATGCCCAAGGATGTAGTTGAGGAGTTTGAACTGCTGGATTACATTCAGAACGAATTGGGGCTTACTAAAAAGGATTTCGAGGAAATAAAAGACCTTCTTCACTTCAATCGTCCATTGTATACATTTTTGAATACCAAGAAACTGTTCGGGGTTGTTGAGATACATCAAGGGAAAAGGGTAACCGGGAAAAAAGTTCTAGTCGTAGATGAAAAGGGAGTGTCAGAAATGGGGTGTACTGCACTAAAACAATTGTGGCATGAACCCGGCACCCTTAAACCCCCTAACTTGTTAACCCTTGAAGAGCAGTTGAACGCACTCCATAGATACTCTAAGAACACCCTACTCGCCAGGCATTCAAAAGGATCCCCACTCAAAGGATTTATCGCGGAGATTTACAGAACCCTTGAACAACACACCGTCCAAGCAATATTGACAAAAGATGTGACTCCTGAGAGAATTAAGCTAGCCAAAACGTATCTTTCAATGGCCGAACTGTCCACATCAGAGATTAAAGAACTAAAGGAGCACCTGCTAAGAACTGGGGGGCTCAAAACAAGGGGCAAAAAACTCGTCCTGGCGGATTTTCCCAAACTTGTGAATGGAATCATAGAGTATTTTGACCGTTTCCACTCAAATATTACTGACAAAAATGTTTCATACAAGTTAATTGGGTGGTGGACATGATGAGAAGGAACCATGAAATTGTATGGAAAGACTTCCTCAACTACAAGACTCTCAAAGAGAAACTCAATGACTTGGGGTATCCAGAACTTGATAATGTTAAAATAGTCTGGCAGACGTGGTACAGAAAATATAGCGAGAAGGACATACCCCCCGGAGATGAAGTGTGGTTCCGACTGAGGTCTCTGGATATAGACCCAGTTGAAGACAGGGATAGAATACTTATCATAAAGAATTGTGAAGACAGTTACAGAGACTGTGTGAGTTACCTTAAGACCATCTTAAATCGTGAAACCATAGGGCTTGTTGATCCAGATGAGGACTACAGGGAGCTTATAGAAAGTATTAGACTACTTTCTAAGGAAGAGCTAAGAAGAACTAGCTTGCCGGGACGGCCTCAGTACGCCATCGTTTTTTCAGAGAGGGGACTAACATTCATAGGGCCCTCCGCCACACAGACCATTGACACCCTCGTAAAATCTCCGGACAAAATCTCAAAGGCATTTCAGGAGAAACTCAAGAATTTGGCCCGTTCACTTAGCAGACCAGAGAAGTACGTTGTCGTCTCGATAGATAAGCTAGCTGACAAGTCTGTGGCAAAGAATTACTTCCCCAAGGTGTGGCAAGAGATATTCGATAGAAGGGATATCATAGAGGAGTTCTTCCAGCTCTTTAAGCTTGCACGGGATTATATGTACCGAGAACTCCAAGGAATAACCGACGATACAGAAAAACGTCAATTTGTCGACGAGCTCATGCTCCAACTCTTGATCGTCTGGTATCTCCAGTCAAAGGGATTCCTTCCTGAAGGGAATGAACAGCCATACCTCATTAAAAAGTTCCTCGAAGTGAAAGACCAAGGGGAGTATTCCTACTTCGAATTCCTCAAGAGGCTGTTTAATGTCATGATGGGCAACGTTGAAGACTGCAAATTAGGAGATGATGGAGCGTTCGCAGAGTGTCCTGACCTCGGAAGAGTTTTCATAACCGGCCCAGCGCCCTTCCTGACCTCCCTTGAAAAAATCGAACAGGTTAGGATACCAAACAAAGTCTTTTACTTTTTCACGGAAGACGGCATAAAACAGGGACTGAATTATCTGATAACGGTCAATCCCATGAGGAGTAGGGGAAACAAAAATCTCCTGGAGAGTATGCTCCAGGAGGAGCTAAACGAGGGAGGTGTACCCGTTCTGGCTATTTTTGAAAGTAGGGATTGGACTGTAGAAGGTGTCGAGGGAGAGATCGATAGATACGTTATTGGAGCAATATTCGAGAAGCTCCTTGATCCTGAAGCCAGAAAGGGCCAGGGGGCGTATTACACGCCCGAAGAGATAACCAAGTACATTGCAGAGAACACCATAAAACC
This sequence comes from Thermococcus sp. 4557, assembly GCF_000221185.1. Classification (NCBI taxonomy): domain Archaea; kingdom Methanobacteriati; phylum Methanobacteriota; class Thermococci; order Thermococcales; family Thermococcaceae; genus Thermococcus; species Thermococcus sp. 4557. The sequence goes on along the minus strand of NC_015865.1, from coordinate 1,481,022 downwards.
CTACCTAGTGGATAAACTAAACCATGAGTTCAAGACGGAGTACCAGACACTGGATGAGTTCTTCAATGAGGAACTAGAAAAAACTAACAGAGACTTAAAAGAAAAGCAGTATGAGTTCCTCTTCAACGAACTGAGGAATCTAAAGATACTGGACCCAGCGGTTGGCAGCGGCCATTTTCTTGAGAGCGCCATTGAAGTACTAGTTGACATATACAAACAGATACGAAATGCGGTCCTTGACTATAGCTTTGACGAGTCGAAGTTCACCATAACTACAGCCGATAAAAAAGGAGGGCTCGTTAATATTCCCATAACAAAACTTAGAGCAGGCGACGAATTCAACTTGAAGATTATGTTTTATGTGATAATCTCCCGTAACATCTATGGAGTCGACATTGATCCAAGAGCCGTCAGCCTAGCGAGGGCAAGGCTCTTCCTGACGCTGGCAGAGAGCTTCGATCCAAGCGGCGTCTACATCAGGTTCCCCAATGTTCACTTCAATATACGGCCCGGAAACAGTTTGATAGGATTCACCACGATTGAGGAACTCCAGACCCTCCTAACAAAGGAGGAGAAGAACAAACTGGATAGATGGCTTACTTTCAACAAACGTTCCTCTGGGAAGGGCCCTTCCAGGGTCAACCTATCTCTGAGTGCAGATACAAAAGAGTACATAGAATCTATCGAGGAGAAACTCAACCCAACACAGGACCGGAGTATAGACGACGAACTGAAAAAACTGAAGGTAAATTTGAACACCCAGCTTACCGAGGATCTCATGAGACGCTTCCTAAGGCTAAAGAGCAGGTTAGCTGAAATACTACTCGTATCACTGGACACCAAGTATGCACAGGAAATAATCAGACTGCTTGAGGAGATGACAGGTGCAGTAAACGATAACCTCAACCATGAGTTTGCGGAAAGTCTAGTTAAAATTTTGAGAGAAAAAGGAGGCAAGAAGAGCAAGATAACAAGCGATCAGCTTAAGGAGCTCTTGGACGACCTCTCAAAGGTAGGCTCCTTCCACTGGCCTTGGGAGTTCCCAGAGGTGTTCTTGAGGGAAAGTCCCGGGTTTGATGTGGTGATTGGAAACCCGCCATATGGGAATATCTTAGATGATATAGAGCTAAAAATTATCAGTTTCGATCCAGGATACAGGTGGAAAACATTTAAGAGAGATAAGGCCCGCAAAGGATCAAAAAATGCAGCCACTATATTTGTAGAAAGGTCTTATAGTCTTATACGCGAAAACGGACGGTTTGGTATGATTCTACCAAATTCCATAGAGAGAATTCCAGAATTTGCCAAAATAAGAAGTGCTCTACTTAATGAAGTGCGAGTATATGAAATTGTAGATGAAGGATTTCCGTTTAGTGGTGCTAATTTGGAGATGGCCACAATCTTCTACGTGAAGCAAAAACTAAACAGAAATTATCCCGTGAGGTGCATAAGTCGCAAAATAAACGGAGAGTGGATTTTTGAAAAGTATAAAGCACAAGAATTAGGATATTTCCCCCTATATTATGATGAGGTATATGATTACATATTATCACTCAGTGATATTCAATTTGGGGGTATTAAGGCCATACAAGGGCGTCCACGTAAGGCTGATTACATACAAGGGCAAGGCATAAGATGCATTTCAGCAAAAGTGATAGACCCATACCTTTTGAAACTAGATAAAGACACTCACAGAATTGTAAGCCCAACTTTCAATTATATCGATTCCGAATACGAAAAGCAACTGCTTATAACCCCATATTTCTTTGGAACGGATTTAGAGTCATTAAAGAAGAACGTCCTCGAAGTTGCGATTAAACCTACTGGGTTTATTACGGACGGAACTGCTATACTATTGATCCCATTAAAGGCCGAATACTTCTTCTATTATCAGATCCTGCTTAATTCCAAGTTGTGTAATTATGTTGTCAAGAGATACATATTGAATTATAGTATCCGAGATATAACAATAAGAGACTCGACAATATCACGCATCCCAATTAGACATCCAAAGGATAGTGGTGTTTTCACAATATTGGCTACATATCTAAATTTCTATTTCCAAGTATCATATAAGAAACCACAACAAACAGTTCCGGTAGAAGGAACCTTATTGAAGAAATTGTGCGATTCTCTAATCTACGAACTCTACTTCAAGGAAAAATTCTACCAAGACGGCTTATACCCTCAACCAGAAGAGTATCTTCTACAAGCAGTCTCAAAGCATCTAAAAGCAATAAACTATGATCGGTGGGCCGAACTTTACTGGAAAAAGCAAATCGAGGGACAACTGACAGTTAGCGAAGAAAAAGAACTTATGGAGTTAGAAAAAGAGAATATGAAAACAATTGAAAAGGTCTACAAGCGTCTCAAAGAGGACAAGGAAATAGTGAGTTGGATCGAGAAAATAAAATCCCACGAATGGGTGAAGAGAATTGAGAACGGTTTTTAGTGCTATCCGGCGATTTCAGGGCCCACTTTAATCTTTCTTTCAATACCTTCTCCACTCTCTGATATACACATTTTCCTTTAAGATTACCCCTTCATTCAAGGGTTGTGATAGTCACTCTCCATTAGCCACCAAAGAGAAAAGACAAACCTGCCCTTGATATTTCCTCCAAAATTCGACAGACATCAATGTCGTACTCATCCCGTAATGTATTTAGTACCCTCCTCACCTCCTCAGCTTTTAGAAACCTGCCATCAATGTATATCTCAAGTTCATCGCAGGAGTCACTATAGACCTCAAGAAGCCCCAGCGGTGTCGGCAGGACAAGGGTTGCCCCGGGGCCCTCCACCAAAGGAGAATTCACAGGGCGTACTTCTCTAGGTTCAATGAGCAGTGAAAGGAGAACGAGCCGTTTACCCCTGCCTTCAACCCTCATTATAATCCGTTCCACCCGCGAAGGGTCCGTTGCATCAATAATCTCTTGTGGGTTGATGTTCTCGGAGTGATGAAGCTCTAGCGTCGTATCTTTATACGTCATGAAAGTGACGTATTCGTATACGGAGACTTCAGCAGGCTGAAATTTCATCTCCCCACCATCTTTAAAGAGGAGAACGACCTCAGGGGATCTGGAAGAGCCTCCGAACCATTCCCCAAACTCTTCCATAACATCACCAACCAATCTTTGAGTTTTGGAGATTATAAACATGAACCACACAACAAAAGGCTAATATCCTCAGAAACAAATTTACAATGGTGATGAAGATGACTCACTGGCTCTGCATCACCAACCGCGACAACTGGGAGGTTGTCAAAAAGAGGAACGTCTGGGGTGTGGCGAGGAGGCACAAAAACACCATCGCCAAGTTGAGCTCGGAGATAAGCTCGTCTTTTACGTAAAACAGGAGCGGAAGGACAAGGAAGTTCTTGAGCCGAAAATCGTCGGTATCTTTGAAGTTGTGAGCAAGCCATACACCGACTCAAGCAAGATATTCAAGAGCCCGCCACACCTCAATGAGACATACCCCCTGAGAATCAAGATTAAGCCCGTAAAGTTCGGTGAGGTTGAGTTCAAGCCTCTCATTCCAAAACTCAACTTCATTACGAATAAGAAAAAGTGGAGCGGCCACTTGATGGGCAAGGCGATGAGAGAAATTCCCGAGGAGGACTACAGGCTCATCGAAGGCCTGCTTTGATCCCATCATCCAGCAAACAGCCCAAATTTTGATTATCCTTGTTCTTTTTTAGAGAATTAACCGAGCCCCGCTTAAAAGTTAAAGAAAGAACTCAATTGAACCCAATCTGCTTGAGGAGCTCCACGACCCTGTTGAAGGGCTCGGCGAGAACCTCCTCGTCCCAGAACTCGTCGGGAACGGCCATCTTGGCGTGAACCTTGCCCCTATCCTCGTACAGGAGCAGGTGGCATGGGGCGACCATGCCGATCTCCTCGTTCCTCTTCCAGAGCTCATAGAAGATTTTAGCGTTGCAGAGGCCGAGTGTCTTGTACTTCGGCATGTCAATGCCGAGCTTGTTCTTCACGACAGCAGTGAAGTCCTGCTCCCAAACAACGGCGAAACCGGCCTGCGGGAGGGCCTCCTTCACCTTGGCCTCGGCCTCATCGAAAGACCCATTAAACACTAACCTGGCCTCAATCATTTAATACACCCCCATCTGCCCCGTTAAATCCAGGTACTACATTTTATCCAGGGTATTAAGCTGACGGGCAGAAGAGAGTGGAGATTTCTAAATTTATAAATTTTTCGTGTAAGTTTATTGTCTTAGCAGAATAAAAATTTATTACCATAACACAAATTAACATGATCCTCCTCCACTAGCCGGGCAATATGGTTTAATATCGAAACAAATAGCACATGATTAAGTTCGACATCCACATCTAAGAAAGATTCACCAAAAGTTCGTAGCTCTCTTTAAATTTGAACATGCGCGAGTACAATCAGTCTTTTGAACTGTTTCACACTTATTCTGGCGTTTGGAGGGCGCCTTGAGAGAGCGAAACGCTATAGAGTGACCAATTGGGAAGTAAACCCACCTAAGAATCAAGCACGTCAGAATTACACGCCATCTTTCCCTCAAAGTTGAACCCCGAGAAAGTCCCCCCTTAAAGTTGCCATTAAGAGTGCATCCAACCAAAAAACGACCATTGAATTCAGAGATTGTTACTACAAAAGAACCCCCTGGATAAGAATCACGAAATCGGATCAAACTTTGCGCAGGCAAAGTTTCTTATGGGGCCAGGGCCGGGATTTGAACCCGGGCTAGGGGATCCACAGTCCCCTGTGCTAACCAGGCTACACCACCCTGGCCATTTCCAGCTAAACCTTTTGGGTTAGCTTTATAAAGTTTTCGACAGAAGGGGCTGAAAGAGGAAGCTGAGACCTTTTACTTACCCCAACCCCCGCTTAACGACGCTTTCGCGGGAATTAAGAATCGTCCGGAGGTTTCGACATGAAAGCCAAACGCGAAGCCCTTGTGAGCCTCTTCACGGCTATGAGGGAAGGAAAGGTGGACGAGGATATAATAGAGCTGCTCCTGCTCATCAACTCGATAAAGGGAATCTACACGACCTCCTCCTGCTCCGGCAGAATTGGCATAATGGAGGAACCCGACCTCGGGGCCAAACCCCTCGCGAGGTGGTTGATAAAGGTCCACAGGCCGATGGAGTTCGAGGAGGCAAGGGAGGCCCTGAGAAACGCAGAAAAGGGTATCATATTCCTCAAGAGCCAGCCGCCCATATTCCACGTCGTCGCCGAGGACGTGGAGAGGGCAAAGAAGCTCCACGAGCTCGGTTTGGCCTCGGGCTTCAAGTACACCACCTTCAAGGTCGTCTCGAAGCGCTATCTAGTGGAGATAAACGCCACGGAGTACCTGACGGCACCGCTCGGCAGGGATGGAAGGATACTCGTGGACGATGAGTACCTCCGTTTCGCAGTCGACCTCGGCAACAACATGCTGAGACGGAGCAAAGGGCGGCTTCCCCGGCTCGAGGAGAAATTCAGGGCACTGCGGGAGGAGCTCGGCGAGGACGAACTGTTCTACGAGCTGGCGAGGGAGTTTGGTGTTGGAAACCTTTAAAAGTGATGGCCCGTCACTAGTGATGGGGTGTTCACTTTGTTCAGCACGCGCCCGATAAGGGATGAAAGAAACCTTCATGGGAGAGCTCACAGGAAAGCAGTTATGGAACTCGAAAAAGTCGTTGATGAAGGCGACTTTGTGGCAATTCTGGGTTCAAGGAGAGTTGGAAAAACCAGCGTCATCAACGTCTTCCTCAACAAGCACCGCTCGAAATATAACTACCTTTATTATGACCTGGCCTTTGGGATGGGGCGTGAGGCAATAAGTTACACAGAACTCGTCCCCGTTTCGACAAACATACCAGAAGAGCTTGAATACTCCGCCACGCTAAATCTCGGGATTGTGAAAATGGACGTTAAACCGAAGGGAATTGCCGAGTTTCAGAATGCGTTTCTGAACCTCCTCAGGCACCTGAACAGGTCGGGAAAGAAAACTGTGATTGTGTTTGACGAGGCCCAAGTTCTCCCAAGGTTTGCACCGCTGAACATGCTCGGCATGCTCCAAACGATTTCGGACGGCTTCGAGAACGTGACAGTGATTCTTTCTGGCTCGATGCCAGGCCTGCTGGAGAGGATAATAAACCCCTCCGGAGAAAAGCCCTTCTTCGCGAGATACGTTGAGAAGATTCACATCTCCCGGTGGACGGTTGAGGAAAGCGTTGAATACCTGAGAAAGGGCCTTTCAGATGCCCCAGAGGAGGAGCTTTACGAAGCCGCCAGGGAGCTTTCAAACGTTCCGGGCTTCTTGGCGTATTACGGCAAGCTGAGAATCAAGGGAAATTCTCACGGGGCAGCGCTAACAACTGCCCTTCATCACGCGGTCAAGCTTTGGAAGAAGGATTTAAGAGACTTCATCAGGATATACCGGTCTCCCGCGTATATAATTGCTCTGAAAAGGGTTGCCAAGGGGCCCTCGTATGGTGTGACGACCGAGGAAATCGTTACTGAGATAACATCCGTCGTGGGAATCTCTGAGAGAAGGGCAAAGGAAGTTCTCAAGAACCTCGTTGATGGCGGATTTTTGATAAAACCAAAGCGAGGCGTTTACCAGATTCCAGAGCGCCCCTTACGGCAAGCGATTCTCGAAACAAGAGTGGAAGAAATTGGGAGCCCCGTTTAATAACTTTGTCTTACCTCATCTCGTTCCACTCCGGGTTTCCATATTTCTCCTCCACCAGCCTCTCGGCGAGCTCGAGCTCATAGTCGGTGAGCCCACCCTCCTCAGGCTCAAAGGCACTGAAGAAGCTCTCCTTGAGCAGCTCGTAGGCCTCCCAGCGGCTCAGATTTATGCCCTCGCGCTCCAGGGTGGTTACCCTCTCCCAGATGCTCGAAACGCCCTTGTCGGCGAGCTTGGCCTTGGAGACCCTGAGAACCCTTCCGAGCACCTCAACGCGCGTGGAATACATGAACGTGCCGTGCTGCAGGATGACCCCCTTCCGCCTCGTCTGTGCGGAGCCACTGATTTTTTTCCCGTTGGCAACGATGTCGTTCAGGCCCGAAAAGCCAGCCTCAAGGCCGAGCTCTTTCAGCGCATCAACCAGCGGGCCGGCTAAATAGCGGTAGCTGCTCTCAACGTTCCTGAGCATTGGGTGGTAGTCCTCGCCGACAACAACGGAGTAGGTTACCTCACCGTATTCGTCGTGGAACACCGAGCCGCCGCCGGTAATCCTGCGGACGACGGGGATTCCGAGCTTCCGTGCCTCGTCGAGGTTGACGTCGTGGACAACGCTCTGGAAGCGGCCTATGGTTACCGAGCTCGGCGAGAAGGCGTACAGCCTGACCGTGTCGGGAACCTTCCCCTCGATCCTGGCCCTCATTATAGCCTCATCTATGGCCATCTGAACCTCGGGTCTTGCGACGATGAGCGGGATGAACCTCATGGCACCACCAGAGTTAAAAAGTTCGGAGTGTTTTTAAGCCCAGCGATGATGACGCCCAAGCCCTTCCGAGGGGACGATGAGGAGAGCGGTCACCACTGAGCGGATAGAAACTTTGCCTTCGCAAAGTTTCATCAAAGTTCGTGATTCCTTCATGAAGATCTCTTGAGAAGGGTTTCTTTTTTCTGTTTGTTTAATTTGTGGAACCTCTACCAACGCTCGTTTTTGATAGGGGTTTGCTTTTTGGACAAGCACCCTTCGGGCGCTGGGAATAGAAAACCCCCTCAACAGGCCAATTATGAAGCAGTTCCCAAAAAAGCCCCCAAGTCAAGTAAACCCCAAAATTAACCAGACAAACTCAATACGAATCACGACCCCCACAAGAGAAGCAGATAAGCTTCACCAAAAGTTCGTAGATCCTTTCAAGGCTCCGTATGCAGTGGATTTCGCTAGTCACAGAAGCTAAAATGGGAGCCCATTACAAACTTTCAATACCACCAAGGGGTTTTCTTTCGGACGCCCTTCGTGCGTCTATTTAGGCAACCCCAATCAAAGAGGCCATTTTTCAGAAGGCTCAGGAGAAAAACAGCCAGATATTGGAAATCAACACCCCAAAGAAGAAGGTAAAAAGGAGCTACGAACTTTGATCAAACTTTGCGCCAGCAAAGTTCTGGGGGTGTGGGGGCGTAGCCCCCCGGAGGATTAAGGAGTAAGGAAGGTGGGGAACGTAGTTTCCCAGATTTTTAGAGAAAAACGGGGTTGTGGGGCGAAGCCCCACTCCGGGGGTTTGAGAGTACAGGAAGCTTTTGGAAAAAGCTTCACCAAAAGAGTCCCTTTCTATTAAATTGAAGAGGAAGGCTAAAGCGTGCACTCTAAAACTCCCCATTGAAGAGGGGATTTAACAACAAAACCAGCTCTTGAACAGTTTCACATGTATTCTGGCGTCCTTCGGACGCCTTGAGAAGAGTGAAACACTGCAAGAGTGCCAGTTAAAAGTAATCCCAAGAAAAGAGAAGGAGAGTCTAGTTGCACGCCATCTTTCCGCCAGCGCTTGCGCAAGCAAGGGCTGTTGGTCAGGGGCCGATTAGTTCCTCATCGCACCGCTCGGCCACCTACCCTCACATCATCCCAGGCCCAGGTTCTCCCTGATTTCAAGGGGAATGAGGCCTATCTTCGGGAGCACCAGCAGGGCCTTGTCCTCGACGGCGTAGGCCGGGACGCACGGCACCATACCGTAGGGGGTCGGGTATTCGGGGTCGGGGGCCCAGTTGTTGTCGCCCCAGGTGAGGAAGCACTTCTCGGTCTTACCGCCGAGGTTCACCTCGCTTATCCCCCTGACGCGGTGGATGATGGGATACTCATAGCCGGGACGCTTGTAGACGATGACGTCGTTGATGTGGACATCGTCGATGTTCTCCTCGCTTATGCCCTCCAGCAGGACGACGTCCCCGCGGTAGAAGACGGGCTCCATCGAGCCGCTGACGACTATAACGAGGGGGGAGTCGGTGTGGAGCGCAACCTTAAGGCCGAACTGAAAGATGAAGACAACTATGACAGCTATCAGCACCCATGCTAGATCCTTTTTCCACCCGTCCTCCATCTCAGAGCCTCCATGAGGGTGCTTATCCTCGCGGGAATGGCACCGATGGCGGTGCACGTTTCGAGGCTCACCCTTTTTCCAGTTATGTCCATGTGGTAGCGGGCGGTCTTAAAGATTTCCTTGGGGAGGCCGTGCCGCCCGAGGCCCACCAGGAGAAGAAAGCTCTCACCGCGGAGAGCACGTTCGGCGAGCTCAATGGGCGTTAGTTCTTTCCCATCACTTGGCTTCCTGGTGGTGGCAACGGGTGTTCCGAACTGCGGCGGAAAACCCCGCCTGGGAAAGTCCAGAAGGTGGAAGCGGTTCCCCTCCGCCAGTTCCATGAGGTACCTGCCGCCCTCGCCTATCGTAGTGTGGCCGCTTATCTCCTCCGCCACATCGATAGGCCTGCCCTCGAAGGGAAAGCCCACCAGGGCCAGATGAAAGCCGTAGGCATAAGCTATAGGCCCCGCTCGAGCTATGGCGCGCAGGTGGGCCTCGTGGAGCCTCTTGGGGTCGTAGGTGTTGTACAGGGCTATCGTCAGCATTGCCATGGGCGATGTAACCAACAAACCTTTATAAGGATTTAGAACGAATTAAAAAGTTAGTATGGCGACGCGAGAAGAAATAGAAATGCTCATTCAGAGGGGGTACTACGATGAGGCCCTCTCGAAGATCGGGGAGTTAAGCGACCCCATAGACAAGGTGGAACTTCTCACGGACCTGGCCATAGCCATCCACCGCCGCGGTGGGCCGGAGGAATGGATACCAGGAACCATAGAGGACGCCATGTACATAGCCAAGAAACTGAAGGATCCGGCCCAGAAGGCCGTGGCGTACTCCATCATCGCTTCCGCCCTCGGGATAATCGGCTACGAGGAGGACGCGGCGGATTTCTTCGGCAGGGCGCTGGATGCGACCGACAGCATAAAGAATCCAATAGAGAAGGGCACCGTCCTCTCAACCCTCGCGTATCATCTGGCCATCGGCGGCTATCCCGAGAGCGCCCTCGACGTTTTCAACGTCGCCTTTGATACAATAATTGGAGCTGAGATGAGCTACCCCCACAAGGTGGACGGGATAATAAGGATAGGAGAGCTAATGGAGAAGGCGGGAGACGCGCTCCCATCCGGCAAGGCCCTGGAGTTCTACAGGATGGCGTTCGACATATTCGACAAACTCCACGTCAACCAGAGGGCGGCGGTCGTTGAGAAGAAGATAGAGCTGGTGAACACGGTCCACGAGGTGGGGCTTCCGGAGGTCAGGGAGTCCCTGCTGGAAGGAAGGTACCACTACGCACTCGCACTCATAGAGAAGAAGTACAGCGGGGTTGCAAGGCTCATCGGTGAACTCGAGGTCGCGCTCTGGATGAAGCGCATGAACAACCTTGAGTACATGGACGTCGTGGACGGCGCCTTCAAGAGGTGTGAAAACCCCATATTAACCGAAGCTAACGTTCAGAGGATAGCGAGGCTCCTGACCGAACTCGGAAGCCTGAAGAGGGCCCTGGAGTTCGCGAGGGAGATAAAGGATATCCACAAGAGGAGCGAGGCGCTTAAGGCCATCGCCGTGGAACTGGCCAAGAGGCATGAGTTTGAAGATGCGAGGAGGCTGGTCGAGAGCATCCCCGATCCCGGGGTGAAGGCGGAGGCGCTCACCGAGATAGTGACGATGGAAGAGAGCACCTGAGGTGTCGCCATGATATTCGACGCTCACTCGGACCTTCCGACGCTCATCCACGACGAGAGGCTGAACGGAAGGAGCCTCGTGCTGGAGAGGAACTTCGAGAGGTTCTTCGGTCCCCGGGTTAGGGCCAGGGTTATGGCCATCTGGACGCGGCCGGAGAGAAGGGGAGACGCAACGGCCTACGGTTTTGAGGTTCTGAACTCCCTGCTGAAGGACATCGGGGAGAGCGAGCGCTTTGAGCTGGTCACAACCGTCGATGGAATGAAAAAGGCGATCGGGGACGGAAAGGTCGCCCTGTGGCTCGGCCTTGAGGGCGGGGAGCCGATAGGAGAGAGCCTTGATCTGCTGGAGCTCTTCCACCGCCTCGGCCTGAGGGTTCTGACGCTCACCTGGAGTCTGAGGAACGCCATAGCTGACGGGGTCTTTGAGAGAACCGGCGGCGGACTGACGAATTTCGGCGTTGAAGTCGTCGGAAAGGCCGAGGAGCTGGGGATAGTCATCGATCTGAGTCACATAAACGAGGCCGGCTTCTGGGACACCCTCGACGTGACGGCGTTTCCGGTCATAGCGTCGCACTCCAACGCGAGGAGGCTGTGCGACCATCCAAGAAACCTAACGGACGAGCAGATAAAGGCGATAGCGGAGAGGGACGGCATTATAGGTGCAGTCGCCATCCCGAGCTTTATCCACAGAGAGCAGCCGACGCTGGAGAGGTACGTGGAGCACATAACGTACATGGTCGATCTGGCAGGCTACCGCCACGTTGGGCTCGGCTTCGATTTCGTTTACTACCTCCGCGGCTGGAGCGGGAGGAGCGTTGAAGGCTTCGAGGACGAATCGAGGATACCAAACCTGATAGAGAGGCTCTCGGAGACCCTCAGCGAGAAAGAAGTCGAGGCGGTGACCTTCGAAAACTTCGAGCGCGTTTTTGAGCGGGTCGTGGGTTAGGTTTTTAACGATTTCTTCAAACTCTCCTATGGGGAGCGAGAATGGGAACAAAGATAATCGCTGTTTATGAGAACGGCGTTTTGAGGCCCAAGAACAGGCTTGATCTTCCAGCCGGTACGGAGGTTGAGCTGGTAATCCTGCCATCCTTAAAAGGACTCATGAAGCTCTTCGAAGGAGTGGACGTTAGGGGAGACGTGGAGAGCGCCCTCAAAGAGGCCAGGGAGAGGAAATTATGGGAGTAGTTCTAGATTCATCGGTTGTCCTCAAGGCGCTCCTACCTCCTCCCAGAAATCTCAAGGGGGAGATACTCAAAAGGGAGCTTGAAACCCACGAGAAGTGCCGGTTCGTACTGGAGAGGATAGAGGAGGAAAGGATTGAAACTCACTCACCAGCCGTAATCGTTGTTGAAGTAGCCGGGGTCATCAGAAGGATCACCGGAGACGAATACAGGGCATCGATTGCCAGTGACACCATCGAGAACAACTTCATACTTCACTATGATGCAGAGATCCTAGAAAAAGCCAGAGAGGTCGCCACTCTTACCGGGGCTTCTGGATTTGATGCGTATTTTATAGCCACCGCACGTCTTCTGAGCCTTCCGCTGATAACTGATGACAAAGGAATGCATCTCAGAGCCAGAGAATTGGGCATAGACTCCATCCTGGTGCGGGAGAAATCCATCAAAGAAATAGAACGCACCCTCGGGTGATACCATGGAGACCCTGTATTTTCTAACCGTGAGGGAAGCCAGGAGACTGCTCCTTTCAGGGGGAACCGTTAAGCTCAACCTTGACCTGAGGAAAACCAACAGGACATGGGGGATAAGGCGAGAGGGCGATGAGTTCGTCTTCCCCGACAGGACGAGGGTCAAGAAGGGAGTGATCGAGAGGATCGCGAGGGACGAGGGCAGCGTTTACTTCGTCAAAAGCGGCGGCGTCTACAAGGCGGCAATAGCCGGTGAGGGCTACTACAAGCTCGTCCCGACGATTCCGCCGACGATTGAGATAAACGGCATTAGAATGCACCGCACGAAGGAGGTAAACCCCCTCCAGGACACGAGGAACAAGGTGAACGCGGTGAAGCCAAAGGAGGGGGAAACGGTTCTTGACACCTGCATGGGGCTCGGCTACACGGCGATAGAAGCCTCGAAGCGCGGGGCTTACGTCATAACCATCGAGAAGGACCCCAACGTGCTCGAGCTCGCCAGGATAAACCCCTGGAGCAGGGAGCTGTTCACCGGCGGAAAGGTGCAGGTGATTCAGGGCGATGCCTTCGAGGTCGTGAAGAGGTTCAAGCCGGAGAGCTTCGACGTCGTAATCCACGACCCGCCGCGCTTCTCTTTGGCGGGCCAGCTATACTCCGAGGAGTTCTACCGCGAGCTGTTCAGGGTTCTCAAACCCGGCGGAAGACTCTTCCACTACGTCGGCAACCCCGGGAAGAAATACCGCAGAAAGGACCTCCAGAAGGGGGTCATGGAGCGCCTGAGGAGGGCAGGCTTCGTTGGAGTTAAGCGCGTCGAGGAAGCGCTGGGAGTTGTGGGGAGAAAACCCGAAAAGGGAAGAGAGAAGGATTAAATCCCCCCGACCTCCTCCATCTCCTCGAAGGCTTCCAGATTGGTGTAGTAGTCCATGAGCTCCGAGATTTCCTTTCTGAGCCTGAAGCTCCTGACTATCGCTATTCCAAAGCCTATTATCGACGGCCAGGCCAGGAGGAGCAGTAGCTTTGCGTCGCTGATCGGTATCGGCCTCGGGTCGGTGAAGCGGTTGAAGTTCCATATCATGAAGGCTATCATCAGCCATGCCGTTGAGAAATTGGTAAGCCCGCTGCCGCTCTCGCCGAGCTTGAAGCCCGGAACGACGTCCTTGGTTATCGGCGGGAGCAGGTTGCTTCCCATGAAGCCGAGCTGGTCCTCGAAGACGTGGAGCCACTGACCTATCATCGAAGCGAGTGCCAACTCTGTCGCGTGCTCGTAGCCAATCAGCTTGAAGAAAGCGAAGACGACGAGGCCTATTATAATGCCCATCGTGAGCGAGTGGCTGAAGCCGTGGTGCCAGGGCAGGAACCTGTCCTTGACGACGGTCTTGCCCTTGAACTCAGCCCTTCTGAAGGCTATCTCCGGGCCGGAGAATGAATCAATCCTCGTCGGCTTTGGATAGGTCTTGATGAAGGGAACGCTAACCTTCGCTATCCCGTACTTCCTGTACTCGGGAACGTCGCCGCCTATTGCAACGCCACCTGGCGTCACTATCGGCCCCATCTCGACCCTGACCTCCCTCCTGGGCGGGTCGAGGTGAACCCAGAAGCGCCTGTAAACGTCTCCAGGGAGGCGAATGTTGTGTATCTTGACTATCCTCTCGCCCTCGCGGTAGGCCTCCTCTATCGCCTTCGCTATGGTGTCAGCTATGCCCTGCGGGTGCGGGGCGTCGCTGACGACGAGCTTGAGCGAACCGTCCTCCTCCACATCAACGTAGCCAAAGACGAGCATCTCCCTGCCTTCCTCGATCTTCCCGAACTCCTCCTCGAAGAACTCGTAGTCATCTCCAAAGGCCTCGACGGTTATCTTCCCGGTTCCGTCGTTGAGCGTGAAGACTATGCTGTTGTAGCTCTCCGTGACGGTCTCCTCGCTTCCGTCCTCGCGGAGAACCCTGTAGGAGACCTTCCCTGAACCCCTCGCCAGTATCTCCTCGACCTTCCCCTCGATGGCAAAGAACTGGTAGCGGTTCTCCCCGCTCAGCTCGCTGATTTTAACGAGCTTGGGCGCGTAGTGCTTCTTCTCGTCCCAGGGGGCGGGGTCTATCTCGTAGTCCCTTCTCGCCAGGAACTTCCCGAACTTGAAGTCCACGAAGTCGGGGAAGTAGGCGGCGGCAGCCGCTATGACCGGAATGAGTATGCCGAGCCTTAGATCACCGACGAGGGCGGCGAAGAAGGTCGCCGCCGCGAGGCCCGAGATGTAGTGGGTGAACCCTCTCATCTTCCATCACCCCAGTCCGAGCAGGTGCATGAAGTAGCCCGTGTGGCCCGTCATGCTGATGAGCACGGGCAGTATAAGTCCGCCGAGACAGTAGCTCCTCCTGGTGTTGAACGCTGCTGCCATCATTCCTATCGCCGTCGAGACGAAGAGCACCGCCAGCCCCATCGGGCCGGTGAGGAGGTAGCTTATGGCCACCAGCGTCACTGCAACCACGTAGGAGAGCTTCTTGATGTGGACGACGTTGAAGCTGTTGGCTAGGAACCTGGAGAGGTAGTAGGTGAAGATGAAGCTTATCCCCGCGCTGAGCAGGATGACACCTATCGCGGCCAGATACTCCGCGTAGCTCTTGGGGGTGTAGATTGAGCTGACGAGCCACGCCGCCGCTCCCCTCGTGAGCCTCAGCTGGGGCAGGAATAGGAGCGTGAAGGCCCCGACGTAGTAGATGACCCTGTTCACACCCTGGCTTATGATGAAGGCATCGTCACCGCGCTGACTGGTCATGTGACCCGCAACGAGAGCACCCATTCCGCCGGTGATTATGGGGTAAACTGCCGCTATCGTTCCTCCCAGCGCTCCGCCGAAGCTGGCCTTGAGGGTGTTGTAGAGGCTACTCTCAACCCTGTCGTCGGGAACCTGCTCGAGCATCGGCGGGTTGGAGAGTATGTTGAGTATCACCCACGACATTCCGAAGAAGCCGATGAACATCGGCGTGAGCCTCGTGTAGGCGCTCGTCGTCGGCAGGAGATTGGTGTTCATAACGATGAAGCCCAGTATTCCCGAGAGGAAGAACACCAGGATTCCGCCGAGTATCTGCCTCCAGGCCAACCAGAGCCTTTCGGCAGGCGTTTTTCCGCGGTCTCCTTCCTTGGGCCACTCGCTCATGAACATGAAGACCACTATGGCCACCAGGAAGTAGGTTATGTAGGGGCTGGTCGCCTGGTAAATCGGCGGCAGCACCTTCGGGAATATGAAGAGCGCCCCAAGCACGAGGACGAGTGTTCCTGCAACCGCGCCGATGAGGTATAACAGGACTGCCTCATGTCCCCTGCCGAGGAGGAGGTAGCGCTGGGTTGGAAAGAGGAGGAACACCGCGCTCTCGTCGGCGACGCTGAAGTAGACGCTGGAAATCGCGCTCACGTAGGCGTACGCCACTATTGCCCCGATGGCGAAGAAGGGGAAGGCCTGGACGGGCATCAGCTCGCCGACACCGAAGACTGCCACCAGTAGGGCCATTATGTTGAATATGTGGAAGCCCGGAATCCAGGAGATGAAGGAGCCAAAGAGCACCCCCGCGAGGGACCAGATTAAAAGGTCTGAAAGGGGAACCATGGCCATCACCTCACCTCGATGCAGTCGCCCCTGTATGGGATGACCTCGACGGTTCCCTTGTACTCGGCGACGTAGCCCGCTACTCTGACCGTCTGGCCCTCGCTGAGATCCGGCTGGGCGACGCTCTTTGGTATGAAGATAACCAGCTCCCCGCTTCCGTCGTCGATGGTCAGCTTGACGAAGCTCTTGCCAGTGTAGACGTCCTTGATGGTTCCCTCAACGACCACGGTCGTCCCGAGGAGGTCCAAAGTGACGTCGCCCGTCCTTAGTTCCTCCGCCGGAACCGCCTCGACGACGGTTATGGAAACCACCTGGCCGGCGTCGGCGTCGTAGGTTATCCTGAGCGTGCTTCCGGTTCCCGCTTCCCTCGGATCCGGGAGGAGGTCGCGCGAGACCGCCAGCTTGGCGCTTCCGGTGTCGTCGTGGACCTTCATGACGTAGCCGTCCTCGTAGCTCAGCCCGTCCCAGGTTACCGTGAGGTTCACCCTTCCGGTGGCGCCGGAGAGCTCCGAGACCTTCACCTCTCCGATTCCCGCGGTTCCTCCGGGGGGATTCTCCATCACCACAACCGCATCGAGGTCGTAGACGATAATCTCCGCCTCGCCGTTGTACTCGTCCACGTAGCCAGCAAGGAGCACCGTCCGGCCCTTCTCGACGCTCAGGTTGGCGCCGCCGGGTATGAAGACCGCTATTCCACCGCTTCCATCGTCCACGATCAGCTTGAGGTTGCTTCCGAGGGTGAAGACGCTCGAAACAGTTCCGTTCAGCGCCACGGTCCTGCCCTTCATCGAGAGGCTCACCGAGCCGGTCTTGACGACCTGGGAGGGCCTGGCCCCGGTGACGTTCAGCGCGGTTATCCTGCCGGAGAGCGGGTCGGCTATCACCCTCAGCGTGCTGCCCGTGCCTGCTTTGAGCGGGTTGGGCAGGAGGGAGCGCTCGATGAGGAGGGTTGCGCTTCCGGTGGAGTCGTGGAAGGTCAGCGCGTAGTCGGGCTTCTGGTAGGCAATCGAGTCCCAGGTGACCGTCAGGAGGAGCGGCTCGGTGGCGGTCTTCAGGTCCGAGACGGTGCCCTCAAGCGGCCCGGTCTGCTGGAGCTTCTCAATCGCGGCCGGGTTGAAGAGCACCACCTCCGGCTCGTCGCGGTAGATTTCGACGTATCCTCCGATCTGCACAATGTCTCCCTCGGCCGGGACGTAGGTCAGCTCGTTGGCGGTCGTCCTCGGCACGAAGACCGGGAGGTTGCCGACGACTATCTTGAGGTTGCCGCTGAGGTTGGCCACGTCGGTGACCTTGCCGACAACGGCGACGAGCTGTCCCTCCATCTCCGCGGTGACCTCGTCGGGCTTGAGCGGAATCGGGGCTATCGGAACTTCGACGGTGAGGTTCTCGCCCTTCACAAGGCTTGGACTCTCGACCAGGCCCCTGACCGTGACCTGACTGCCGGTTCCTGCCTCGAGCGGGTTGAGGTTGAGCAGGGCTTCCCTCGGGAGAGAGGCCTTAACGCCGTCCACGGCGAGGTAGTAGGTGCCGTTGGCGTAGGTTACCCCCTCGATCGAGCCGGCGAAATCGACGAGCTGACCCTCGTAGTCAGCGAGCTGGGCCGCGGTGACCTTCGGAAGCTCTATCTCCTCCGGTGGGAGCGGCTCTCCGAGGGCCCTTATTCCCTCTCCAGTGTAAACGACCACCTCGAGCTTTCCGCGGTACTCCTCGAGGTAGCCGGCAACCTCGACTCCGAGGCCGACTTTAAGCTGAGCCATCGTCTCGTTGGAGAGCTCAGCGAGGGCGGCGGAGGGGATGAAGACGTCCAGCCTTCCGGTTCCGTCGTCGATGACGAGCTTGAGGTTCGAGCCTACCCTATCGACCTCCTCGATGTTGCCCTTCACGGCCGCTATCGAGCCGCGCATGTCCAGGGTTAGGACGCCGATCGGCTTGAACTCGGTTTTAACGGGCTTCACGACCTCCAGGTAGGCCGCAACGAGCCTGCCGTCGTTCCCCATTCTTCCCGCGACCTTGACCGTGCTCTCGCTCGAGGCGTTGAAGGGGTTGAGGTTGGCGAGAACCTCGCGCGGGACGAGGGCGTCGAGGTAGTTCTGACCGTCGGTGATGGTCAGCACGTAGCGGCCGTTCTCGTAGGTTATTCCAGCTATGGAGCCTTCAACGGCCATGACCATTTCAGGATAGTTGGGTGCCTCGCCTATCGGGACGACGGGAGCTTCCTCGATCGGCGTAACCGCGAGCTGGGTGAGGTTCCTGACGACTATCTCCGGTGAGGTGCCCTTGTAGAGGTAGACTATTCCCGGGGCGTAGAGGGTGTCGCCGACCTTGACGGAGAGGTTGTTGAAGACGAGAAGAACCCTCGGGACGAGCACGGAAACGAGGGAGTCGCCGGTATCGACGGTCATCAGGTAGCCGGAGCTGACGTTGGAGAACTCTGTGACGATGCCCTCGACGGCCACGTAGGAGCCGCTCATGTTGGCGTTGAGGGACTTGACGAGCGGCGGGTCGGCGGAGTGGAGCTTCGAGCGGAAGTGCAGGCCGTCGAGGTACTGGAGCATCGAGTAGGTGTAGGTCTCCCTCACGCGGAGCTGGACTTCGGCCGTCACCTCGTCGCCGGGGAAGGGGACTAGACCCTTCCGTACCATCTCATCGGCGAGCGGGGAGTAGACGCGGACGTCAATCTGCCCGGTTCCGTCGTCCACCGTGAAGGTTAGGCCGAGCTTTCCGCCGGTCTGGGAGACGTAGGGAACGGTGATTACGGTGCCGTTTATCCTGACGACGGCGTAGTTCATCAGGTAGTTGCCGTAGACGTCGCTCACCCTGACGAGCGGGGCTTGGGCGCTCTGGGCGGCAACGAGCAGAACGGCGACGCCGATTACAGACAGGAGAATCGAGAGGTATTTGAGCCTCGATACGTTGAGCTTCTTCTGCTCCTTGAGTCCGTGGTAGTAGAGCTTTTTCTCACCCTTTTTTCCCGACATGAGCAGACCTCCGGATTATTTGACGTAGCAACCCAGTTGATGGATGCTCTTTTTAACGCTTTCGTGTCAAAAGGGGACAGGAGTAACCAGGTTTGAATAAGGTGGAACGTTACGACCGGGGAAAATAATTTAAGGCCCCACTCAAAGGACGGGCTGTGAAGACGGTAATGGTCACGGACAGGAGGAGGCACCTGCTCCACCCCCTGCTCGTTGCCTCAGCCAGCAGGGCGCTTCACCGGGGCAATCTCAGGGCCTTTGAAGCCGTTGCGGAGGCCTTCGAGAGGAACTACTTCTTCGAAAGGATAGTGAGAATGCCCATGGACTGCTTCGGAAAGTACCTCGGAGAGAGCATTCTGCTCGGCGTTCAGGCCGGGTTCAACCGCCTCGATGAACTCCTGCCCGCGGCGGAGGGGGAGGGGGTGAGGCTGATCGAGACGGGGGACGGGTGGGTTCCGTTCTACACCGCCGCGAGGCTCTACGCGGACGGAAAGGCCGTACCGCCAGAGATCCTCAGGAGCCTCCCCGACCCGGACCACCTGCCCAGGGACGGGGACTACCTCAGGTTCCTGGTGAAGCTCATAGAGCACAACCACCGCTTTGGCATAGTCAGCTGCGCCTTCGAGTTCTGGGCCCTGAGGGAAGCCCTCTCGCGGAAGCTGTGGATGCCGGAAGAGCCGAAAACCTGGAGGGGTAAGGGCTGTTTCGTGGGGGTCACGCGGGGAAAGGGGGACATCAACGACGTCAGGGGCGAGCTGAAGCTGTTCTGCAGAGAAGGATGGTGCCTCTTCTACTTCCGGGGAAGCGAAAAGAGGCTGAAAGAAAAGCTCAAAGAAAGGGGCCTCAGCCTTCCTTGAGTATCTTCTCGACGTCGAAGCCCTCCTCGTACTTCCTGAGCTTGCGCTCGAAGAACTCGATGAAGAGCCTGTAGCGCTTTGAGCGGTGCTTCGGGCTTCCGCGGATGCTGTGGCCGTGGGGCCCTTTCTTGAAGACCGCTATGTAGGCCTCCTTGCCCATGTCCTTGAGAACGTTGTAGAACATGAGGCTCTGGTCGAGCGGACAGCGGTAGTCCTCAAGGGAGTGGATGAGCAGAATCGGGGCCTTCACGTTCTCCGCATAGAACAGCGGGCTGAGCTTCCGGTAGTTCTCGTTCTCCAGCGGGTTCGGGCCGATGACTTCAACGTCGTACCAGAGGCCGATGTCGGAGAAGGCGTAGCTGGTGAGCCAGTAGCTTATGCCGTTCTCGCTTATACCTGCCTTGAAGAGGTCGCTCTGAGTCAAAGCCCAGTTGGTCATGAAGCCGCCGTAGCTTATGCCGGTAATGCCAACGCGCTCCCTGTCGGCCTGCGGTTCGAGCTTGAAGAACTCCTCGATGCCGTTCATTATGTCCTCAAAATCCTCAAGACCTGTTCTTTCAAGGACGCGGAGCGCGAAGTCCTCGTCGTAGCCGTCGCTCCCGCGCGGGTTGACGAAGACGATGTAATAGCCCTTCGCCGCCATCAGCTGCATCTCGTAGACGAAGCGGTGGCCGTACATTCCCTTCGGCCCACCGTGGACGAAGACTATAACAGGAGCTTTTTCGTCCTCCTTGAGCTCGGGCCTCAGGTACCAGCCGTCTATCTCCAGGTCTTTGCTCTTGAAGCGGAAGTGCCTCGGCTCGAAGGTCTTGAGCCTGGCGAATATCGGCCCGTTGTAGTCGGTTATCTGCTTCAGCTCGCCGTCGTAGAGGTAGAGCTCGGGGACGCGGGTGGCGGTCGCTATAAGCAGAACCGCCCTTCCGTCGTGGACGTCGAAGCCGTAAACCCAGTGGTTTCCTACAACCACCCTCTCCGCTTGTCCGTCCCAGAGCCAGAGGTTCACCCTGCCTGCATCTGGAGTGAGGAAGTAGACCTTGCCGTCGGTGAGCTTCGCGCCGTAGACGTCGAGCGGACCCTCGTAGACGGGCTTGAGCTCGCCGTCCCAGACGTAGAGCCACTCGTGCTCGCTGATGAACCGCTTTTCTTTCTTGCCCCTCAGGAGGAGCGCCTTTCCGTCGGAATCCACCGCCTCAAAGGAAACGCGCTCGAAGAGCCTCTCCTCCTCACCGTCCCTCCAGAGGTAGATGTCATAGAACTTGAAGAGCGCTGGTTTCGAGCCCTCGCGGTGCGGGACGTTGACGGCTATGGAATCGCCGTGCCAGAGACCACTCGAAAACCTCGGCTTCTCGAACTGCTCGATTATTTCCTCACTCTCCGTGTCGAGAACCCAGAAGGTCGTTTTCTCCCCGTCGAAGAAGCCCATGCTGTCGAACCAGGCGGGAACGTCGTCGTCGAAGACGAAGTCCTCATCATCGCGGCGCTTGAAGCCGATCACAAGGAGTCTCCTGGAATCGTCGTTCCACTGTATCGAGCGAACGTTCTTGATGGTTAAAACCCTCTTGGCGCTCAGGGTCTGTACGTCCGCCACCCATATCTCCGTTGCCTTCTTCTCGCTGTTGGGACGCGTGAAAGCGAGTTTCTTTCCATCCGGCGAGATCCTCGGCATGGAAGCGTTCTCGATGAAGCGCCTCGCCCCGGTCTCCAAGTCCTCAACGACCACCGTGCTCTCGTACTTGTTGTCCTCCATGTTGGCCTTTGTAAGAACGTAGGCCACCAGCCGGCCCCGGATACGCGGGTCGCCCAGGTACGCGAACCTAGAAAAGGTCTTCTCATCCCATTCGATGTTGCTCATAACGCTATCACCGGCCTATCATGGACATCAACGTATATAAGCTTAACTATCGTGTGCAGTAACAAACGCGAGAAGGTTTAAAAGGTCATCACCGATAGCGAGGGGTCAGGTGGAAACATGAGGGAGGAGCACGGCGTTGGAATCATACTCGTCCTGGGGATATTCATCTCCGTGGCGTTCAGAACCTACGCGGGAGTAACAATAGCCGCCGTCGGGATACCCCTATACCTCGCGTACGTCGCCCGGCATCAGAACATCCTGGCAAAGTCCCGGCTCTTCGACAGGGACCTCTTCCTGATGATGGCGATAGCCGTGGCCGTGATACTGGTCTTCGACTACCTCTGGGATCCGAGGATGGGGCTGATAGCGATGGCGGTGGCGATACCCCTCCTGGCCCTCTACGCGGACAGGCTAAAGGCGAGAAAGAAGGCGCAGAAGGCCTGAGAGCCTCCCGGTTCTCTTGTAATTCCTCACTTCCTCCCTTATTTCCTCAAGGAATGCCCGGTCCATCCCGAATTTCTCCCGAACCCTGCGCGAGATGTGGTTGTCGTTCAGGAACACCATGGCCATAGCGGAGGTGAGGTTCTTCGGCTTCCTCCAGCCGGACTTTTCGAAATCTATCAGCCAGACCCTCTCTCCGACTATTATATGCTTTCCCCCCTGAATCTGGCCGTGGTCGAGGCCGAGCCTGTCGAGAAGGGCCGTTTTCTCAACTATCTCGAAGATATGCCGTTTTTCGATGTCCGCGTGGAATATTATCTCCCCCTCCGCGAACTCCCGAACGAGGTACTCAAGACCCTCAAAGACGCCGTAAGCCACTAGCGGCGGGGTTATCCCGAATGGCTCCACCGCGCGGATGATTTCGGCCTCCCTGGCGAAGTTCTGCCTCGGGGAGTCCGGCCGCTGGAGCTTTATTATGACGTTTTTTTCATCCAACCGGGCGCAGAAGATGAGACTCGTGGTTCCCTTGGCGTAGGGACGAATTTCCTCAAATCCAAGCGATTTCAGGCGGGAGTAAAACCGCCCCAATTGAGCTTCGCTTATCAAGTGGTCGAACATATGCCTCGATAAGCTTAAATACTCCGAAGATAAAATACTTTTGGTGATAGCCATGGTGACGGCTTTTATTTTGATGGTGACGGCCGCTGGAAAGGAAAGGGAAGTTATGGAGAAGCTTCTGGCCATGCCGGAGGTTAAGGAGGCTTACGTGGTCTATGGCGAATACGACCTCGTCGTAAAGGTCGAAACCGACACCCTCAAGGACCTTGACCAGTTCATAACCGAGAAGATAAGGAAGATGACCGAAATCCAGATGACCTCGACGATGATAGCCATCTGATTCTCTCATTCTTCGTTCTTCCGTTCTCCATTATGTCAACACCCCTTCTGAGGCCTCATCCTCCCAGAGCAGGGCAAAGCCCACGCTCAGGAGCACCATCGTGACGACAGGGGCCAAAAACCACCACCATCTGCCCGCGTACAGGGCGTTCTGGTTGAGGCCCTCCAGTATGAACGAACCCCAGTTGTCGCTGGGAATCATGTTGAAGAACCCCAGTATCGCCACCAGCGCGACGACCTTGGGGAACAGCAGGCTGAAGTGGCTCAGGGCGTAGGGGATTACCGGCCTCAGGATATGCCTCCGGAGAATGTGGAGGTCGCCCGCCCCGAGCGCCCTCGCCGCGGCAACGTGCTCCTTAACCTTCTCCTGAACCACGAAACCCCTAACCGCGCTCCCGAACTTGCCCGCGAGCAGTAGGGCCAGTATGAGGGCCAGGGTTCCAGTTCCTATCTCCCTGCTCATCGCTATGCCCGTCGTTGAGAA
Organism: Thermococcus sp. 4557; assembly: GCF_000221185.1. NCBI lineage: Archaea > Methanobacteriati > Methanobacteriota > Thermococci > Thermococcales > Thermococcaceae > Thermococcus > Thermococcus sp. 4557. Next base: position 1,457,591 of record NC_015865.1, on the reverse strand, counting down.
TGAAAATATCATAAGCATCGCGAGGGGGAGGACCGGGAGCGCTCCGAGAGAGTTCAGCAGGCTCTCGAGGAAGACCGCGGCCCGGTTTTTGTAGTAGCCGGCGAAGAGACCGAGGAGGAGGCCGATGATGACCACGAGAACGGACGCCTCGAGCGACACGAGCAGGGTGCTCCTGCCGGCGAGGACGAAGCCCACCCAGAGGTCTCGGCCGTAGGAGTCCGTACCCAGGAGACCGTAGGAGTCGCCGAAGAGGGTAACCTCAACCGGGCCCGTGGACTCGACCTCGACCGTGTACTCCCCCTTCAGGACATCACCGCCGTAGCCCATGAAGAGTAGCTGGGTGGGCGTGAAGAGGGGCCTGCTCTCCGGGCCGTAGCCGATGGACTCGGCAAAGTCATAGGCGTCTGCCGCGAGGGTGGGGTTGGAGTTGACGCTCGTCCTCCCGTCCACCTCCACCGGGCCGAGGGCAACGGAGAACCCGTCGGGGCGGCGAATCACCAGCCTGACCGTCGAGTTGCCCTCGAGCATTATGTTCCCAGGAACAGTGTCGCCGACTGAGAAGGTCATAGAGAAGTTCGTTCCAGAGGATTCAAGGGTTTTGAAGCCGGAGGGAAGCCAGATGGGCCGGGCGTTCCGGGGGTAGTCGTTCCAGTAGGGCAGGTAGTTCCAGTTGGAGGCCTTCTCAGCGGGCACTATCACACCGACGGGCAGGACCGCGAGGAGCATAACCAGCATTATCAGCGCGAGTCCGGCCTTCGCTTTGGCGTCAAGCCTCAACGCCGCCACCTCCGGGAGCGAGGAGTTCCGACAGAACCGTAACGGCCAGAAGGACGAAGAAGTTCACCACCATGAAGACCGCTATGGGATAGAAGAAGACGTCCGGATCGAGGGTGTAGAGGTCGCCGGATATGCGGAAGCCCCACTGGAGCATCTTACCGAGGCCAAAGAGGCCGAAGAAGGCATCGACCACGAGGGCGAGCGTCGAGACCTCGACGAAGTGCTGGAAGAGGAAGCCGAGGAAGGACGGCATGACCGCGCGGAGAACGTGCCTCTCGACCCTGCGCTCCGGCAGTCCCATCGCCCTCTTGGCGCGCACGTACTCCTTACCGAACTCGTCCCTGAGGAGTATCACCAGGGCCTCGACGAACTCCCATAGGGCGACGAGGACTATAGAAACCAGCGGAAAGGCCATGTAGGCGAGGTTTCTGGCGAGGGAAGTGGATGTGCCGAGACCGTTTATCAGGTAGTTGGGGAGCGCGCTCATTATAATGAGGAGCGAGAAGAGCGCCGCCACGGCCCAGACGGGAAGACCGTTGAAGACCCTGGCGAGAAAGCGGACGGTGGAGCGGAGGCGCCTCTTCCTGAGGGCGAGCTTTGCGAGGGGGAAGCCGATGAGGACTATGATAGCCTCCGCGAGGAGAATCAGCGCCAGCGTCCTGGCCACCATGAGCTTCCTCGGTACAGGGTAATCGTAGTCAGGGTCAAATAGGGAGTGGTGGAGCACGTAAAGCCCGGCGTGGAGGGGGTTCATCGTGAGGGTCGGGTAGTCCTTCGGGGCCACGAAGTTCATGTAGTAGTCGTAGGGGTCCATTCCCAGGGAACTCGCGTTGGCCTCTATTACGGCCCTCTCCGCCGAAGGAAGAAGGCTGAACTCCATGTCCGCCCGGTAGAACTGGTAATCCTTTATCCCGATGCCAGAGATAAGCGCCACGAGGAGGATAAGGAGGAGGTAGTTGAGGAGGGCGCGGGTAACCCTGCCCATGGAATCACCTCAGGTCCATTCTCCTGAACCTCATGAGGGCCAGCCCGAGGTAAACAGGGGCAAGGCCAGCTATCAGCGCCGTCTGGGCTGGATTGTCCGTTATGGCCCGCTTGACACCCCTGTACTCCACGGTGTAGGTGCCGTCGTCGTTGAAGGTGGTCCTGTCTATGTCCGTGAACACGTCGAGCATGATCACCTGGGGGGCGTAGAAGAGGTACCTCAGGTGGTACTCCTCGTAAAGCTCGTCCAGGCGCTCGCGGTAAGCCCTTTTCTCCTCAGGCGAAAGCTTACTGAAGTCCCCCCATTTTTGAATCCCGAACTCCTCCCTCGCCTTGTCCTCAGCGAGGCCGTCCACCACCTGGGGCATGACGAGGCCGGTGACGAAGAAAATAACGAGGGCCAGTCCCAGGGCGGTGTTGGAGGAGCGGATAAGGGTTGAAATCAGCAGGCCAAGGGCGAGGAGCTGGAGCATGGCGAGGAGGACTAGCAGGTTCGAGAGGACCAGGTCCCCAACGAGGGCGGCGGTGAGGGAGAGGCCGTAGTACTTCGTTATCGCGAAGGACAGAAGGGTGGCGAAGGCCATGGCCACGACTATGCTGAGCGCCTGGCCGAGGAACTTGCCCAGCAGGTACGAAACCCTCCCCAGCGGCTTGCTGAGAACCACCCTCACCGTCCCGTCCTCAAGGTCCGAGTTCACGGCAGTTGCCCCCGCCATGAGGGCATAGACGCCGATGAAGAGGAACGCGCTGACCGCTATGTAACCCACGACGCTCGTGACGAGCACTTCCTGCGGGTTCGTGGCGCCTTCAAGGTTGTCCCGCACTTCCCTGAAGGTCATGGCGTAGATTAGCAGAATCAGAACGAGTATCAGCCAGAACTTCTTCGTCCTTAGGCTTTTCTTCAGCTCAAGCTCGAACCCCCACATTCTATCACCTCAGGTCGGCTTTTCTGAATTTGAGCCAGGCAATTGCGAGGTAAACCACCGTAGGTATGACCAGCATCGCCAGATTCCCCTGATAGCCCAGAATCTCTGATACGGACTTTGGCGGAAGGCTCCTCTTCGGCGAGACCACCATCCCAAGCACGGTGTAGTGCAGGTTAGGACTCGGCACGGGAAGGGAGTTTTTGGCCAGAACATCAACTAACGACTCTCCCGCCGAGTTTGAGGCCGCAATGACGGCGATTGGAACTGCAAAGCCCAGCAGGAAGGCCAGTACCAGCGAGACGAAAAGCGCCTTTCTGCCCCTCATGAAGGATGAAAGCAGGTAACCGAGGGCCAGGTACTGGACGAGCGAGAGGAAGAGCAGGGAGCCAAAGGCAAGGCCGAGCTCAAGGGTTTTACTCAGGGGGGCACCCAGGTGGAGGGCGTAGGCAACGAGGATGGCCAGATAGAGGGTGGCCCCGATGAAGACGGCAGAGATGTCGCTCAGGAACGTCCCGAGGAAAAAGTCCCTCCTCCTCAACGGCTTGCTCAGCAGAACTCTAACAGTGCCGTTCTCGATGGCCGAGCCTATCGAGACCGCCCCAAGGGGGAGGACAACAAGGGGCAAGAACATGCCACCCAGTGTCGAAATTAGGGCGTTCAAAATGCCGGTAGGGCCGTAAAGGGAGTGGTACTTGTCGAGGGTAGCCCTGTTTAAGAAGGCCATCAACGCCGTCAGGGCGACGAAAACCATGAAGCGTTTGCTCTGAAGGCTCAGCCCGAGGAAAACGCCGTAGAGCCCGCGGGGGGAGAAGGAAAAACCGGGGACGGTGATGGACCCAGAACCCCTCAGCTCCCTCCTCCGGAAGGCCTCCATTCCCGCGAGCGACAGACCAACGGAAAGGGCCAAAAGTCCTCCAACGGCCTCATGGGAGACGGAAACGCTCTCCCCGATGGAAACGGCCCTCTTAAGGTAAGCCGTCGGGATGAAGGAATAATCAAACTCCCCGAGGAGCAGGAGCACAACGAACGCTCCAAGGCCGAGGAAGACCCCTGAATCGCGGGAGGTCGCCAAAGGAAGGAGGAGCAGGGCGATTCCGACTACACCAATCAGTGAGAGCGAAAGGGCGAGGGAGCCGATGAGGTAGTCCCTAACCTCGAAACCGTGGGCGAGCATCGCGAGCGCTCCCGAGAGTGAAATCCCAAGAGCGGAAATTAGGGCAAGCTTCAGCCCCTCAAGAGCCCAGCCGAGGAAGTAATGCCTCCTCGTGAGGGGCTTTGAGAGCATCAGGAGAACGTTGCCCCGCTCGAAGTCCGAGCCAAAGCGCGAGAGAAGCATGATCAGCAGAAGCAGAATCAGGAGGAACTTAAGGAAGCTGGGAAGCCACTTGGCGAGCAGGTCAGCGGTTATCAGGTAGCCGAGCCGTTCAGGAGATATATTGGGGTAGTGGGTGGTAAATCTGGAAACGTCTATCTCTACCGCTACGGCCGGGAAGAGGGAGACGAGGAGAAGCAGAAGCTTAGTCCTCACCGAACACCACCTCCAACTCATCCTGAGAATGAGGGAATTCACTGGTAACGCCAGCCAGGGGGAACAATAAGATGAGACTATCACAAAAGTTATGGACTATTCTAACACCGTCCTCCATTTCCACCAGAAGAAGTCAGCGGAAAGAACTTAAAAGAATATCGGAGATACCGGCTCACTTGTTCATCATGAGCCTTATCCTCTCGGCCGCGTCCTTGGCCTTGTCCGAGATGTTGCTGAGCGTCCTGGCGATGTTGAGGATGTAGAACCCGTCGCCCCAGCTCATCGAGTCGGCGTTCTCGAAGACGAGCTGCATGAGCTTCGTGTCGAGGCCGTCTATCTTGTTTTCAACGCTCTCTATCTGCCTGATTATCTCGTACTCCCGCTCTATCTCGCCCTCGGTGAAACCGCTCTCTATAACGCGGTCCATCTGGACTATGGCCTCGTGGACGAGCTTTGCGGCCTTGATGCTCTCCATGCCCATCTGGAGGATTATATCCTTGACCTCCGTCGGAACGCAGTCGGGCTTCTTGACGAGCAGCCACTTGGCGGTGTCCTCGGCGGCATCCGCCACCTTGTCCTGCATGTGGAGGTAGATTATAACGTCCTCCCTGGCGACTGCCATCATGAGCTTCGAGCTGAGGGAATCCCTTATCTCCTCCTTTATCCTGTCGGCAACGTCCTCGAGCCTGTCCACCTCGATTGCGAACTCCCTCATGCCCTCGTAGTCGCACGCGTACCATGCCTGAAGCGCCTTCTCGAGCGTTTCAACGGTGCTGAGCACGACGTCCGCGTGCTTTATGAGGGGTTTGAAGGGGCTCTTCGCGAAGAGCTTCGTCCACACCTGCATGATATCACCCCACGATCATAAGGACCTTGAATATGGCCGCGCTTATCAGTCCAGCGACCGGAACGGTAACGAACCAGGAGATTATTATATCCCTAACGATGTCCTTGTTTATTGCCTTTACTCCCCTTGCGAGGCCTATTCCTATGACCGCACCGACCACCGTGTGGGTCGTCGAGATGGGCAGCCCAAGCCAGCTGGCGGCGAGGACAACGGTTGCCGCCGAAAAGTCGATGGTGAAGCCGCGCGTGTTGGTGAGCTCGGTTATCTTCTTGCCGACCGTTTCCATGACCCTGTAACCGTAGGTGGCGACACCGACCGCGATTCCGAGACCGCCCATGGCGAGTATCCACTTGGGAACGGGAACCTGCATGCCGCCGAGGCCCATAGTGGCCACCGCGTAAACCGCCGCAACAGGGCCTATGGCGTTGGCCACGTCGTTGGCGCCGTGGGCGAGGGCAACGTAGGCAGAAGTAACCACCTGCGCCTTCCGGAATATCGCCTCAACGCCGATGAAGGGGTCGCTGCTCGGGAAGCGGAGCTTTATCAGGAGGTACGTTACCGCGAACACGATTATGCCCAGCGGGACGCCGTACATCAAAAATCCAGTCTTGAGGTCATTTCCGTGGAGAACCTTGATGTAGAACATGGTTCCAATGACGACGAACGCCAGCCCAATCCAGAACGGGGACCATATCCTGGCGCTCCTGACGGGGTCCTTTCTCTCGAAGATGCTCTTCGTGAAGGCCTTGAAGATGAGGTAGGCCATTATGGCGCCGATTATAGGCGAGAGAATCCAGCTGAGGACGACCTGGCCCATCTTGCCCCAGTTGACTATCGCGGTGCCGGCGTAGACTATTCCGTAGCCGGCTATGCCACCTATGACTGAATGGGTGGTGGAGACAGGCAGGCCGAACTTCGTCGCTATGATGAGCCATATCGTGGCCGCGAGGAGGGCAGCAACGGAGCCGTATACGAGGACCATCGGGTCGGTTATCATCGTCGGGTCGAGGATGCCCTTCCTTATCGTTTCGGTGACGCTCTTTCCGAAGAAGTACGCGCCCGCGAACTCAAGGACGCCGGCTATTATAACGGCCTGCTTCGGGGTTATCGCCTTCGCACCGACGGCGGTGCTCATGGAGTTCGCGGCGTCGTTGGCACCTATTGCCCAGGCCATCGAAAATCCTAGCACCACGGTTATCAGCAGCCATACGTCCACACTCACCACCGGGAGGGGCTCGAGGGCGGCATATAAATACCTTGCCGCAGTAGAATATAGTTACATACCCGCATCTATATAGCGGCAAATAGAATAAATAGGAGTCAGGGCTCCACCCTGACGGGCTCGACGGAGATCGTGCCGTCGGCACCCATCTGAAGCCTGACGTAGTGGTAGAAGCCGCCCTGGTCGGCGGGAACGTAGAGCGGCGCCCCTCCGCCACCAGTTATGAGCATCTGAACTCCGTCCTCCTCGCCGTACCAGTACATGTGGATGTGGCTGAATATCCCGAAGGCGTTGTACTCCTTCATCAGCTCCAGGAGCCTCTTCCCGTCCGCGGGATTCATGGCGTGGTCGCCCTCAGGCCTGGGGTCGATCGGCGGGGCGTGGAGAACCAGAACCGGCCTCTTCCCAGCCTCCTTCGCCTTCTCCAGCTCACCCTCGAGCCAGGCAAAGACCTCGTCGCCCAGCCCGTAGTCGTTCTCAACGTCGTTTATGAAGATGTAGCGGTATTTCCCGAGGTCGAAGGCGTAGTTGTCGGGGCCGAAGAGCATGTGGTAAACGTTCACGCCCTCCCCGCGGTACTCGTGGTTTCCGGGGGCCAGGAATATCGGCCGGTTCCATTTCCACTCCTCGAGCAGGGCCGCCCACTCGTTGACCGCCCCCCTGTAGACGAGGTCGCCGCCGTCGATGATGAAGAGGGCGTCACCTTCGTCGTTTATCATGTCCCGTATCTTAAGGAAGACCCCGGGCAGCGTGGTGCCCCCGTCGGGCCTGTGGTCTCCAAAGGCTATCACCGTGTAGTTCCCGACCTCCCGCGGAACCACGCTGAAGGAAGGCTCCGAAGTCGTGAACCTGACCCACGTATCGCCGGTCTCGGCGCCCTCTGGAAGGTTCAGCACCGAGGGGTTGGTGTTCTCGATAACGTAGGTGAGCGTGGCCCCGGTTCCGTCCCTGACCTCCACGCTGACGTTGAAGCCGAGGGCATGGATGTAAACCGTGGAGCCGTTGACGAGCCGGATGAAGCCGCCCCTCACGGTGACGTTCTCGCCATCAACGATGCGCCAGTAATACACGAAGGGCTCCACCGTCTTGAAGGATTCGAGGTACCAGCTCTCGCCGTCGTCCGGGAGGCCGTTCCAGTTGTTGTCGCCTATGACCTTGAGGATGATCCCCTCGAACTCGCCGCTCCTCAGAACGTCTTCCGTTCTAATGGCTGCCCCGTTCTTGAGGTTCATGGCGTACTCAAGGGCCGCGCCAGCGCCAGCTTTGCTGGTGCCCGTGAAAACGAAGTGAGCCTTTCCGTCCTCGTTGAAGGCGGCGAAGACACCCTTGTCCGGGCCGACGAACTTAACGCCCAGCTTGTAGACCACGTAGCCAAAGTAGTCGCTGACCGTTATGAGGATGGGCTTCCCCTTGAGAACGGCCCTCGCGTCCTTGGGGGACAGCACCGCAACGCCCCCGTCGTACTGGCTCGCGGGGAGTATCTGTGCGTTCGGGAAGTAGTGCTTCGCGAGGTCCTCGTAGCCCTCGCTGACGTAGACCCTGGAAACGTCCGCAAGCTCCGACCAGTCCGCGAGAACCTCACCCTTTCCGCGGGCCCCGAAGTCTATTCCGCCGGCGGGGGTGCCGGTGGTGCCCGTGTCGCTCGGCGTGCCCGTGTTCGAACTTATGCAGCCAGAGGCAAACACGATTAATACCAGAAAAATGGCAAGAGCAGCCCTTCTCATCATCTTCACCTGAAACCCCCTCGAGGGGGATGCTTAAAGCCCTTTTGATTCGTTTTTCCACCCACCGCATCGTTTAAATATCCGTTCATCCAAGTTGGGTCGGTGGTACCATGTTCGTCGGACACTACACCGAGGTCCCCGAGAAGGACACCGGTTTTGAGGGAGTGACGATAAGGTGGCTCGTTTCTCCAAAGCTCGGAGCGAAGAACTACGCGATGCGATACTTCGTCCTCAAGAAGGGCGCGGAGATACCTCTCCACGACCACGACTGGGAGCACGAGATATTCATCGTCAAGGGAGAGGGAATCATAACGAACGGAAAGGAAGAGTTCCACGTCAGGGAGGGCGACTTCCTCTACGTCCCGCCCAACGAGCCCCACGGCTACAAGGCAACCGGAGAAACGCTGGAGTTCCTCTGCATAATCCCGGCCAAAAAGGAGGCCATTCCCGAGGACGAGTGGGCTTAGCGCCTGTAGTGATGAACCTTTATTTTCTTCCTTCTCAGAGCGACGAGGTCCGCCTTTCTGGATTTTGAACGCGGGGGTTCTTCCTCGAGCAGGAGCCAGGCCAGGTCGTAGGCCAGGGAAGCTATTATAAACAGGAAAATCCCGAAAACTATCAGCGGGGTGTAGTACCAGACAACCCCCACCCTTGGGATGACCAGAACCACCCTTCCAAGAACCTGTTCTGGATAAACCCTCCAGGGATCACTATAGTCCCTGTTGTCGCCTCTGGTGACGTAGTAAATCCTTCCGCCAGAATCCGTCCTCACATCAACTATGCGGTGGGTTATTTTGTACGTCGAGTTGCCGATGGTCACGCGGTAGAGGATAACGTCCCCCACGTGGAGCCCATCCGGGGAGGAGGGCATCGTCACAACGAGGTCGTTGGGGTTTATGTGCGGCTCCATCGAGTCGGTCAGGATAACGACGTACTGGAAGCCGAAGACGAAGTGAAGAACCACGACTAGGACCACGAAGAACAGGAGGAAGTACGAGATTAGGGAGAGGACGTCGATACGACGCTTTACCATTAAACCACCACCTAATTAAAGCCGCATTCGGCACCCATCCTCACTATTTCAGCCCCATAGTTAGCGTGCCTCACTATGTAAACCCAGTCAACGTAGGCTAAAAGATTGACGGTGCCCCACCAATCAGCGTTCGCTTGGCCGAACCCTATCGAAACCTCCCTGTTCCTGAAGCGGTTGCTGGTCTCGAAGACGTGGGAAACGATCAAAGCCCCACTCGAGAACTTCTCGATCCTGCCTGTGCTGTTCCGCGGGGTGACCACTATCTCGCCGAGGTAGTACTGCTTTCCGGCATACTTGCTGGTTTCGTCGCTTCCGCTCCGGTCGTTGCCGAACTCGAAGCGGAACTTGGAGTTGAAGTTCTCCTTAATCGCTATGTAGTCGTACCTGTCCCCGTTGCCAACGGCAGCATGGATGAACATGTAAAAGGGGTAACTGACGACCCCCTGCTTACCGGAGCCCCTTTTGAACTTGAAGACTACGGCGTAGGAGTCATCGACCTTGAGCCTCACCAGCTCGGCCTCCTTTGCCGTGCTCCCAGACCACCAGTTGGTCGAGATAGTCGAGTTCACGACCAGCTTTCCCCTCTTGATGTAAAGCTCCCCGCCCCCAAAGGCCTGGGAATTGGAAAAGATGCCACTATCGACGTAGGGGTAGCTCTTGAGGCGGTTGAAGGGTTCCCAGTAGACAAAGAGCTCAGCAGGCTTCCTATAGCGCCTGTAGGGGTTGTCTGAACCGTAGTATATCCTCACCAGGGCCCGGCCGCGGGCAGGAATCCGGGGGACTTTGAAAAAGACCGTGAAAACCCTGCTGGTACGCCTCATAACCCAGTAGTAGAGGGGATTGCCGTTTTCATCGACGACGTAGACGTTACCGGCTTTGAGCCGGGAGTAAGCGGGTATCCTGTCAGAGGGAATGGTTATGTTGAAGGTGTAGTTCACGAGCTCCCTGTTCTCGAGGTTGGTAACGTTGACGTCGATGTAGTACCTCCCGGCGGTGCAGGAGCCGATGGGCTGGACGGTCAAATCAATCGATGGAACGGAAAAAGCGGGAGCCAGAACTAGGAAAGACGCGAGTAGGAAAATCAAGCCGAAGATTCTGAGTTTACCGTCGATGGGGTGGCGTGGCATGGTTTAGCACTCATAAGGGTCAGAAAACGCAGAAAAGGAAAGGAGGTCGGGGCGTGTAGCGTTCATTCAACCTATGCCAAGTGCCAATCATGTATTGACCTGATTGCCAGCAATAACAAGGGACACACTCTTGATGTAGTTTTGAGTAAGGTCTATGTTAATGCCTGAAGACACAGTAATTGTAGTATCAGACGCCCCAATGTTGCCATTAACATGAATAACATTATCATCGTCGAGGGTTATGTAGAGATCCCAAGTACTATCCACACCAGGTCCCTGATCAAGGGTTATCGTAGCACCAGTTATGGTGGTTCCTGAGATATCCCAGTTGATGGCGGCAGTAGTAGTGTCTATCTTAGCATCCGTATTGGAACCACCACCAACCTGCTGAACGTTCACAGTAATAGCCGGAACAGCCAGAGCAGCGCCAACCATCGCCAGCACAAGGGCGAGTGCCAGCGGAATTAACCTTTTCTTATTACTCCTTCTCATCCTGATTCACCTCCAGCATGAAGGATTTGTTTATATGCTTGCACGAGAGTATAAATAGTTTTCGAATGCAAACCTAATTGGTTCACCCTTTGATATTGTAAGTTCTACAATGAAACCCAAAACCCGTTAGACATCCCACAATAATCATTGAATACTCCCCAAGAAAGATACCTCAGCGGAGGGATGTACCCTTAAGATACGTTGAGCCGGCCCAATCAACCCGAACCTGCAGAAATTCGCCGGGTTCGCCAGAATCGAGGATTATATCCTTGTAGTTGAAAGTCCTGCCCTCGACGCCGCCCTTCTTACCCTCGCCGTGGACGAGAACCTCAACGGTTCTCCCGACGTAGGCGCGGTTTATCTCGTAGGCTATGGCAAGGCGGAGCCTGTGAAGCTCCCTCGAGCGCTCCTTGGCCTTCCAGCCGGGAATCTGCTTCCACTTCGCCGCTATCGTTCCGGGCCTCGGTGAATAGCGCGAAACGTTGATTTTGTCGGGCCTGACGCGCTCCACCAGCCCCACGGTGTTCCTGAAGGCCTCATCAGTTTCCCCGGGGAAGCCAACTATTATGTCCGTGTTGAGGTTCAAATCGCGAACTTTCTTACGAAAAGTTCGAACTATCTCCTCGAACTGTTCCACAGTGTACGTTCTACCCATCCGCTTCAGAACCTCATCGTCGCCGCTCTGGACGGGCAGGTGGATGAAGCGGTAGACCTTCTCATCGGTGTAGGCATCGACGAGCTCGTCGAGGAACCTGAGAACGTGGTTCGGGTTCATCATTCCAACCCTGACCCTGAAGTCGCCCTCGATGGCAGTTATCTCGTCGAGGAGTTCGGCCAGGTTCGTCCCGATGTCGAAGCCGTAGCAGCCGGTGTCCTCGCTCGACAGCTGTATCTCCCTGTATCCCCTGGCGAGGGCCTCCTTAACCCACTTAACGACGAGCTCCGGTTTGTAGCTCCTCAGAACTCCCCTGGCGAAGCGGGTCGCGCAGTAGGTGCATGCGTTGAGGCAACCCTCGCTTATCGGGACGACGAAGGCAACGCCGCCCTTCCAGAGTCTCGGAAGTTCGAGCTTGTCTATGTTCCTCTCGCGCCAGCCCTCGACGCTCACCAGCTTCCCGCCGCGCTCCGCTAGGCTTATCGCCTCGGCTATCCTGTCTATGCTCTTAACACCGAGTATCCCGGAAACGCGTGAATCTATTGCATCCGGGTTGACGTGAGGGAGGCAGCCGGTGACGATCACCTTCCTGCCCGCATCGAGGAGCTCCTTTATCCTCTCGCGCATGTGCTTCTCCGTCGGGTCCTTGACGGCACAGGTGTTCACCACGACGTAATCGGCAGTTTCGGGGGTCTCCGCCAGCCCATAGCCCGCACTAACCAGAATCGCCTCCATCATCTCGGCGTCTGCCCTGTTCCTCGTGCACCCGTAGGTCTCGACGTGAACCCTGACCATCGGTGGGCGCTCTGGGAAGGGGTTTAAAAAGGGTGCGGTTCAAAAATGGGGATTAAACCGCACCCATAATACTCAGGAGCATGAAGAGGGCGGCGAAGAGAAAAAGGGCCACGAGCGTTAATTTCTTCTTTATCCATTCGCGGGGCCTGTTGTAGTGCCGCATAACGAGGTAGGAAAGGGAGCAAACGATCAGGACCGGAATCAATGCCGAGACGGCTACGAAAAGCGCACCGGGGAGGTAGCGGTCGATACCCGATGTATCGAGGAGCGCCACCGTCCAGTAGAGCATGACGGGTGACAGAAGAACCAGGACTCCAATTACAACTCCGATCATTATGGAGTCCTCATCCATGGACTCACCAAGAAAATCTTGAATTAATACCTTAAAAACGTCTCGCAATATTTGCATGTAAGAATAAGAGGAAAAAAGGATCAGATGACTTCGCCAAAGGCGAACTTCCTCTTGACCGAGTTAATGACGATCTCAACCTCGTCGCCGACCTGAGTGTTCGGGACGAAGATAACGAAGCCCTTTATCTTGGCGATGCCATCGCCACCCTTTCCAAGGCTCTCAATCCTAACTCTATACCTTTCTCCAACCTTAACAGGGGCTTCGTAGCCACCGCCAAATCCATCTCCATACATATCTAACACCAACTCTTTCAACTTTCAGGGCTCCCTCGAAAGACTCCGAGAAGAGTCCCATTGGGAACTCATCTCGAGGGTATATAAAGCTTTGGGTGGATTTTAGGCCCCTAAGGTCATTAAAATACCGTTTCAAGCCATAGGAAGGCACCGATGCAGGATTTTCCAGAGAACGCATTCCTCCAGCGCCCGATCGAGGAAGACCTCGGCGCGGATGTTCGCGGGCAGGTAATTAACCTTTGGTTAACAACGAAGGGTTAGATACCTTTGTTTTCAATTCTAAGCTTCAAAAAACCCTTTTAAGAGGATTTTTTCTATGGTAAGCGGAAATCCGGGAAAATGAAGCCGAGATAAGGTTGTAAACCAAAAGTGGGGGGACGCACAATGGGTTTCATTCCTGTATTCATTTGGTCATTCGTGCTCTGGCTTGTGCTGACAGCGGGCAGCAAGGGTATGCTGTGGAGCCCCGAAGAGCTCGTCGCGGGAGTGGTGTTCTCGGGGATAATCGCCTTCACGACGAAGGACATCATAGGCGAGAAGGCATCCCGCTTCCTCAACCCGGCGAAGTGGGTCGGCTTTGTGGTTTACTCCATCGGCCCGCTCTTCTGGGGCATGGTCAAGGCGAACCTCGACGTTGCCTACCGCGTCATAACCGGCAGGATAAAGCCCGGAATCGTTCGCGTTCCGGTCGATCTCGAAAACGACGCCCAGTACACGATCCTCAGCAACTCGATAACGCTCACCCCCGGAACGCTCACCGTGGACGCATGCCCCGAGGAGAAGGCCCTCTACGTCCACTGGATAAACGTGACCGAGAAGGAGCCGGAGAGCTCCGAGGTCATAGCGGGTTCATTTGAAAAATGGGCGAGGAGGCTGGGAAGATGATAGCACCGGAGTTCTTCTATGCGGCGGTCATAGTCATGATCGGAGCATTCCTGGCGCTGCTCAGGGTGTTCTTCGGACCGAGCGTGCCGGATAGAGTGGTCGGAGTGGACACCCTCAACACGCTGATCGTTGCCGGAATGGTTCTCCTCGGAGCGGCCTACGACAGGACGATATACATCGATATCGCCATCGTTTACGCCCTTCTGAGCTACGTGGGAACCCTGGCCATAGCCAAGTACCTCCAGGGGGGATTGGAATGAACGCTGTCACTTACGTCATCTACGCATTCCTTGCGATAAACATCACGTTCAACCTGCTGGGCAGCTTCTCGCTCCACAGGTTCCCGGACGTCTACACCAGACTCCACGGAGCGACCAAGTGCACCACCTTCGGGACGATATTCGCGGTTCTGGCGGTGGTGGTTCACGCCGCCTACCAGCTCCACCTCACCGGCGACCCCAAGTACCTCCAGATGGCGCTTCACAGCCTAGTTGCCCTCATCGCGTTGCTCCTCACGAACCCGACCGGAGCGCACGCGATAGCCAAGGCGGCCCATCTGAGCGGCTACAAGCCGGTCAAAGCCGTCATTGACGCGTACGAAGACAAGCTCAGGGGTGGTGCCGAATGAACGCCCTTTCGATGGACATGGTCATACAGTTCGGAATACTCCTCGGCGTGCTGGTGGCGGCCTACATCACGATAACGATGAGAGACCTGCTCAGCGCGGCCATCGCTTCCGCCGCTATGAGCCTGCTCCTCAGCCTGGAGTTCTACATGCTCCACGCGCCGGATGTGGCGATAGCCGAGGCCGCGGTCGGAGCCGGCGTCGTTACGGCCGTGGTTGTGTACGGGATAGCCAAAACGGAGAGATGGGAGCGTGAGGGACCATGAAGAGGACTTTCGGAGCTCTCGCACTGCTGTTCCTCCTCGGAGTGCTGCTCGTCGTTGCGAGCCCCTCAACCGGAATAAAGTTCGGCCTCGGCGGTGAGGACTGGAAGGCCTACCGCTACACCGACCAGTACTACATAGACCACGGCGTGCAGGAGGTCGGCGGAACCAACATAGTTACGGACATAGTCTTCGACTACCGTGGCTACGATACCCTCGGAGAGGCTACCGTTCTCTTTACTGCCATAGCAGGAGCGGTTGCGCTTCTCAGGCCCTGGAGGAGGGATGAGGATGAAGAGTGACATGGGACTGATCGTTAAGACCACCGCGCGGGCCACCATTCCGCTCATAGGAATCTTTGGTGCCTACGTGGTCTCACACGGTCACCTTACGCCGGGAGGCGGCTTCCAGGGAGGAGCGACCATAGCGGGAGCCGGGATACTGTTCCTCATAGCCTTCGGGCTGGGCGAGATGAAGAGGCGCTACAACCACCACCTCTACTCGGCCCTCGAAGGTCTGGGCGGCCTGGTATTCCTCGGAGCGGCCATGCTCGGCCTTGGCGTAGCGTTCTTCTACAACACGCTGTGGCAGGGCGGGCCGGTCTTCAACGGCCAGCCGGGAACGCTGCTCTCTGCCGGATACCTGCCGATAATGAACCTCGCAGTTGGACTGAAGGTCTTCGCGGGACTGGTCAGCGCGATGGTCGCCATAGCGGCGTACAGGAGGTGGAAAGAATGATACCATTCCAGTTCATCACTGCATTCCTGCTAATAGCCATGGGGATCTACGCCCTCCTCTACAAGAGGAACCTCATCAAGCTCATACTGGCCCTCAACATCATTGATGCAGGCATCCACCTGCTCCTCATAAGCTTCGGATACCGCATAGAGGCGGGCCAGATACCGACGGCGCCAATCTACACGGGCTACGAGACGGTAAAGAGCGCAATGGTTGCCCCGATTCCGCAGGCGCTCACGCTCACCAGCATAGTCATTGGAGTATGTGTTCTCTCGCTGGCGATGGCCCTCACGATAAACGCCTACAGGCACTACGGAAGCCTTGACGTTAACAAGCTCAGGAGGTTGAGAGGATGAACGGGCTGATCCCATACCTCATCATAGTCCCTCTCCTTGGAGCATTCGCACTGCCCATAGTGGGCCTCGCGGGAAGGAAGGCCAAGGAGCTGTGGGCGATACTCATAACAGGCATCACCCTCGGCGTCGCGGCCGGACTGTTCAAAGAAGTCTGGGAGAGCGGCGAGATACTCGTCTACACCCTCGGAGCGAGGAGCCCCCTCGGAAACGGCGTGCCGTTCCCGATAAGGATAGTCTGGGAGGTAGACCTCCTCAGTGCTCTCTTCGCCCTGATGGTGACCTTCATAGCCTTCGTGGCCGTGCTCTACTCCAGCGAGTACATGAGGCACGACACGGGGCTTGAGAAGTACTACGCCCTGGTCCTCGTCCTCGAGGTCGGCATGCTCGGCATAGCCATAACCGGAGACCTGTTCAACTTCTACGTCTTCCTGGAGATAATGAGCATAGCGAGCTACGCCCTCGTCGCCTTCAGGAACGACACCTGGGAGGGCATCGAGGCGGGCATAAAGTACATGTTCGCCGGCTCGCTGGCCAGCTCGTTCATCCTCCTCGGCATAGTGCTCCTCTACGGCCAGTACGGAACGCTGACTATGGCATATCTGGCCAAGATGATAGCCGAGAACCCGACCTTCACCGCCAAGGTGGCCCTCGGCCTCCTCGCGGGCGGACTGCTCTTCAAGAGCGGTGCCGTTCCGGTGCACATGTGGCTCGCCGATGCTCACCCGGCGGCACCGAGCTCGATCAGCGCCATGCTCTCGGGTCTCGTCATCAAGATAGGCGGTACCTACGCCCTGGCGAGGCTCGCCTTCAGCGTCTTCAGCGCCGGAATCAGCACCAGAACTATCGGCTGGATAATCATATTCTTCGCCTGCGTGACCCTCATAGTCGGAAACGCGATGGCGGTGATACAGACCGACATGAAGAGGCTCTTCGCATTCTCCAGCGTCGGCCAGATCGGCTACATCCTCCTGGGAATCGGAATCGGCCTTGCCGC
The DNA here is from genome assembly GCF_000221185.1 of Thermococcus sp. 4557. NCBI lineage: Archaea > Methanobacteriati > Methanobacteriota > Thermococci > Thermococcales > Thermococcaceae > Thermococcus > Thermococcus sp. 4557. The sequence goes on along the minus strand of NC_015865.1, from coordinate 1,440,975 downwards.
GTACGGAAGCGACGTCGGCCAGGTTGCTCTGGCTGGTGCGATATACCACACAGTGAACCACGCGATAATGAAGGCCCTCCTGTTCCTCGTCGCGGGAGTGGTCATACACCAGCTTGGAACCAAGAACCTCAACGAGCTGAGCGGAATAGCCAGAAAGATGCCGGTCACGAGCTTCGCATTCCTGGTAGGCGCGGCCGCGATAATCGGCCTTCCGCCGCTCAACGGCTTCGCGAGCAAGTGGCTCATCTACGAGAGCTCGGCGCTCTTCAACCCGTTCCTCGCGGCGGTAGCGGTCATAGGCACGGCCTTCTGTACGGCGGCTTATATCAGGGTGCTCTTCACGTTCTTCGGAAGGCCGAGTGAGAAAGTCATGAACGCAAAGGAGCCAGGAAAGGCCATGCTCGTGCCGATGCTCATACTGGTGGTGGCAATAATCATCATGGGACTCTTCCCATGGGGCATCAGCGACAAGGTCATGCTTCCGGCGGCAAAGACCCTGGAGAACATAGGGGCTTACGTTTCGGCGGTGCTGGGGGGTGCGTGAAATGTTTGGCTACTGGGATGCACTCTACTTCATCTACGTCTTCGCCATAGGCCTGCTCATCTCGTACGCCCTCTACAAGTGGGCCGAGCGCTCCAGCACGGGGACGAGGAGAACCGGCGATGGAACGAAGATATTCCTCAGCGGTGAGGACCAGGACGAGATTATTCCGCAGTTCGAGCACTTCCAGGGCTACGTCACCGGAAGACACGTCATGTGGGGCCTCATAAGGGGAATCCACAGGATGTTCCTCATCTTCCGCAGGGAGCACACCGGCCTGCTGAGCGACTACATCAGCTACCTGCTCGTCACGACCGCGATAATTGTGGGAGCACTGATAGTGTGGGGGTGAGATGAATGGCGATTAAGGTTACAAGGGCAGAGACCGATGTCAGCTCAAACTCCTCGGAGCGCGAGAGGCTTGAGAGGGAGATATCAAAGCTCTGCAGGTACATAGGGCGCTCACCCTGGGTGTTCCACGTAAACAGCGGCAGCTGCAACGGCTGCGACATTGAAATAATAGCCGCGTTAACACCGAGGTACGACGCCGAGCGCTTCGGTGTGAAGCTCGTCGGAACGCCGAGGCACGCCGACATACTGCTCGTAACCGGACCGGTGACCGACCAGAGCCTTGAGAGGGTCAAGCTGGTCTACGAGCAGACGCCGGACCCCAAAGTCGTCATAGCCGTCGGAGCCTGCCCCACCGGCGGAAGCGTGTTCTTCGAGAGCCCGTTCACCAACGCACCGCTGGACAAGCACATACCGGTGGACGTCTTCGTGCCCGGCTGCCCGCCGAGGCCCGAGGCGATACTCTACGGAGTCGTGCTCGGTCTGCAGAAGCTGATAGAGAGAATTGAGGGGGGTAGGAGATGAACGTTGACGAGTTCGTTAAAGCCTTTGGCGAGAGGTTCCCCGAGGCCGAGGTAAGGGTGAGCGAGAACAAGATGCCCCACCCGAAGAGGCGCGTCTGGGTCGAGATAGACAGGGAGAGGTTCCACGACGCCATGAAGTTCATCAAGGAGCTCGACCCGAAGGCCCAGTTCTCCATCATAATAGGGATAGACGCCGGCGACAGACTGCTCGCCAAGTACCACATGGAGATGTTCTGGGAGGATGGGGAGAGCCTGTCGCTCGTCATAGGCACGAGCGTTCCCAAGGACGACCCCAAGTTGCCCACAGTCACGGACATCTTCCCGAGCGCGCTGCCCTACGAGAGGGAGAACCAGGAGTTCCTCGGGCTGTTCTTCGAGGGAATCCCCGACCCAAGGAGGCTCTTCCTGCCCGACGACTTCCCGGAGGGAATCTACCCGCTGAGGCTCGACGAGACCGGAATCAAGCCCGAGATGGTGAAGAACGCAGGACATCCGTACAAAATCAAAAAGGAGGGCTCGAAATGAACGGAAAGCTTGAGTACTGGGTCAAGGTTCCCGTGGGACCCATTCACCCCGCACTGGAGGAGCCCGAGAAATTCATCATCACGCTCGATGGAGAGAGGATAGTCAACGTTGACGTCAAGCTAGGCTACAACCTCAGGGGCCTCGAATGGATAGCCATGAGGAGGAACTACATCCAGATACTCTACCTCGCCGAGAGGATATGCGGAATCTGCTCCTTCTCCCACAACCACACCTACTCCAGGGCCGTTGAGGAGATGGCCGGCATAGAGGTGCCCGAGAGGGCCGAGTACATCCGCGTGATAACCGGCGAGCTGGAGAGGATCCACTCCCACCTGCTCAACCTCGGGGTCGTTGGGCACACCATAGGCTACGACACCACCCTCCACCTCAGCTGGCTCGCCCGCGAGCGCGTCATGGACATTCTGGAGGCCATCGGCGGCAACAGGGTCAACTACTCCATCAACACCATCGGCGGCGTGAGGAGGGACCTGGAGGAGAAGCACATCAGGGCCATACTCGACATGATAAAGAACTACAGGAACGAGGTCATGCCGAAGATAGAGGAGATATTCCTCTACGATCCGACGGTCGAGGCCAGGCTGAGGGACGCTGGAGTTATTCCAAAGAGAATCGCCATCGAGTACAGCGCCCAGGGACCGACCGCAAGGGGAAGCGGCGTGAAGAAGGACGTCCGCTACAACGAGAAGCTGAGCGTCTACCCCGACCTCGGCGTGAAGCCGATAACGCCCAAGGAGTTCACCGGCGTTGTCAAGGGGGACGTTTTCGACAGGATGGTGGTCCGCGTTGGAGAGCTCTGGCAGAGCATGGAGCTCATAGAGAGGGCCATAGACCAGATGCCGGAGGGCAAGATAAAGGCCGTTCCAAAGGACAACACCCTCCTGTTCCAGCTCAAGAAGGCTGAGGGAGAGGGGATAGGCAGGTACGAGGCGCCGCGCGGTGAGCTCATCCACTACGTCATGGGCCAGAAGGGCAAGGACGTTCCGGCGAAGTGGAAGATGCGCGAGCCCACCTTCCCGAACCTGTTCGCGATAGCCAGAGCGCTGGTCGGCGAGCAGGTGGCGGACGTTCCCGTCGCGATAGCCTCAATAGACCCGTGCCTGAGCTGTACCGACAGGGTCGCGGTGGTGGATGCCAACACCGGAAGGAAGAAGGTCCTCACCGAGAGGGACCTCCTTAAGCTCTCCATCGAGAAAACGAGGGAGCTGAACCCGAACGTTAAGGCAAAGCCCGAAGTTGTTGGAGTAGGCTGCCCGAGGGGTGGTGTCCTATGAACGTCCTCTACGCAACGCTCGGATTCCTGGGGATTTACGCTTACGTATCCTTCGCCTCACTGCTCTGGGGAGGCATAGACAGGAAACTGGTTGCGAGGATGCAGCGCAGGATGGGCCCCCCGCTGCTCCAGCCGTTCTACGACTTCCTGAAGCTGGTGAGCAAGGAGTCCATAATCCCGAGGGACGCCAACAAATTCTTCGAGCTGGCCCCCGTGCTGGCCCTCGCCACCTCCATCGCCCTGCTCGCCTACACCCCGCTCGGGTTTGAACCCATCTTCGGAACCAAGGGCGACGTGATACTCTTCATCTACCTGCTGACCCTAATCGGCTTCCTCAGGGTCGTCGGTGCCGTTAGCTCGGGCTCCCCCTACGCTCAGATAGGTGCCCAGAGGGAGATGATAATCCTCGTCTCCAGGGAGGGGCCGATGATGCTGGCCCTCTTCACCATACTCTGGCGCCTCAGCGACCTCGGCGTTACAAAGCCCTTCAGCATGGGCACCTTCTACGAGCACAACGTCTGGGAGCTCGGGACGCCGATGAGCGTAATAGGAACCGTGGTGCTCCTGCTCGTCTTCCTCGCCTGGCTCGCCAGCGAAATCGAGGTCGGCTACTTCGACATCCCCGAGGCCGAGACCGAGCTCGCCGAGGGAACGATGGCCGAGTACAGCGGAAGGCACCTGGCCCTCTTCGAGCTGGCCAACGCGATAAAGGCCTTCGTGAGCGCGAGCCTCGTCGTGGCGATATTCTTCCCGTGGGGACTCTCGGGCTACATCGGGCTCACGGGGCTTCCGGCGGTGGCCATAGACCTACTCTTCCACACCCTCAAGGTCTTCGCCGTGCTCTTCGTGAGCATGAGCCTTTTCAGGGCGGTGACGGGAAGGCTCAGGATAAACCAGGCGGTGAGCCTGTTCTGGACCAGGATGCTTCCGGCCGCGATAGTGGGAGCACTGCTGCTGGCAATAGACACCCTGGGGGTGGTGGCATGAGGGTTCCACCGACGCTCTCAGCCGTGCTGAGCAACCTGTTCAAGAAGCCGGCAACCAACCCATTCCCGGCCAGCGATCCGGTTCCGACTCCAGAGGGCTTCAGGGGCAAGCTCGTCTACTATCCCGACAAGTGCGTCGGCTGCAGGCTCTGCGTGATGGTCTGCCCGGCCGGGGTTATAGAGTACGTTCCGGAGGTCAGGAAGGTCACCTTCTGGCTCGGAAGATGCGTCTTCTGCCAGCAGTGCGTGGACGTCTGCCCCGTGAAGGCCCTGGAGATGAGCGATGAGTTCCTCCTGGCCACGGACGACAAGTACAACGACAACCTCCGCTGGTTCAAGGAGGATGAGATAGAGGAGCTCAAAAAGAAGCTGGAGGAGCAGAAGAAGGCCAAAGAGGCGGCAAAGAAAGGGGCCGAATCTCAGAAGAAGTAACCCCTCTTCCCTTGTTTTTTCCGCCGACGATTCCAGTTCTGTGATGAACTTTTCTGAACGTTCATCACCTTTAATCTACTACAACGCACAGTTTTATGGACGTACGTCAAGGGTCGTTCAATTTATATTTGTCAAATTTCTGGTTGTTAACCATTTGTTTTAGAAACCCATTTATAAAAATTTAGCCAATTTATAATTGAGATTTCGGGAAAATAGGCCCGAATAGGGTTTAAAACCTAAAGTTGAGGTGGGAAAATGGGGTTTGCCGCACCGTTCCTGTGGTCCTTTATCGTCTATCTGCTCCTCACGGCGGGTTCAGGCAATGTCATCGCATGGAGCCCCGGGGAGCTGATTGCGGGGATTGTAATAGCCGTCATCATCGGCTACGCCACGAAGGACGTCATGAACGAAAAGGTGGGCTACTTCTTCAGCCCGAGGAGATTGTTACTCCTCATCATCTACGCGATAGGGCCGTTCTTCCTCGCCATGGCCAAGGCGAACATTGACGTAGCCTACCGCGTCATAACCGGCAAGATAAGGCCCGGGATAGTCAGGATATCCCCCGACCTGACCAGGGATGAGAGCAGAACCCTTCTGGCCAACTCGATAACACTGACCCCTGGAACCTTCACGCTGGAGATAGACGAGGAGGGCAACTTCTACGTTCACTGGATAAACGTACCGCCCGGAAAGGAGAAACCCACCCCGGAGGAGCTGTGCGGATACCTTCCAAAATGGGCAAGGAGGATTGGAGAATGACGGTCGATGGGGCATTCATGTGGGCGCTGATACTGCTGCTGTTCTCAGCCATGCTGACGCTCATAAGGCTTCTTGCGGGGCCGACGATACCGGACAGGGCCGTCGCCCTGGACTCCATGACGACCACCACGGCGGGGGCCATGGTCATCTACGGCGTGGTGACCAGACAGGCGGTTTTCATAGATGTCGCGCTGGTTTACGCGGTTCTGAGCTACATCGCGACCCTCTACATAGCCCGCTACCTGGTCAAGAAGAGGGTTGGCATCGCATGCGAGTGCGAGGAGGGGGAGGCGGTATGATAGAGTGGCTGATAGCAGCACTCCTGGCCATCGGCGTGTTCTTCAACCTTCTGGCCAGCGTTGGCATCCTCCGCTTCCCCGACGTCTACACTAGGATACACGCGGCAACCAAGTGCACGACCTTCGGCACGATATTCATAGTCCTGGCCGCCGTCACGTACTCGATATACAGCTACTTCTGGGTGGAGAGGGACCCATCCTGGATAACCATAGGGATACACTCGGCCCTGGTGGTCATATTCCTCGTCCTCACCAACCCCGTTGGAGCCCACGCCATCGGAAGGGCCGCGAGGAAGTCAGGCATACGGCCCCACGGGGCGGTTATAGACGAGCTGGAGGGTCGCCTATGAACTTTGAAGAGCTCTTCTGGGTGCTTCAGGCCATGGTGGGGCTGGGGCTTCTGATAGCAGCCATAGCGGCGGTGAGGTTCAAGAACCTGGTCTCAGCTGTCATCGCGATGGCGGTGTTCAGCCTGATACTCTCGCTGGAGTTCTACATACTGCAGGCACCAGACGTCGCGATAGCGGAGGCGGGAGTTGGAGCGTGCCTCACGACGGCGATGTACCTGCTGGCGATCAAGAAAACCACCGACGAGGAGGTGATAGAATGAGGCGCGCATTAGGTCTCTTCGCGTTCATAGGCTTCACGCTGTTCCTCCTCGTGGCAGTGGTGAGCCTCAGGCCCTTCGGCGAGCCGGTTCACACAGAGATGGACTCCTACTTCATCGGGCACGCACAGGAGGAGGCATCGTCAAACAACGTCGTCACCAGCATAGTCTTCGACTACAGGGGTTTCGATACCCTCGGAGAGGCCACGGTACTGTTCACCGCCGTTGCGGGCGTGCTGATGGCCCTCAGAAGGAGGGAGGTGAAAGCATGACGACCCTCATCATCAAAACAACCACCCGGTACCTGACGGCGCTCATACTGACGTTCGGAGCCTACATCATCCTCCACGGCCACCTCACGCCGGGAGGCGGCTTCCAGGGAGGAGCCGTCTTCGCCAGCGGTCTGGCACTCCTCATAGTCGCGTGCGAGGACGAGGTGATAAGGGAGCGGTTCAAGAAGGTGCCCCTGAGCGCCTTTGAGAGCATCGGCGCCCTCGGCTTCCTTGGAACGGCTGCACTTGGGTTCATGGGGTACACATTCTTCAAGAACGTCATAGCCAACAGCGGGTTCCCTCTCTTCGGAGACCCGACCCCGATAGGGATAAACCCCGGCTACCTGAACACGGGCGGAACGTTGCCGTACATGAACATATTCGTCGGAACGAAGGTTTTGGCCGGATTAACCAGCATAATCCTGGTGTTCTACCTCCTCCTGGGGGTGAGGAAGGATGAATAACGTGATTCTAGTCAACCTCCCGTTCATAGTCGTGGCGCTCCTGCTGGCGGTGGGGTTCTACACGATAGGCTTCAAGCGGAACCTCATCAAGGTCGTCATAGGCATTGAAATCCTCGAGGGAGCCGTCAACCTGTTCTTAATCGCCCTAGGCTACGTCAAAGGCGCCTACGCCCCGATATACACCATGGCACCGAAGGAGGCCGTCAACAACATGGTTCTGCCGACGCCCCAGGCACTCACTCTGACGAGCATCGTCATAGGCGTCGCGGTCTCTGCCCTGATGCTGGCCTTCGCCGTCAACATCTACGAGCACTACGGAACCCTTGACGTTACAAAGGTCAGGAGGCTGAAAGGATGATCGAGCACCTGCCCGCACTCATGATAGCCGTGCCCCTCTTCGGGGCGTTCGTGGCTCCCCTGCTCAAGAAGAAGGGCAGTGCCCCAGCTGTCTGGGCGATGATAATCACCGGCGTGGCGCTGGGAATGGCGCTCCTCCTCGTCAGGGAGGTGCTCGCCCAGGGGATGATGGTGTACGTCTTCGGAGCGGACAAGCCAACCCTCGTTCTGCCCTCAGGGTACAGGGTTCCGATAAGGATAATATTCGAGGTCGACGCGATAGGGGCCTTCATGGCGCTCTCCGCAACGCTCATGAGCTTCATCGGGGCGCTCTATTCGTACAGCCACGTGAGGAACGAGACGGGCCTTGAGAAGTACTACGCACTGCTCCTCCTCCTAGAGGTCGGAATCCTCGGCATGGTCCTGACGGGAGACCTGTTCAACCTCTTCGTGTTCCTGGAGATAGCCGGAATAGCCGGTTCAGCGCTGGTCGGCTTCAGAAACTACCGCGGTGAGGCAAGTGAGGCCGGAATCAAGTACCTCATAGTCAGCGCGGTCGCTTCGCTGATGGTGCTGTTCTCAATCGGCCTGCTCTACGGCGAGTACGGGAACCTCAACATAGCCTACCTGAGCACCCAGATAGGGTTCAACACCGTTGACATAATCGCCCTGGGAATACTCTTCACGTCCTTCGCGATGAAGTGCGGTTCCGTGCCGACCCACCACTGGGTTCCAGACGCGTACACGGAGGTCCCGTCCGGCATCAACCCCACGCTCCTGGTGGCGACCTACGCGAGCCTCTACGCCCTCTTCAGGGTGAGCTTCAGCCTCTTCGGAAAGGTTAGCTCAGGGATGAGCAGCGTCGGCTGGATAATGTGCGTCCTTGGAGTGCTCACCATGTTCATCGGCGTTACGATGGCCCTCGTCCAGAAGGACGTCAAGAGGCTCATGAGCTACCACGCGATTTCGCAGACCGGCTACATGCTCCTCGGCGTTGGCGTTGGCTTAGCCGTTCTCAACGACCCGGCAAAGCTGGCAGCCTTCGGAAGGGACGCGATGGCTGGAGGCATCTTCCACATCATCAACCACATCATCTACAAGAGCCTTCTCCTCATGACCGCCGGAGCGCTCTTCTACGTCACCGGAACGAGGAACCTCAACGAGATGGGCGGCTTGGCGAGGAAGATGCCCTACACCACGATAGCCTTCATAGTAGGTGCCGCGGCAATATCCGGAATACCGCCCTTCAACGGCTTCGCGAGCAAATTCCTCATCTACGAGACGTCCTACCAGCTGAGCCCGATATTCGCGATATTCGCAATGGTCACGAGCGTACTGACGCTGGCTTCGTTCGTCAAGGTCTTTGCCTCGGCCTTCCTCGGACCGCCGGTGGAGAAGTACGAGGAGGTAAAGGAGGTTCCAAGGAGCATGGTAGTGGCGATGCTCATCCTGGCGGCGCTGTGTCTGCTCTTTGGTCTGTTCCCGAACGTCGTGCTGGACAAGCTGGTCTACCCGGCGGTTGACGCGCTGCTGAAGCTGGGCAGCTACCAGACGTGGGGTGGTATACCATGACGTGGATTGAGAGCCTTACGCTGAACTCCCCGTCGGGATTCTGGAACCCGATAGTCTGGCTAGCGTTCCTCATCGTCTTCGCGGTCATCGGCTACGTAATCTACTCCCGCGGAAACAGGAGCTACAAGCCGAACACCGACCAGGTGAAGCCCTTCCTGAGCGGCAACGAGGTTGAGGACGTGGAAGAAATCCGCGTAAGGGCCGGCGACATATACTGGGGCTTCATCGAGGCGCTGAAGGGCTACTACAACGTGCTCATGAGAATGCACAGCGGAGACCTCAGGGACTATATCCTCTGGTACCTCGGGCTCGGTGCCATAATCCTGTTCATCCTCGTGGGGGGTGTGTGAATGGGGAAGCTGACCAACTTTAAACGCTCCCTCTGGGTTTTCCATGCCTCCGGAGGGAGCTGTAACGGCTGTGATATCGAGATCATAGCCGCGTTAACACCGCGCTACGACGCGGAGCGCTTTGGAATCAAACTCGTCGGAAGCCCAAGGCACGCGGATGTCCTCCTCGTAACCGGGGCCATTCCAAGGGACTTCGCTGACAAGCTGAGGCGCATATACGAGCAGATGGCCGACCCGAAGGCGGTAGTGGTGGTTGGAAACTGCGGAACCAGCGGGGGAGTGTTCTACGACTCCTACAACATAGTCGGTCCGATAGACGAGATAATCCCGGTGGACGTCTACGTTCCCGGCTGCCCCCCGAGGCCCGAGGCGATAATAGACGGCGTTGTGAAGGCCTGGCTCAAGCTGGAGAAGCTGGAAAAGGAGCTGGAGGGGAAGAAAGAATGAGCGAACCAATGAGTGCGGAAGAGGTCCTCAAGAGGCTCCAGGAGGCGCTCGGGGAGGCCCTGCTCTCCCACGAGGTCAGGGAGTACACGATGGGCGTCAGGAGGAAGAGAACGTACCAAGAGCTCTGGATAGATATAGACCCGAAGGCCTTCAAGAGAGCCGTCGAAGTTATCTTCGAGCTTGGCTACCCGCACCTGCACTTCATAGCCGGGGGGGATGACGGAGGCGACTCCCTGAGGATGGTCTACTCCTTCGGCCTGTTCTGGGCCGTTCCCTGGGGGGAGCTCAGCGTCACCGTGCGCTTCAACCTTCCGAAGGATAACCTGGTCCTGCCGACGATAACCGACCTGATGCCAGGGGCGGAGACCAACGAGCGCGAGATTAGGGAGATGCTCGGCGTTGAATTCGAGGGCCTGAAGAAGAAGAGGCACCTCTTCCTGCCCGACGACTGGCCGGAGGGCAAGTATCCATGGAGGAAGGACGAGTACGGCGTGGAGGACATGGTGAAACACACCCACAAGAGCGTGAACGAGATAAGGAGGGGTGAGTGATGGCGAAAACCCAGTACTACGTCCCGGTCGGCCCGATCCACCCGGCGCTGAAGGAGCCGATAAGGGTCGAGGCCAAGGTCGAGGGCGAGAGGATAGTCGATGTGGACGTCAAGAGGGGCTTCGCCCACAGGGGAATAGAGTACATGGGCATGAAGAGGAACGCCATACAGACCCTCTACCTCTCTGAGAGAATATGCGGAATCTGCTCGATATCGCACCCCTATGCCTTCGTCATAGGAAGCGAGAAGGCCCTGGGAATAGAGGCCCCGCCGAGGGCCCAGTACATAAGGACGATAATAGCCGAGCTGGAGAGGATTCACAGCCACCTGCTCTGGCTCGGTGTCGTGGCGCACGAGATGGGCTTCGACTCCCTCCTGTTCTGGACCTGGAAGGGCAGGGAAAAGGTCCTTGACATCCTCGAGCTCCTGACGGGGAACAGGATAAACTACTCCGTCTTCATGATAGGCGGCGTCAGGAGGGACATAAAGGAAAGCCAGGCGAAGGCCGTAAGGGACATGATAAACTACTACAGGATATTCACGGAGGAGATGAAGGACGTCTTCCTGGCGGACCCCGTCTACAAGGCCAGGACGCGGGGAGTGGCACAGCTCTCAAAAGACATGGCAAAGAAGCTCAACGTATGCGGGCCCGTTGCCAGGGCGGCCGGACTGAGAATGGACGTCAGGCAGGACACCCCGTACGACGCCTACGCCGACATCGGGGTCAGGGCGGTGGTTCCCCAGGACATAGTCGGCGAGGCCAGGGGCGATGCCTACGACATAACCCTCGTCAGGATATACGAGATAGAGCAGAGCCTCGACATAATCGAGTTCTGCCTGGATAACATGCCAGAGGGCAAGTTGATGGCCATTCCGAACTACGTGGCGCTTCTGGCAAAGATAAGGAGGAGCGAAGGGGAAGGAATCGGCATGCACGAGGCACCGCGCGGTGAGGTCGTCCACTACTTCAAGTACGGGAACAAGCGTGACGGCCCGCTCGTCTGGAAGGTGGTAGCACCGAGCTACAACAACATCAACACGTGGGGATCGCTCCTCCTTGGAGCCGAGGTGGCGGACATACCGATAGTCGTCGCATACATAGACCCGTGCATGTGCTGCAACGACAGGCTCGCGGTGGTAAGGGACGAGAACGGCAGGCTAATCGACCCAGCGACTCTCCACAGGAAGGCGGTTGAAAAAACAAGGAAGCTTAGAGCAGAGCTGGGGGTGAGAGAATGAACGGCAGCATCGTCCATGAGGGGTGCATGGGGACAGCGACCACCCCAAAGGCTCGCATCTATCTCGCGTCCGGAGGACGCACTTTAAGGGCGAGCAAATGGACAACGGGCAGTATTGAGGCACCCACCAGCGGGAAAGCCAGTTTTGGAGTTAGTAACGTTCCGCCAGCGCTTGCGCAAGCAAGGGCTGAGGGGGTGAGAGAATGACCCCCGAAACGTTGCTGTACGCCCTCACGTTTCCCATACTGGGAGTTTTCCTCGGACTGGTCTACAAGGGTGTAGACAGGCGCGTCTCGGCCAGGCTGACCTCCAGGATAGGGCCGCCCATAAGGCAGCCGTTCTGGGACGTTGGCAAGCTGCTCCTGAAGGAGACCGTCGTTCCCAAGAACGCAATAGCGTGGATATTCAACGCGATGCCCATAGTCTCATTCGCGGCCTCAATGACCCTGCTCCTGTACATACCCTTCGGAGTGCTCAAAGCTCCGCTCGAGGGCTACGGAGACCTCGTCGTCATCCTGTACCTGCTGACCCTCCAGTCGCTGGCAATGGCCATAGGCGGCTTTGCATCGGGAAGCCCGTTCTCCTCGGTGGGTGCGCAGAGGGAAATGGTGCTCATGATGAGCTACGAGATGCCGCTGGCGACGGTCATAGTCGGCTTCGCCGTGCTCTACAAGAGCTTCTCACTGACGACCATAGCTAGCACACCGGTGTGGGGCGTCGCGGGTCCGCTCGCGGCCATGGGCGTGCTGCTGCTCTTCGTGGCCCTGCTCGTCGTCACGCCGGCCGAGCTGGCGAAACTGCCCTTCGATATAGCGGAGGCCGAGACGGAGATATGTGAGGGTATGCTCGCGGAGTACAGCGGGAGGAACCTCGCACTGTTCTACCTCTCGGACGCGGTCAGGGGCTTCGCCATGGCGGCGCTGGAGGTGGTGCTGTTCTTCCCGTTCACGCTGACGAGCATCTTCAACCTGAACCTAACGGGAACGCCCTACTACGTCGTCGAAGCCCTGTGGTTCCTCTTCAAGGTCATGGTCATCTACCTGCTGGCGATAACCCTCGTCAGGACATCGTTCGCAAGGTTCAGGATAGAGCAGGCGTCGAGAATATTCTGGGTCTACGTCAACATAATCGCCCTCGTCGGGCTCGCGCTGGTATGGCTGGGGGTGTGATGCATGGTAAACAAGATGATGTTCGTCCTCCTCAAGCAGCTCGTCAAGAAGCCGGCCACAAATCCCTTCCCGGTCAAGCACGCGCCAGCGAACGTCACGGCTTTAATAGAGAAGGTCCAGAAGGGAGAGGTCCAGATAAACCCGCCCGTCCCGGTTCCCGAAGGGTTCAGGGGAAAGCTCGTCTACGACCCGGAGAGGTGCATAGGGTGCAGGCTCTGCATAATGGTCTGCCCGGCGGATGCCATGGAATGGATACCCGAGCTCAAGAAGATACGGCACTACGTCTCGCGCTGCATGTTCTGCGCCCTCTGCGTTGACGTGTGTCCGGGAAAGAAGTTCCCGGGCGAGGAAAAGGCTGTGAAGGCCCTCAGCATGAGCGAGGAGTTCCTGCTGGCGGACTACGACAAGTACAGCGACAACCTGATAGAGGAGCCGCCGGAGGCGAAAGAGATGCTCAAAAAAGAGGCCGAAGGCACAGCCCAGGTCGAGGAAAAAGCTTGAATCATCTTCTCTTTTTCAATTCTTCGTACCTCTCCAGGAGCATCTCGTAGTGTCCCCGCTCAACGTCGGCCAGTTTGGCGTAGAGCTCCCTCAGCCGCTCGTCGTCGACCCTCTCCGCGAGCAGCTTGTAGGATTCGTGGGCTATCAGCTCGCTCTCCATGGCAGCCTTCAAAACCTCCTCCAGCTGGTCGGCCCTCTCGAACTCCTCGAGGACCGGAAGAACCTCGAGTGGGGGGAGGTCGCTCCTCGGGGCGTTCCCGTAGGTCTCCCTGAACCGGGCCTCAAGTTCGGCGGCATGGTTCAGCGAGTCCTCGGCCAGCTTCTCGAATGTCCTCACCAGCTCCTCCCCGAGACCCAGGTCCCGGGCGCGTCTCGCGAGCTCGCGGTAGAATTCCGCCTCCTCCTTCTCGCCCTCTACCCAGTACGCGAGGGCGTCCTTGTAACTCAGCCTTGAAAGGCCCTCAACGACCTCGTGAACGTCGTACATTCCCATCCCCCCGTACGGGTAGCACATGGGGCCTAATAAGTTTTAGGTTCATCTAACGAGCCATATCGCTAGGAACATGATGATGTAGGCTATCACACTGATGACAATGTGAACCCTTATCCATGTCTCCCTGCGCTTCGAGAGGAATATCAGTGCCCCGCTGAGCATGGCCAGGCTCATGAGGGCAAATGCTGCGTAACCCAGCGTGTAATGGTCCAGGCTAATCACCGGGAACACCCACCGGGAATATGTACAGCGGAACGCCCCCGGCGCCTACTATCTCGGCAACCTGGTCATCGTAGAATGCCCCAACAGCTACGGTTCCGAGGTTCAGAGCGGTCGCCTGGAGGTAGATGTTCTGGCCTATGTGCCCGGCCTCCATGTGGACGTACCTGACTCCCCGTTCACCGTAGTAGGAGGTCGTCCTGGAGTAGTACGCCACCAGGACGATGTCCACCGCCGCCCTCCCAACCCACGACTGGTCCAGCGCGGCCTTCTGGAGGGCCCTCCTCCAGTCCCCCTTCCTCACCAGGATCAGCGTGTGGTTGAAGGGGTCGTAGCGGTAGATTCCCCCTTCGAGCCCTTCAACGTTTCCGACCACGACGTAAACCTCGAAGGGATAGGTCGCCCCGGCACTCGGGGCCGAGCGGTACTTCCTCGGGTCCGTTATTCCCTGCGCCGCCCACAGGAGCTGGGAAAGCTGCTCGAGGGTTAGGGGCTCGTTCCTGTACGAGCGGATGCTCCTCCGCTTTGCTATGGCCGCCTCAACGCTCATCTCCCCAGTCAGTCTCGGCTCGGGAAGAACAACAACCTCACCGGAGATTCTCTCACCCCCCTCCCTCCAAATAACGTAGGGCTTGACGAAAAGAAGAACCGAGGAAACCACGACCAAGGCGATAACCAGGTACGAAACTCGCTTGACGTCCATGTTTATGAATTCGACTTCATCCTATTTTAGCCTTCACTCGACCACCTCGAAGCGGAGGAGCTCGCCCCTCCTCACCAGCCCGATGCCGGCCTTCTTCCCGAGGACCTCAACCACGAGGGTGTAATCCGGGTCGCTCAGGTTCACCCCGAGGCCGAAGCGCTCGACCACCAGGGAGCCGAGGCCGATCTCAAGCTCCCTCGCTGAGAGCCCCTTATTCCCCCGAACCTTGGCGCGCACCGCGAAGGTTCCGTCTATTCTCTCGGCGAGTTCCATGACAGCTTTCTCTATCTCCTCCCTCCTGGCCGGAACAATGAGGTCGAGGGGGACGACCCTCTGTATAGCCTGCGTCTCAAAGTTCCTCAGCCGTTCAAGGGCTTCGCCCTTCGACAGGGGTGTTTCGGCCAGGAGAACGCCCTTCCAGTCCGTTCCCCGGACCCGAACCTTCCCCAGCGCCCACTCCAGTTCAAGTATCCCATCGCCCTCACGTCCCTGTGGGGTCGTAACGAGAAGAATCGTCATCTCCGCTCACCGATGGACAGGTTTTTATATTTCGCGTTCCTAAACTATGCGGTGAGTTAAAATGGAAGCCGGTGGCCTTAAGCTTTATCCCTACCAGTCATACGAAGTTTACGGCCTTTCTCGGAACCCCTTCGAGCAGCTCGCAAGCGAGGGAATAAGCGACGTCGAGAGCATTCACGTCTATCAGGAGATAGACATGCGCCTCCAGATGATAATCTCCGAGGTTATCGGAAACAAGAGCTCGATAGCCATGAGCATCGTCGGCCCCCTCGGAATGGGCAAGACCCAGAGACTCAAAACAATAGCCAAGGCCATAGAGGAGAACCGCGGGAAGGCCATATACGTCAAGGTTGACACGAACGACATCCTCAAGCTCACGCGCGACATCTTCTACGCCCTCAAGCCGCCAAAGAGCAGGACGAACATATTCCTCGAGAACCTCTCAAGGAAGCTCGGTTTCATAGACAGGCTCGAGAAGATGCTGAGCGACAGGGACGAGTACAAGAGCAGAGACATAGCCGAGCTTCTGACCGAGCAGATGGGGAAATACCCCTACTGCGCCCTCCTCCTGGACGAGCTTGAGAACATGGGGAGCGCGAGCGAGAGGGAGAAGATACAGTTCTTCGAGATGCTCAGGCACTTCATCAGCAACATGCCCCAGGGCTGCATCGTCGCATTCGCCTGTGTACCGGAGGCCTACGAGGAGTACACCAAGATTTTCCCGGCCTTCTTCATGCGCCTCCACTACGAGTTCAAGCTCCGCCCGATGAGTATAGACGAAGCCTACGAGCTCGTCAAGAAGAGGCTCAACAGGGTTAGGATAAGGGACACGGATGACCCAATCTACCCCTTCACGGAGGAGGCCATAAAGCTGATACACCAGCTCGGAAAGGGCAATCCCAGGCAGATTCTCCGCCTGCTCCACTACGTTCTCAGCGAGGCCTCAAAGCACAAGTTCGACCCCATAGACGACTACGTGGTGACCACCATACTCGAGGAGCCAAAGAGCCTCGAGGAGTACCTCACGAGGATTCCAAAGGAGTACAAGGACCTCGTTGAGGCCATAGTCTATGAGTTCAACGGCGGACCGGTGAGCTACATCCAGGTGGCCAAGGCAGTCAAGAGGCCCGGAATACAGGTTTACGACCAGCTCAACGAGCTCATAAGGCTCGGATTCCTGGTCGGAGACCCCAAGGGCAACTACAAGGTTCCGGAGTACGTGAGGAAGTTCCTGGAGGAGGGGCAGGCAGAGAAAGGGGAAGAGTGATGCCCCATGCCCAACTACGACGTTCACGTGCTCAGCGGGGTAGTCAGCTATCCGGTCATCGTCGCAGCGGCGGGACTCGCGGCCGCCCACGGCGCTCCCCTCGCCCTCACAACGATGGCCCTGGTGCTGGGCTACGCTTTCTACGTCCTGGGGAGCGACCTGCCGGACATGGACCATCCAAACGCCCTGATCCACCGCGGGACGAAGCCGATAGTCAGCGTGGTGGTCGGGGGGGCGGTCTACGTCAACACCGCGGGGTCGATAAACGTCGGGGAGCCCTGGCTCAACACGACCATTGAATGGGGCATAGCGGTTCTTGCCGCCGTGATAGCGTGGTTCGCCTTCACGTGGATGATGCCGAAGCACAGGGGGATAGTTCACTCCTTCCTCTTCGCGGCAGTCTACGGGGGCCTGGCGTTCGTTCTGGTGGAGTACGGCCTCAACATGACGACGGGGGAGGGACTCTACGTCGGCTTCGCTGCATTCAGCGGCTATGTCCTCCACCTGCTCCTCGACGGAGAGCTATCACTACTGTAGAGAAACTCTTTTATTTTCCACCTTCGTATTTACCCCGGTGGTTGCATGGAAGGCGGTGGGGCCCTGTTTATCGTTTTCATATTCATCATGCTGGGCATCATACTGATGGACATGGAGCGGGAGGCGAAGGCGAGGAGGAAGTGCACGGAACTCGCCTCATCCGTAAGGATCGAAGGGGGAACCCTCGTACTTCCCGAGAAAACCCGGCTCCTGAAGGGAACCCTGCGGATAAGGGGTGAATGGATAGGGGCCAAGCACAGGCACTACTCCGTGCAGCGGGAACTCAGGACGGCAGGGGAGTTCACCTCGGACAGGATAGAACTGAAGCCGGAACGGTTCTTTGTTTCCATACGTGAAAACGACGACGCCTGGGTCGAGCTCCCGGTTTACGTCATAGTGGAGGGGAAGTTCAGGGACGCCCTGATATCCCCGGTGCTGCCTACGTACCGAATCGAGGCAGGGGAGACTTCCATTGGAACGTCCCACAACGATGAGTACGCCCATCTGCGGCTGGAAACCGGGAGGGGAATGCTCTCGGGGAGGCTCTACACCAGCGTCGAGAAGTGCAGGGGGGCCAGGGTGGAGCTGATCCACTCCGAATCGAAAGGGAAGGAGAAGCTCGTGGAGGTCCGGGGAAGCGGGGAGAAGGATTTTGAGAGAAGGTTCTGGGAAAAGCCGCTGATACTGGTGATGGACAGGAACGTCAGCGATCCGCGGAAGCTCCGGGAGGCCTTCGGAGCGCGGAGGATTCTGGAGGGACACGGAAAATACGAGGTTCTGCTCACGATGGACGTCCCCCTGAAGCAGGACGAACACGCGGGGACGGAGCTGCTGATCGAACCCGCCGAAGGGTTCCCAGAGGGCAGTCCGGAAATTAACGTCGTGGTGTGAATACACACCACTGGGCAATAATGCTTTTAAATAGTCCACGTTAGGAAAGCCCGGAGGTGAGAGAGATGTTCAGTCTGGGAGGATTCTCACGCGGAGGCGAGTACGAGAACAAGACCTGGGACGTGCTCATCATAGGCGCAGGACCTGCAGGATTCACCGCGGCGATATACGCGGCGCGCTTCGGCCTTGAGACGCTGATACTCAGCAAGGACCTCGGAGGAAACATGGCGCTGACGGACATGATAGAGAACTACCCCGGATTCCCCGAGGGAATCAGCGGTTCCGAGCTGACGAACAGGATGCACGAACACGTCAAGAGGCTCGGCGTTGATATCGTCTTCGACGAGGTCGAGAGGATTGACCCGGCGGAGTGCGCCTACTACGAGGGCCCGTGCAAGTTCACGGTGAAGACCAAGAACGGCAAGGAGTACAAGGCGAAGACCATAATCATAACCGTTGGCGCCGCGCCGAGGAAGCTCCACGTTCCGGGCGAGGAGGAGTTCACCGGAAGGGGCGTTTCCTACTGTGCCACCTGCGACGGCCCGCTCTTCAAGGGCAAGAAGGTTGTCGTCGTCGGCGGCGGAAACACGGCCCTTCAGGAGGCGCTCTACCTCAAGAGCATAGGCGTAGATGTCACGCTCGTCCACAGGCGCGAGGAGTTCAGGGCCGACAAGATACTCCAGGACAGGTTCAAGGAGAGCGGCATTCCGGCGATACTCAACACCGTCGTGACCGAAATCAAGGGCGACGGCAAGGTCGAGGCCGTCAAGCTGAAGAACCGCGTCACGGGCGAGGAGACCGAGATGGCGGTCGATGGAGTCTTCATCTTCATCGGCTACGAGCCCAAGACCGACTTCGTCAAGCACCTCGGAATAACCGACGAGTACGGCTACATCCCAGTGGACATGCACATGCGCACGAAGATGAAGGGAATCTTCGCGGCGGGCGATATAACCAACGTCTTCAAGCAGATCGCCGTTGCCGTCGGCCAGGGCGCCATTGCCGCCAACTCGGCGAAGGAGCTCATTGACGAGTGGAACTCAAAGGTCGTGGAGTGATTTTCCACAACCCCTCGTTCTTTTCTCTCGGTGTTTTTCGGATTTCCGTTTTGGGAATCGAGGTATTTTCCGATTCCCCCGAAAATTTTTCGGTCAAAAATGTTCATCGATGAACACAGGCTTATATAGGAGAACCCCCATCTCTCACCGGTGATGCACATGGTGGTTAGACCGAACGTTAAAGAACTCCCCGGACCCAAGGCCAAGGAGGTTATTGAGAAGAACTTTGAGGCCCTCGCAGTTACCACGCAGGACCCGGAGACCCTCCCGATAGTCATCGACCACGGAGATGGAATCCTCGTCTACGACGTTGATGGAAACACCTTCTACGACTTCGGAAGCGGTGTCGGCGTTCTCAACGTTGGCCACGCCCACCCGAGGGTCGTCGAGGCCGTTAAGAGGCAGGCCGAGAAGTTCACCCACTTCGCTCTGAACGACTTCTTCTACGAGAACGCCGTCATACTCGCCCAGAAGCTCGCCGAACTCGCTCCCGGCGACTTCCCGAAGAAGGTGGTTTACCAGAACAGCGGTGCCGAGGCCAACGAGGCCATGATGAAGCTCGTCAAGTACGGCACCGGAAGGAAGAGGTTCATCGCCTTCTACCACGCCTTCCACGGCAGGAGCCAGGCCGTTCTCAGCCTTACCGCCAGCAAGTGGGTTCAGCAGGACAGGTTCTTCCCGACCATGCCTGGAGTCGAGCACATACCCTACCCGAACCCCTACAGGAACCCCTGGCACATAGACGGTTACGCCGAGCCGGACGAGCTCGTCAACCGCGTTATTGAGTTCATCGAGGAGTACGTCTTCAGGCACGTCCCGCCCCACGAGGTCGGAGCCATAGTCTTCGAGCCGATACAGGGTGAGGGCGGCTACGTCGTCCCGCCGAAGAACTTCTTCAAGGAGCTCAAGAAGCTCGCCGACAACTACGGAATCCTCTTAGCGGACGACGAGGTTCAGATGGGCGTCGGAAGGACCGGAAAGTTCTGGGCCATCGAGCACTTCGACGTTGCACCGGACACCATCCAGTTCGGTAAGGCCATAGGCGGCGGAATCCCCTTAGCGGGTGTCGTCCACAGGGCCGACATAGCCTTCGACAAGCCGGGCAGGCACGCCTCGACCTTCGGCGGCAACCCGGTTGCGATAGCTGCAGGAATAGAGGTCGTCGAGATAGTCAAGGAGCTCCTCCCGCACGTCCAGGAGGTCGGTGACTACCTCCACAAGCGCCTCGAGGAGCTTCTCGAGAAGTACGAGGTCATCGGAGACGCCAGAGGTCTCGGTCTCGCCCAGGCGGTCGAGATCGTCAAGAGCAAGGACACCAAGGAGAAGAACCCAGAGCTGAGGGACAGGATCGTCAAGGAGGCCGTCAAGCGCGGACTCATCCTCCTCGGCTGCGGCGACAACAGCATAAGGTTCATACCGCCGCTGACCATAAGCAAGGAAGAGATAGACGTCGCTATGGAGATATTCGAGGAGGCCCTCAAGGCCGCTCTCCAGTGATTTCCTCCCTTTTCTTATCCGTTCGATTGAGTGGTAATCCCGGAAGTCAAGTTTTTAAAGTTATAACTTGAGATACCTCCGGTGGTGAACATGACTGAGCTGACCGAGATGCTCAAACCGTACGGACCGTACGTTCTCGCCGCGGTCACCCTGCTCTACGTCGCGTACCTGTTTATGAACAGGAAGAAGTTCAGGAGCGCCAGCGTCCTCGCCCTCTCGGCCGTTATGGCAGCGGTGGTCGGCGTCACCACGGCGTTCATAACGATAGCCACCCCCGCGACCGGCGGCTACCTCAACTTCGGCGACACCATGGTCATGTTCTCGGCAATGGCCTTTGGCCCCGTCATCGGCGTCTTCGCGGGCGGCGTTGGTTCGGCTCTCGGAGACATAATAGCGGGCTATCCGGGATGGGCGCCGATAACCCTCGTTGTCAAGGGGCTTGAGGGCCTCGCCATCGGCTACATCGCCAGAAGGAGCGACAACGTCTCGACGCTGGTGATAGCCGGCCTGATAGGCGGAATAATAATGGTCTCCGGATACTTTGCCTTCGAGGCCTACATGTACGGTATTCCCGCGGCCGCCACAGAGGTGCCAGTAAACATAGTCCAGGCTGTCACAGGCGTCCTGGTGGGCACGCTCCTGGCCCAGGCGATAAAGAAGAGATACCCGGAGATAGAGGACCTCATCTAAACCTCCAGTTTCCTTATTTCTTCCCACATCTCGTTCTCGACGAGCAGGGGCTCGACCGATATCCTCCTTGAGGCGCGCTTCACCTGGCCGAGGTAGCTGGAGTCCGCGACGACGGCGTCGTAGCCCAGTTCGTCTATCTTGTATATCTTGAACCTGCACTCGCGCAGCTGCTCAACGGCGTACTCGATGAAGTGGGGGCCAACGAGGAGTATGTCGGGCTCGAGGCCCTCCTCCCGGAGCTCCCGGATGGCCTTGTTCAGGAGGTCGCGTACCTCCTTCATTTCGGGGCTCCCTCCACAATCTTTATTCCGCTCGACGTTCCAATCCTAGTCGCGCCGGCCTCTATCATCTCCAGCGCCTGCTCGTAGGTTCTTATTCCGCCGGCGGCCTTGACGCCCATCTCCGGGCCGACCACCTTTCTCATGAGCCTGACGTCCTCAACGGTGGCCCCACCGGTTCCGAAGCCCGTTGAGGTCTTCACAAAGTCCGCTCCAGCTTCTTTGGCCAGCTCACAGGCCTTCACCTTCTCCTCCTCGGTGAGGTAGCAGGTCTCGATGATGACCTTAACCTTCGCGCCCCTCTCGTGGGCGACCTTGACGACCTCGGCTATGTCGTTTTTCACGTACTCGTAGTCCCCGTCCTTGAGCGCGCCTATGTTGATGACCATGTCGAGCTCGTCGGCACCGTCTTCCAGCGCTTTCCTCGCCTCGAAGACCTTGACCTCCGTTGGGGTCGCCCCGAGCGGGAAGCCTATTACGCTCGCGACCTTTACATCGGCACCCTTCTCGCGGAGATAGTCCCTGGCCAGCTTGACCCTGTAGGGATTGACGCAAACGGCGTAGAAACCGTACTCAACGGCCTCATCGCAGAGCCTCTTAATGTCATCGGCGGTAGCATAGGCCTTCAGGTTCGTATGGTCGATATACCCCGCAATATCGATGTGATCAGCCATTCCCATCACCCGGTAACTACTCCACTCCAATGTATTTAGAGCTTTTCTCCCCAAAAATGCGTAAGTCCCCGGAAAATATGCGGACTTTGTTTTGGAATTCCGGCAATCTCCGGCCCCATCTCCACGGAACGGGAAGAAATACAGGTTTTTGAAGAAACCTCAAAGGAATGTCACCGGGCATCCAGCCGCTCAAGCACACGGAGAAACCTCTCCGCAACACCCTCCTCGCCGAACAGCGGCGTTTCCTTTCCCTCCAGGATTCTGCATAGAACCTCCACCGCTCCGTCCCAGCTCTCCTCGAGGCTCTTTCCCTTCGGAATCGGGTTCCTGAGAACGTGCCATCTCCCCGTTGGAGGGTCGTAGAACAGCACCCTGGGGATGTAGTCCAGATCCATGAACGTGTTGTCCAGGCTGAGCTCTATTCGAAAGCCATCGACCTCGACGAAACCGTCCTCGCGCAGTTGTCTCTTCCAGTCCATGTGGAAAGGTTGGAGGGGAGGTTTAAAAGCTCATCTCCTCCTCGAGAAGGCAGCCAGCAACGCCAGCAGGGCCACTATCCCCGGCCCGCATACCTCCCCTTCAGCCGAAACGGACGTTGTGGCAGAATCCCCCGAAGGAGGCTTAGTTAGTGTCGGCCCGACGTAGGCCGTCCCGTTCGGGAGCTCGTACGCGGGAACCTCTCTGGTGAAGCACCTGACGAGGAGGGGGTTGAGGCTCTCATCGTAGGGTACCCATGCAGAGGTGCCGTTCTCCGTCTCGTACCAGCCTATGTGGGAGTTGTGCCCCGCGTTCCCCCACTCCGCAGCCCGGAGAACGCCCTCAACGTCCGATTCGTCCATCCTGAGGGCACCGGTCTCAATCAGCCAATCGAGCTCGGCTTTTAGGGCTTTGGAGGCGCTGACCTCCGAGGGATCCAGCGAAGGGGAAAGCCGGGTTACGGAGGTCTTGACCAGAGTCAGGGGGACGTCGCAGGAGATGCCGAAGGCGCTGAGAAAGTCCTTGACCGCCGCGTTCACCTCGCCATCGGACCTGTTCACAGCCTCAACCTCGAGCTCGAAGTACCCCGCCTGGATCACCTTGGACGGATCAACCCCGTGCTCCCTAAGGCAGGACTCAAAGGCAGGGCTCGGCTTCCATGTGCAGATGCCGCCCACACAGCCGCAACTCGTCAGCGAGAGGCAGTCATACCACGGCCTGTAAACGCAGGGCGTCACAATCTCCCGGGCCTCCTTCTCCGGGGCGCAGACCTCGCCTGAACAACCGCCTGTGGCGCAGTCGGCGTCGGAGGTGCACTCCTTTCCCGTAACCGGGGTCAAGCTTATTCTAACTCCGTTCCTCTCGAAGGTCGTGTTATCCGTGACGTTCCAGCCGTCGGTCCTTAGCCTCTCGAGGGTCTCCTCCGTGAGGAGAAGGGAGAGGTTTAACGAGGCCCTCGAAACGTCCACGGCCTTCCACTCGACCGGTATCTGAACCCTGAGGTGGGGGCCGTCGCTCCCGTTCCAGAGCATGACGTAGAGCCTCCTATCGTAGTGGGAGCGGAAGATGAAGGTGCCGTTCTCAATCAGCGCGTTGTGAAGGGCATGGAATTGTGGATACGGCTTGTAAACTATCCCCTGCTTGTTCAGCACCACCTCGACGGCGTACGTGTCGGCGGGACTCATGCAGGCCTTAACAACCGGTGTCAGGGTGAACATGAGGAGGATTATAAGCGCCGCGAGCCTCTTCATTTTCCCACCGGATGGTTTAGGGCGCCAAAATATATACGCCTATCCATCGCTTCGGCCAGGATTGAAGCTAAAACCTTTATATGCCCTGCCGGGAATATCACTCGAGGTGATTGAGATGGAGAACCCCTTTGAGATAACCGGAGTCGTCGCCAGGGAAATACTCGACAGCAGGGGAAACCCAACCGTTGAGGTCGAGGTCTACACCCCGATAAGCATGGGAAGAGCGGCCGTCCCGAGCGGAGCTTCAACCGGAACCCACGAGGCCCTTGAGCTCCGCGACGGCGGGAAGCGCTACCACGGGAAAGGTGTTAGAAGGGCCGTCGAGAACGTCAACAAGATAATCGCGCCCGAGATAGTCGGCATGGACGTCACCTGGCAGAGGGACATTGACAGCCTCATGCTCGAGCTCGACGGCACCGAGAACAAGAGCAACCTCGGCGCCAACGCAATTCTCGGCGTTTCTCTGGCCGTTGCCAAGGCCGCTGCCAACGCGCTCGGACTTCCGCTCTACCAGTACATCGGCGGAACCAACGCCTACGTCATGCCCGTCCCGATGAGCAACGTCATCAACGGCGGCGTTCACGCGGGCAACGAGCTCGACTTCCAGGAGTTCATGATAATGCCCGTTGGGGCCGGCTCCTTCAGGGAGGGCATCATGTGGGTCAGCGAGACCTACCACGTCCTCAAGAAGGTCATAGCCGAGAAGTACGGAAAGAACGCGGTCAACGTCGGTGACGAGGGCGGCTTCGCCCCGCCGATGAAGGAAGCCACCGAGCCGCTCGAGGTTCTCATCAAGGCCATCGAGGAGGCAGGTTACAAACCGGGCGACGAGATAGCCTTCGCCCTCGATGCGGCATCGAGCGAGTTCTTCCACCCGGACAAGGACAAGTACGTCGTCAGCGGCAAGGAGTACGACAGGGGCGAGCTTCTCGAGCTCTACCGCGAGCTGGTCTCGGCCTACCCGATAGTCTCCATTGAGGACCCGTTCCACGAGGAGGACTGGGAAGGCTTCGTCATGATAACCAGGGAACTCGGAGACAAGATACAGATAGTTGGCGACGACCTCTTCGTCACCAACCCGAAGAGGATAAGGAAGGGCATCGAAATGGGCGCCGCCAACGCGCTTCTCCTCAAGGTGAACCAGATTGGAACCCTCAGCGAGGCCATCGATGCGGCCTACACGTCCTTCAGGGCCGGCTACGGCGTTGTCGTCTCCCACCGCTCCGGAGAGACCGAGGATTCAACCATAGCCGACCTCGCCGTTGCCCTCAACGCCGGCCAGATAAAGACGGGCGCCCCAGCGAGGAGCGACAGGAACGCCAAGTACAACCAGCTCATACGCATAGAGGAGGAGCTTGAGGGCATAGCTGTCTATCCGGGCAGGAAGTTCCGCAACCCGTTCCTCTGATTCCTTTTCCTTAATTTTGGAATTTTGGTGGAGCAGATGGAGTTTGACCCCGAGAAGCTCATAAGGCCCAGGCCGTTCCTCATTCTGGCCGAGCTATTCCTCCTGTCCGCGGCGGCTCTGGCTTCCAAATCCTACAACGCCTCGATAGCCTGCCTCGGTGCCTCCACGGTTCTGTACTACATCGGAATGACCGAGCTCGTGAGCCGAAGGCTCGGAAGGTGGGCGGTGAAGCGCTTCACGATAGCGTATCTCCTCAGGGCGCTCTCGTGGGTTCTTATGCTGGCCTCAGCCTTCTACACCTACTCCGCGGTGGTAAAGAACATCTTCCCCTTCGGCCCGCCGGAGTTCGTGATAACTTCCGTGGTGGCGCTCGTTGGAGCGGGAATCAACTACCTCGCGGTCGGGATAAGGAACAGCGTGCTCTGGAAGATTAAGGGGCTGAAGATGAGCCTCTGGATGTCGAGGCTGAACTCGATCGTGCTGTTCCTCATGGCGGCCATACCATTCCTGCCTGCCCTCGCCAAGGCAGGCGAGGTAACGTGGCTTCTGGCAGTTCTGGCGGCCCCGATACTTGGCTCCTTTACCGTACTGGCCATCGTTGGGAAGATATTCTACATCCATTTCCTCCTCACGATGGAGTGCCCCGAGAAGCGTTGAGTTCCTCCAGCCTCTTCCGGAGCCGCTTTCTCTTTTCGTCGAGGAGCTCGCATATCTCGTCCAGGACGCTCAGGTACTCCTCAACGACCTCAACGGCTATCTCCCTGCGATAGCCCTTCTCGATGAGCTTTTTCCTCAGCGCCTCATGGTACTGAATTGATATATATAATGACTGGAGGGCAAGCTCATTTGCCTCCCTGAGGTAGTCCCACCCCTTTTCGGTTAGCGTGTACTTGACGAGTTTCCGCCTTCCATGATACTCCTCCTTCGGCTCGAGGAGGCCCTCCTCAACCATTTTGCCCAGCATATTGTAGAGGTTGCCGTGGCTCGGCTTCCACGTGCCCTGGCTTATCTTCTCGATCTCCTTGAGAATTTCATACCCGTGCGCCTCGCCCTTGAACCCCACTATGACGAGTATGAGGTGCCTGATGGGGGCCAGGAACATCTCCCGCATGGACGGAGCAGCCATGACACCACCTCAAAAGGTTTATAAGATATGTTTGTCTCAAACATATTTGTCGATATGTTTCCTTTGAATATATTATGCTGACCTCCTTAAAAGGTTTGAGGTGGTGGTAATGGCCTGGAACGACTGGATAGCAAGGCACCCCAAGGCGGTGCTGGCGATATGGGTCGTGCTCATCGTGGTTCTGGCCCCTTTAGCAGGAAAGATCGGTGAGCTGACCGACTACAGCACCGAGCAGATGGTGTCGCACAACATAGAGTCCATCAAAGTTCAGGACATCATGAGCGAGGAGTTCACCGGAGCCCAGAACGAGAACATGACGTATCTGATAGTAACTAACATCAGCGTCAACGACGAGAACGCGAGGAAGGCCTACTACGCGTTTAAGGACCGCGTTGAAGGCAGGTACGCCACGAACGTAACCTCCTACTACGACGCCCTCGACATGCTCTGGGACATGGACTACAACCTCACGCTGAACATCACGAGGATGACTGCTAACGTCACGGGCATTCTTTATGAAACCGTTAAGGGCGTCAACGACGGCTACGGAATGGTTCTGAGCCAGACGCTCCTTCTGAAGAACACAACCGAAATGGTAAGAGGAAGCCTCGTTGAAACCGCGGGGGCGTATCTGGCCCTCAAGGCCAACATGACGGCCCTCTACACTCAGCTCAATTCAACTGCCACTCTTCTCAGGGCCGCCGACGGGGCATACCTCCAGATATGCGCTCAGAACCCGAACATGACCACTCAGGAGAAAGTCCTGGCCCTTCAGAACGCCCTTGAGAGCCAGGTTCCTGAGAACCAGAAAGCAATCGTCCCCGTCATAGCCCAGACCGTTGTGTCCGCAGACCCCTACTGCAAAGGTACGCTCCTCTCGAATGATGAGCTCCTCAGGAACACCACGGTCGAACTCGTGTACGGCATGGTCGCGAATACTGGCCTTGAACTCCCCAAAGAGGTTCTCTTCCAGCTGTACGACAGTAAGGGTAATGAGGCCGTTATAGACGCCCTCACCAAGAGCATTCTCAAGGGCCAGATAGCCCAGATGATGGAAAACCTCGCCCCGAACCCCGAGGCCGTTGCGGAGGCACTCGTTGAGGAGGTTGCGAAGGACCCGCAGGGAATAATAAGCGGGGAGAGGCTTGAGGACGCCACGGTCTCAGTCGTCCTTGCCATGGTGCCGCAGAAAACCGACGAAACTGAGAGCCTCGTCAGGGCCCTCTATGAGGGAGCCGATCCAAAGGAGCTCGCAAAGGAGCTCTTCCTCAAGGGAATAGGAGAGCAGTCCGGAGAGCAGGAGATGCCCGAGGAGTTCAAAGAAACAATGGAGGCCCTCATCGAGCAGGTCATAGAGAACTACCCGCTGAGCGAGGAGGAAATCGAGAGCCTTGTGAAGAAGACAGTCCTCTCGACTATATCGAGCTACGCGAAGGACAACCCCTACGGAGTCGAGCTGAAGTTCAACGAGACCCTGCTGGCTGAGATAGCCTTCCGCTTCAAAGACAACCCCAGCGCGATAACGAGGGAGGACGTCAAGCCCCTCGCGGAGGAGCTCTGGCCGGTTGTCAAGGAGAAGGCAGGAACTTACCTCAGTATGCTCAAGAGCGAGGACAACACCACGGTTCTCATAACGTTCATACCGCTGGGAGAGCCCGGCCCCGATACAGACCCGTACCTCTACTACGCCCAGAACGCCACCAGGGTCAAGGAAATAGCCCTCGAGGAGTTCGGAAAGTACTTCCCTGACGCCTTCGGGGCCCTCGGAGGAACCCCCGTCCAGTCGCACGAGATGACCGCGTACGGCCGGAGTGATAACCAGAAGACCAGCCAGGCGAGCATCATAGGTGCCCTCGTCGTGCTGTTCATACTCATGGGAGGGGCCCTCCTGGCGACGTTACTGCCCTTCACGGGCGTCGCAACCTCTGCGCTTACGGCCCTCGGAATAGCGTACCTGCTCACGAAGGGCGGAATCCTCAACATCGGAAGCTGGGCCCA
Organism: Thermococcus sp. 4557; assembly: GCF_000221185.1. NCBI lineage: Archaea > Methanobacteriati > Methanobacteriota > Thermococci > Thermococcales > Thermococcaceae > Thermococcus > Thermococcus sp. 4557. Next base: position 1,412,679 of record NC_015865.1, on the reverse strand, counting down.
GATGCTCACCATAACGACCGCCCTCGGTCTTGGAATTGATTACTCGACCTACTACGTCCACCGCTTCAAGGAGTACATAGCCGAGGGCTATGAGCACGAGAAGGCCGTCGCAGAGGCCCTCAAGAGGGCTAAGGATGCCGTCCTGGCGAGCGCATTCACGGACATCATAGCCTTCGCGAGCTTCGTCCTGGCCTGGGAGTTCCCGATATTCCAGCAGATGGGAATGGTAATCCCGCTGGCGGTCATAGCTGTGCTCCTCGCCAGCCTGACGTTCATACCGGCAATAACGGCCCTCATAGGCGACAAGGCGATATTCTGGTGGCCGAGGCACATAAAGCACGTTGAGACGCTCGACGTCCACGAGAGGAGCAGAATAGCCGAGTGGGTCGTCAACCACGCCAAGGTCGTCCTGCTCATAGGACTCCTAATAGCGGTTCCGGCAACGTACACGTTCTTCAACTTCGAGGGAACCCACGACATGAGCCTCTTCCTGCCGGAGGGAAGCGAGACCCTCACCTTCATGCAACTGAGCCAGGAGAAGCTCGGAGCGGCCATAACATCCCCGAACTACGTCATAATCGACCTCGGCCACAACGTAACGGACGAAGACCTCAAGGTGATAGACGAGATAACCTCCCACATAACGACGATGGAAGGTGTTAAGGCAGTATACTCCCCGACCAGGCCCTACGGCGAGCCAGTGAGCAACCTGACGCTGTCAGCGGTCAAGGCACTCGGAGGAGACAGGTTCATCTCAAGCAGCGGCAACAAGGTGATGATTCAGATAGACCCGGTCTACAAACCGACAGACGACAGGGCCAAGGAGCTCGTCAAGGCGCTGAGAAGCTACATTGCAGAGCTTGAGAAGGAAGGCAAGATTAAGGAAGGACTCGTCGGCGGGGGAGCGGCGCTCTCAATGGACCTCACCGACAGGATCAACGACATCTTCTGGCACAGGATAATTCCAGTGGCCCTCGTGCTGATGTTCCTCTCGCTGATACCGACACTCAAGGGAATGCCGGCGGTCGTCTCGACGATGATGACCATATTCCTCGGCGTCATGACGAGCATCTGGGTCTCAACGTGGCTCTTCGGCAGGGTCTTTGACCAGCAGGTCATGTGGTTCCTGCCGCTCATGGTCTTCGTCGTGCTCATGGGAGTCGGCATAGACTACAACAGCTTCTACCTCGTCAAGGCTAGAGATGAGTTCGAGCGCCGCTCGCCGAAAGACGCCCTCGTCGTGGCGGCCGGAACAATGGACACCCTTGTAATAGGCCTTGCCGTGGTCCTGGCGAGCACCTACGGCGCGCTGATGTTCAGCAGCACGTGGGGAACGAGGGAAATGGGATTTGCGCTAGCCGCTGGAGTCCTGCTGACGGCAACGATGGCGGTGTACTTCATAGGCCCCGCCTTCATGAGCCTCTTCGGCGAGAAGGCCTGGTGGCCGCTGTTCAAGAACCAGGGAGAGGCCAAGAAGGAGTGACCCTTTCCCATTTTTGTCCCGGAAGGGTTTTAGCTTATTTTCACTTTTCTCCATTGACATCCTGACAAGGTGAGCTAGATGACAGAACGAAAAAAGCTCAAAATCTACATCCCTGGAATAAAATTCCCCTCGCAGGGCCGGGGGGTTTCACCCCCCACGTCCTTGCTAACCCCCTCCCCCCGAACGTGGGGCTTCGCCCCACGTAAACCGGGAAACTACGTTTCCCAGACCCTTCCTTCTTTTTTAAACACCGGAGGGGGCTCTCGCCCCCTACGATCCCCAGTTCTGCAAGGTGATTAAAATGGTGGAAAGAAAGAAACTCAAAATCTACATTCCCGGTATCAAATTCCCTTCTATCTCTCTCACCGGTAACTACTGCGCGCTGAACTGCGCCCACTGCGGGAGGCACTACCTCGAGGGGATGAAAAAGCCCAGGAAGAGGGAGCTCCTTGACTTCTGCCTCAACCTTGAGCGCTCCGGAGGTTTGGGCTGCCTGCTGAGCGGCGGTATGGACTCCCGCCTGAAGGTACCGATTGACAAGTACGCTAATGAGCTGAGGGAGATAAAGCGAAGAACGAGCCTCAAGCTCAACGCCCACGTGGGGTTCATAGACGAGAGCGACCTGGAGTGGGTCAGGTACGTCGATGTCGTCTCCCTCGACTTCGTGGGCGATGACGACGTCATAAGGCGCGTTTACAGAATAGACAAGACCGTTGAAGACTACCTACGGATAGTCGAGCTCCTGACAGAAAACAGAATCCGCGTGGCGCCTCACATAACGATAGGCCTCGACTTTGGAAGGATTGGCTGGGAGTACCGGGCCATAGACCTGCTGATGGAGTATCCGATAGAAGTCCTCGTGCTGGACGTTCTGATCCCGACAAAGGGGACGGAGATGGAGAAAGTTCCAAAGCCGTCAGTGGAGGAGAGCCTGAAGGTCGTGAAATACGCGAGGGAGCGCTTCGACGGTGAGATAAGCATAGGCTGCATGCGGCCGCTGGGCAGGTGGCGGGTTGACTTCGACAGGGGAGCGATTCTAGCCGGCGTTGACAGGCTGACGAACCCGCCGAGGAAGGTCATCGAATGGGCGAAGAGCGTGAGGGAGGTCGAGATAATCTACGAGTGCTGCGTCATGTGACGAAGGCACTCGCCGGGCTCACCGTTCCTCGCATCATCATAAATCAGAAAGGAGAACGCCGATCATCGCCCGATGGGACTAAAGCTCCTCCTTGACGGTCACGAATGACACCATCGTAACCGTCTGGCCAACCCCTTTTATCTCCCTTAACCGGTCCACGACTATCTTTCCGACCTCCTCGGAGCTTGGAGCGCGGACCTTTATGAGGAGGTCCCACTCACCGGCTATTATGTGGACTTCGTAAACTCCCTCAAGAGCCGCTATCCTCTCAGCAACCTCGCGCTGGCTTAAGCCTGAGTCCGGTTCGTAGCGGGCGAGGATGAACGCGGTGGTTCCGAGGTCGAGCTTTTTGTAGTCGGGCTTGACTGTGAACTTCTCTATCACGCCCTCCTCCACCAGCTTCTTGATGCGGTAGTGGACGGTGGTTCGGGGTATGCCGAGCTTCTTGCTGAGCGAGGCTATGTTCTCCCTCGCGTTCTCCTTGAGTTCCTTCAACAGCCTCAAATCGGTGGCATCAAGAGTGTTTACCATCGCAACCCCCTTCGTCATTCATTCAATTATTACTGTTAACTTTGGAACATGAGGCTTATTTAAGGTTTTCCTTTAGCCACTCTGAGAAGGCTTTTAAAGCCCTTCCACGATGTGATATATCGTTCTTCTCCTTAGTTGTCATTTCGGCAAAAGTTCTGTCGAATCCCTGAGGCATGAATATCGGGTCAAAGCCGAAGCCGCCGGTCCCACGCTTCTCCCGGGTTATCTCCCCATCGACGCGGCCCGTGAACAGGTGAACCTCACCGTCCCAGTAGGCGATGACGCTCCTGAAGTGCGCTTTTCTGTCCTCAACGCCCGCCATGAGCCTCAGGATGCCGTCTATTCCAAGGGTTCTATACACGTAGGCCGAGTACACACCGGGGAAGCCCTTGAGGGCGTCGATGAACAGTCCGGAATCATCGAGGAAGAACGGGCCGTCTATTCTCTCGGCGAGCCATCTGAGGCCGTACTCAGCAACCTCCTCGAGCGTATCCGCCTGTATCTCCGGGTACTCGAATTTGAGCTGGTAAACCTCAACGCCGAGGGGCCTGAAGTACTTCCTCGCTTCCTCAACCTTTCCGGGGTTAGAAGTGATAAAAGCCAGCCTCATACCATCACCGAAGGAGAAGGGGGAAGGTGGGTAAAAAAGGTTGCCGGTTCTTCAGTCGATCCGGTAGCCTATCTTCTCCACGAGTTCCCTGCGCTCCCTCTTGAGCTCCTCGTCCTCTATCCTGTTGGCGGCCTTGCCGTCCACGACTCCCAGGACGCTCCGTCCCAGGTCCGTCTCGGCGACTATGACCTGGAGCGGGTTCTCACTGGCCCCGTAGACCATAACCACCGCGGGGTGGTTCTTAACGGCGTTGAGAACGTTTATCGGGAAAGCGTTGCGCATGAGCACGACGAAGACGTGGCCCGCCCCGATCCTGAGGGCGTTCTTTGCCGCGAGCTTCTCCAGCTCCTCGTCGTTGCCGCTGAAGCGCGTCAGCTGGGGTTTCGCCTCATTCATCGCAATCCCGAACTTTATGCCCGGAACCGTCGTCAGAAGGGTCTTGGCGAGGTCATCCACGGTGAATATGGAGAAGTTGCCCTGTCCGATTATGGCCTCGACGCCCTCCGGCTTTTCGATGTCAACGACCTCTATCTTTACCATGGTCACCACCGGAAGGATTTAATATCCCGACCGATATAACCTTTTCTCGTCCGATGAAATGGTGAGTAAAATGACCGAACCGGTCATGTCTGAACTGGAGTTCCTGGTTGAAATCCTCGACAGGTACCCCACGGAGAGTCTGAAAAAGATAGCCGAGAGCGAGGGGATAGACTACTATCGGCTCAAGAGGCTCTACGACAAGTATTACGGGAAATACCTGACCGTGAGCGCTTCTTACAACATAAAGAAGATTGGATTGAGGAGCTTCATAACGTTTCTGAGCGTACCGTCGGACAAGATCATGGAAGTCGCATATAAGCTCATGAAGAATCCCTTCATAAGCTACGCAAATCCCGCCTTCGGGTTCAAGAACGGATTCTCCATCGTTTTCAACATCCCCGACAAGCAGAGGAAGCTCATCGGGGAGATGCTCTCGAAGTACTCGGACGACTACGAGTACTACGAGGTGAGGGCGTATCCCTACAGCGGGGACGACAACTTTGGAGACTGGTACCTGAGCTACGATTATGCGGTTCTCATGGACATCCTGAAGTGGGACGCCCGAACCCCAATAACAGATATAGCCCGAAGGCTTGGAAAGAGCCGCCCGACGGTTAGATACATGATAAACAGGCTCCAGGAGGAAGGCATCATCAGGGGGTTCGTTCCCCTGGTGGACGTGAACGTTCACGACAGGGCGGTTATAGGGCTGGCGAAGGACTTCGACGAGGTAATCCTCGAGAAGTTCAAGGAGTACGAGATAACCGTCGGCGTCCTGCCAGGATACGGATACCTGCTGGAATGGTTCTTCTCGTCAAAGGAAGACCTGGGAAGCAAGATACTGGAGTTCAGCGGCTACGTGGAGAAGCTCCTCATCGAGTACATCGACCCCATCTTCAAGGAACTCAACGACAGCAACCTGAGGGACAGGTATTCAAGGATGGTTAAAGAAGACGGGAGCGGATACCGCTCCATCCTGGAATTCTGACGTCAGAGGACTATCTGACAGTACTCTATGCCGTCTATCTCACCGGTGGCCTGGTACTCGAGGGCCCTGCAGTCGTGGCAGATGTATTTGAAGGGGCACGTGCTGCAGGCCCCGATCTTATCTTTCGTCATCCTCCAGAACTCCTTGAGGCGCCTCTTCCGGAGCACCTTCTTGATCCCAACCTCCCTAACATCCGCCACCACGTTGTTCCTGAGGAGCGGACATGGGAGGGCGTAGCCGTCGGCCGTTATCGCGAGGGTTCCCGCCAGGCAGTCGTGGTATCTCTCGGTGGTCGGGTTGAGTATGCGCTTCAGCTCAATGACGTTGAAGTCGAGCCTCCTCGCGGAGCCCGGGTACAGGACGTCTATGTATATCTCACCTGCGAAGGTGGTCTTGAGGCCCCTAAGCTCATCCAGGTCCGATCCCTTGACCATAATCAGGGCCCCATGGAGCCAGCTGTGGGCCTCAAGCCGCTGGATGTTCTCGGGGGAGTACTCAAGCTCGGCGATGAAGCGGACACCGTCCACTGGTTTTACCTCGTCAAGGTCATCAAGAAGGACAACCGCGTAAACCTCCGGAACGCCTATATCCACGGCGTACGCGGCCGTTGAAAGGAGGTAGCCAACGCTGTCGTAGTTGGTCAGCCAGAGCTCGCTTCCACCGACCTCCAGAAACTCCCTGATAAGCTCCCTGACGCGCTCAACGCTCAGGGGGTCCCTGCGGAGGATAAAAGAGTTGTTCCCTATGCACCCAATCGAGCGGGGGATTCCGGTCACTTCGGAGAACCTGCCCCTGCCCGCACCGAGCTGGAGTATGAGCCTCTCGAGCCTGCCGTTGTGGGGCCTGTTGCTCCAGGGGGGCTTTGCCATCGACGTTACCCTCGGGGATAGGTCTATACCAAAGGAATGAGCGGTATCGTAAGCCACCTTCTCCACCGGACATCACCATGGGAGAATAGGGAGGATCATATATATACTTTTTCTATTCCGATTTTGCACACTACTAAAAGTAGTTTGCAAAAAATGGAAAATTTCCCCGTCACCTCAGGGGAACCGTCCTGTCCCCCTCTATCCAGAACTCACCCTCGTCGGTCACCTCCCTCTTCCACACCGGCACGCGCTTCTTCACCTCGTCTATGGCCCACTCACACGCTTCAAACGCCTCCTTCCTGTGCCTCCCGCTGGCTATGATGAGTATCGTATCCTGGCCGACCTCAAGCTCCCCGTAGCGGTGCCATATAAGCATGTCAAGGATGGGGAACCTCTCGAGGGCCTCGTTTCTTATCCGCTCCATCTCAGCCTGCGCCATCTCAGGATAGGCCTCGTATACGAGCTTCCTGACGCGCCTCCCGTGGCTCTCGCTCCGCACCTTGCCCAGGAAAAACACGTAGCCACCTGCCTCGGGAACGAGCAGGTATCTCAATGCCGTGTTCAGGTCGAAGGGTTCCTCAGTGAGCCTCACCTTCATATCGATCCCCCTCGTGTATAGGCCGTGGAGATTAAAAACCGCGCGGTGGAAAGGTTTAAGTGGTTCCAACCCCAGCCCCTCCAGGTGGAGGATATGAAGAGGTACGCGTTCCTTCTCATCGTGATCCTTCTGGCCGGCGCGATGGCGGGCTGTCTCGGAGGAGGCGGCTCAGGCGTGACCCCAAGCACCACGACAGAAAGCGAGGGCACCGCTCCAACCACAACCACCACCCAGCAGACCACCACGACGCCGAGCCAGACCGCGACCGAAACCCCCGCGGGGCCGGATGTAAACGCCCTGCTCCAAGAGGTCTCCAGGATTCAGCAGTTCACATACACAAGCAACGCCAGCCTCGAAATGCTCGTGACGATCGAGGGGAACGGCACCTCCCAGGGGGACAACGTGACCCTCCGCATACTCGAGAGGGGATACATGGACTTTGAGTCATGGAGCGCCTGGATAAACTCGACGACCGTCAGCCTGCCCGACGGGGCGAGGACCAACACATCGAGGATCGTCGTTGAAAACGTCACCTACATCCAGACCATCGTCGGCTGGGTGAGGACGGAAGACAGTGACGCGAGCGATATCCTATGGAGGTACAGCATAGTCGGCCTCGCCCGGGAATACCTGAGGGAGAAGCCGGATTCAGTCGAGACCGGGGCCGTCACGAAGCTGATCTACCGCATCCCGGACTACAGGCTCAAGCCCCTCGCGACGGTTTACTTCGCGGCGTCACCCGACACCGTTGTATATGTGAAGGACGGTCGGCTGGAGCTCTGGTTCAGCGACGGAAGGCTCATCGGGGGCAGGCTGAGCTTCAGCGTTAGTTCCGAGACGAACGTTGATGACCCGACCCTCGGTAAAATGACGATAAAGCAGGACGGAAAGTGGAATGAGACGTTCGAGATAGACTCAATAAACGAGAAGAGGAATGTAAGGGAGCCCTCTACCTGAGCTCAACGACGTCGAAGGTGTTGAAGGCGAGGTCAACTATGAGGAGTTTGTTCAGCAGGGGCTCACCGATGCCTGTGAGGAGCTTCACGACCTCCATCGCCTGAATCGAGCCAACGACTCCGGCCGTTGCCCCCAGGATGGGGAACTTCCCCTCTTTTTTCACTACCCTCGGAAAGATTTCGCGCAGGCTCTTGGTGACGCCGGGCACCACTGTCGTGACCTGGCCGAAGGTACCCTCCACTGCACCGTGAACGAGGGGCACGCGATTCCGCCGGGCGTAGTCATCGAGCAGGAAGCGCGTCTCAAAGTTGTCGAGGCAGTCAACTACCACATCCACGCCCTCAAGGACCCCATCGATGTTCTCCTCGCTCAGCCTGCCGACGAACGTCTCGATCTCGATGTCGGAGTTGAAGCGCTCCAGCTTCCACTTCGCCGAGATGGGCTTCGGATTCCTTCCGATGTCTTCCTCCCAGTGGAGTATCTGCCTGTTGAGGTTGCTGAGCTCGGGCTCCTGCTCGTCTATGAGGAGGAGTCTCCCTATCCCCGCGGCGGCGAGGTAGTAGGCAACGGGGCTTCCGAGGCCGCCGACACCGACTACGGCCACCTTCGAACCCTTCAGCTTCTCCTGACCCTCAGGCCCGAAGATCATAATCTGCCTGTCGTAGCGCTCTATCTCCTTTCCGCTCAGCATATCAACCACCGCTCACCGGGGGGAATATCGCCACGGTATCGCCGTCCCTCAACACCTCATCGAAGCGGACGTAGCGGCCGTTGCGGGAGACGTTGACGTCAGCGAGGTCGTCCTCCTCCGCGAAGACCTCGTTCCTGAGAACGGGATGCCTCTCCTTCAGCAGTTCGATGAGTTCGAGAACCGTTATCCCATCGGGAACCTCAAGCTCCTCCTCGCCCTTCCCGACGAGGGAGCGGTAGCGGGCAAAATACCTGACCGTGACCCTCATTCACACCACCGGGAAAAGTTGGACGGGGGGTTAAAAAGGGTTGCTGGACGGTTCCGCTACCACGGCACGCTCTTCCAGCCCATCCTGTAGGCGAAGTAGTTGGCCCCCCAGTGGATGAACGGCGAGACGACGAGGAGGAATATTATCTGGCCCGAGTCGAGGGTTTTAACTGGATACGCGAGGGCCAGGGCGGCTATGAGAAAGCCGAGCTGGTCGAGGCCTATGGCCGGGGCCCCGCGCGGGAGGTTCGCGCGCCTCTTGAAGAAGCTCCCCACGAGGTCACCGAGAAGGGCACCGAACGAGAGCAGAAAAGCAAGCATGAGGGCGGTTTTGAGGGCCCCGTAGAAGCCGGGGGTGATGAAGTACTGAACGAGTCCCGTGAGGGTTCCGATGGAAACCCCACCGATGAGGCCGCGCCAGGTCTTTCCATCCCCGAACACCCTTCGGCCGTCCCTCCAGTGTCTGCCGCCGTCTATGGGCCGCCCTCCTCCTACGAGCACGGGGGAGGCGTTGGCAACGTAGGCCGGCAGTATGTACCAGAACGCCCAGAGGAGAGATGAAACGAACCCCATTATTCCACCCGTCTGGAGTACAGACCGCCGGTTTTAAAGCTACCGCTCTTCACCCGATTCGAGGCAATCGAGGAGCCTCTCAAGAACCTCCTCGTCCTTGTGCTCAATGAGGAACCTAAGAATCCTTCCGGCGAGGGCGTTCCTCTCCATTGCAAGTGCTATGCTCTGGCGTATCGACTCGGCCTCCTCGCCTTCCTCGCCCTCGAGCTCCCGCAAAGCCCTTTCTAGGTTTGCCCTCGTCTGCTGGATGTCCTCCATTATCTTCCCGTAGTATGCGGCCTGGCGCCACTCCTTCAGGAGCTTGGTGGCCCTGTAGTATGCCTTCTTATCGCCGGGCTTCTTTATCCTAACCACGAGCCCTATGCGCTCCATGAACTTGAGGGCGGTGCTCACGTGGGAGAGCGAGTACCCGGTGGTTTCGGCGATTTCACCCAGGCTCATCGGTTCGCTCGCAAGGAAGAGAACCCCGTATATGTACCCGTAAAGCTCGTTGAAGCCGAAGCGTCTCGCGGCCCCGGCAAAGTGCTCCATGACTATCCTCTTGGCCTCCTCGATACCCATCGCCCACACCTCAATTTAATCCGTCGCCTCTGACAAAAGGTTTTTAAGTTCCACATATTTAAAACTTTCGGAAGTTTCCGAAAGTTTGGAGGTAAGCTCATGGACGTGCTCAGGGGGGCGGCGAGGGTCATAGTCAGGTACAGGGTTGCCTTCGCGCTGATAGCACTGTTTCTGCTAGTCGTCTCCATCTACGGAATGAGCCAGCTCCGCTTTGAGAGCGACCTCAGCTCAATGCTCCCCGAGGGCAACCCGGCCATAGACGACTACAACGCCCTGCAGAACGAGTTCCAGAGCGGCGACAGCACGATAATTGTGGTGAAGATAGACTCAATCGAACCGGGCGGCGTTTACGACATCCGCGATCCGGGGGTTATAGAGGCAGTTTACGAGCTGGAGCAGCGGCTCAGGGAAAGGGAGTACGTAACTGACACGATGAGCATAGCCGACGTGTACATGCAGGTCCTCGGCAGGCTTCCCCGGACGGAAGAGGAAGCCAGGTTCGTCCTCGACATGCTCCCACCCGAGCAGAGGTACTCCCTGGTCAGCAGGGACTACACGATGACGATGATACTCGTCACGATAAGCAGGGAGAAGAAGACGGAGACGCTCGTGAGGGTGTACGAGGGAATCCAGGAGGACATGGAGAGCGTCAAGTTTCCAAGGAACGTCGAGATAATCCAGACCGGGAACATAGGCGTAACCTACCGCATCCTCCAGCTCCTCCAGAGCGACCTCAACAAGACCATGGCCATATCCTTCATCCTCGTCATCGCGCTCCTGCTCTACTTCTACCGCTCCCCTGTAAAAGCCGCCATCCCCCTCATTCCCCTCGTCTTCGGGGTGGCCATGACGCTCGGGTTCATGGGGCTGGCTGGAATTCCCCTTGACCTGGCGACGACCACGATAGGCGCGATGCTCATCGGTATGGGAATAGACTACGGCATCCACGTCACGAACCGCTACTACGAGGAGAGGCGCAGCGGCAGGGACATCGAAGAGGCCGCGGCGGAGGCGGTCGCAGAGACCGGGAAGGCACTCCTCGGCGCGGCGCTCACGACAATAGCGGGCTTCGCCGCCATGTACCTCTCAACCCTCCCCATGCTCCACAACCTCGCAACCACGCTCATCCTCGGTCTGAGCCTGGCGGCCCTCAACGCAGTTGTGATAACCCCCGCGGTCATAATTCTGGAGGAGGACGTTATGAGGAAGCTGAGGGGACACTACGTTCCCCCCGAGGTACGCTCCAGCGCGGGATTCATCGGGAGCGCCTTCCACTCCCTCGGGAAGGCGATAAAGGCAAAGCCCCACGCGTTTCTCGGGGCGGTTTTTATGGTCACCCTAATCTTCGCCTACGGCGTGACCCAGGTTACAACAGAGGTGAGGCTGGAGAAGTTCGTTCCCCCCGGAATGCCCGAGATAGAGGCAATCATGGACGTGAGAACCGAGTTTGGGGGCCAGGACGAGCTGTACGTACTGGTGAGGGCGGACGACGTTAGGAATCCCGCCATCGTGAGGGCCATGTACCGCTTCGAGAATCAGGTGAAGGCGGACTCCTACTACAACGGGGTTTTCAGCTCCGAGAGCCTGGCCGACGTCGTTTACAGGCAGTACGGATACATCCCAAACGACGGCGAAAAGATAAAGGCGGTACTGGCCTCATACCAGGGGTCCGGGCTGGTCTCATCGGACTACTCAATGGCGGTTATCAAGTTCACGGGGGACTTCGGCGGTGCGAGTATGGACGAGTTCAGGAAGATAATGCGCTATTTCGAGGATGAGACCGCGATGGCCCAGGGGACGGAGTTTCCGCCAGGAGTGAGGCTGGCCCTGACCGGCGATCTGTATCTGAACTACGTCCTCGACCAGCTCACCAGCGTTGAGATAAACCGCATCTCCACCTACGGAACGGTCTTCGTCGTCCTCATCGTCATGCTCCTCTTCAGGAGAATCCGGGTGGCCCTGGCAATGATAACCCCCATGTTCCTCGGGGCGCTCTGGACCGTGGGCTTCATGGGGCTCGCGGGCATTCCATTCACCCAGAGCCTCGCGGGGGTTATATCAATGATAGTCGGCCTGGGCGTCGATTACGGCATGCACCTCACCCACCGCTTCCTGGAGGAGATGAACGAGGGCAACCCGCGGCCGATAGTCACGGCAGTGGGAAGCGTCGGGCCGGGCATTCTCGCCGGCGCGCTGACGACCGCTGGAGGATTTCTGGCGCTCCTCGCGGGCGAGCTTCCTACCATACACGACTTCGGGGTAACCCTTGCCTTCGGAATATTCGCCTCTATGATGGCCGCTTACCTCGTCACGCCCGCGCTGCTTCAGATATTCTACGGTAGAAAAATCGGAGGTGATTCCAGATGAAAAAGCACGGAATCCTGCTTGTCATACTGCTCATCACGGGAACCTTCGGAGGGATTGCCGGAAGCGTCTCCGCCTCCGAAACCGGCAGTCCCCTCTTCGAGGGATACCTGAGCAAAGGGGAGGCGGTGCTCCTCGGCCCACTGATGATAACCCTCACCGATACACAGAAAGACTACGGAAACGGCGAGTACTACGCCATGTTGATTATAATGAAGGAAGGAAAGATACTGAACGCCGAGTACAAGACCATGCTCGTGCCCAACCCCCAGAAGATACAGTTCCTGCTTCTAAATCCCGCGTTCCTAGTGGCACTGGCTGAAACTCAGGGGTACGACATGAGCGAGTGTGAGGAGTACATCAACAACACGCCAGCCTTCAACGCCTGCCTCCTGGCCAACGCCTACGGCTTCTACCAGTGGCTCAACACTGCCCCCCCACGGGAGCTGGCGGACGCCGTGGTGCGGACCATTCAGACGCACCCGGAGCTCGGGATAAAAGAGGATGACGTCCTGATGGAGGTCACGTACCCCGACATCACACCGGTCAGGGAAGGAGAGACCGTGGAGGTCGATGTGGACGGACAGAAAACGTACATCACAGTAAACGAGATATATCCAAACGGCGTGAGGCTCAGTGTGAGCGGGCCCGCAGAGTGGAGGGCCGCGACGCTCCCGGGTCTCGTCATAAGCAATGTGGAGGTTCCGCCGACGGTGCAGCCCGGGGAGACCGTCACCGTCAAAGTTCACCTGAAGAACGAAGGAGCCCAGAAGGTACGCTACCTCAACGTCTTCGTTACCCCCACACCCATGAGCTTCAACGGCAGTTCCTCAATAGCGAGCGCTGTGTCAATGGCACTGAGTCAGAGCGGCCTCTCCCAGAGCGTCTTTTACCCCGAGGGGAGCGCGGCACAGTACATTGAATACCTGGAGGGCAAGGAGAACGTCACACTGACGTTCAGGATAAAAATAAACCCGAACGCAAACGTTGGAACCTACCCGCTCTACGTCGGCGTTGTGTACTTCACGGGTATGGGGGCGAACATGAGGATGGTTCAGAGCTACAATTTCATCGCCCTCACCGTCAAGAAGGGGCGGGAGGGATTCGTTGAGATAACGGACGTCGAAACAGAACCCAGGGAGATAAGCCCCGGCGACACCTTCCGTGTGCGCTTCACCCTTGTTAACGCCGGAGCTGAGCCCGTCAAGGCCGTTAGCCTCAAAATAAGCTCCTACCAGGTGCTCGTGCCGGGAGCGGTGGGCAACGTCGACCTCTCAAGCCTCTCTCAGCTTCCGGTGCAGGGTGCGGAGGGTCTGAGCCAGAACCTCCAGGACTACCTCAACGGACTGATGCACCAGCTGGCAAAGGAGAACATCGAGGCATTCCTGCCCATTGGAGAGGACAACGTGAAGTACGCGGCGGAGCTGATGCCGGGGGAGAACGTCACCCTCGAGTTCACAGTGAAGGCGAACGACAGGCTCGCCAACGGCATCTACCCAATGAGGATCGAGCTGAAGTACGTGAGCGAGCCGGACGAGAGTGAGGTGACCGATGAGAGGCTCGTGGGAATCGAGATAACGGGAAGAGTAAAGCTGATACTCTCGAAGGCATCCACGTCCCCGAGCAAGGTTCTCCCCGGCACCGACAACGTGGAAGTGAGCTTCAAGATAGACAACGTTGGCACAGGGACGGCGAGGACCGTGATAGTCAGGCCCCTGCTCAAGTGGCCCTTCACCTTCAGCGAGAGCGGCGACCAGATGCTCGGTCTCGGAAGCCTGGGAAAGGGCGACTCTGCCCAGGGCTCCTTCAGGGTGAACGTGGCCGACAACGCGAGTTCGGGAACCTACGAGATACCCCTGCTGCTGACTTACACCAACGACCTCGGGATGGAGAAGAACCTCACACTCAGGGTTCCCGTCATGATAGGGGCGAAGCCCAACATAGAGGTCGCGGAGGTGCGCTTCGACCCAGAGCCCCTCCAGGGGGAGACCGTTAACGTCTACGTCAAGCTGAAGAACACCGGCGGCGAGAAGGCCACGAGCGTTCTCATCGAGGGCGTCGTGAAGGCGGATCAGCCCTTCAGCCTCGACAAGAGGACTGACTACATCGGCGACCTTGCCCCGGGGGCGGTCGGGGAAGGCGTGATAGTCCTCAAGGTAGACAAGAACGCGATACCCAAGGACTACAGCATAGGATTGAGGATAAGGGCCGTCGGCGACCCCAACCAGGGGGACGACAACGTCTACGTCTTCGAGAGAACCGTCGTCATGACCGTGGGGGAGAACACGAAGACCGAGAGCAACCTCAGAAACCTGGCGATAGCCATCGGGGCCCTTGTGGTTGTGGTGGTGCTCTACACGTACATGAGGAGCCGGAAAAAGTGAGCGGGAAACCTTTAAACGACCTTTGAAGAAAGAAAGAACATGGTGGGAAAATGAAACTCAGATACATAATCCTCGGACTGGCACTGGCCTTCATCGTGTGGATCGGTTACGTCGTCTACGCCGCCTCGACGCTGAGCCCGTCAATCAGCGCCCAGTGGGGCTACGTGGACGAGAAAACGACCGAGATATGGATAGACGCAAAGCTCAACAGGCCCCTCCTCGTCCCCGCCTCGATAGAGAACATGACCATAGAGTTCACGGGAATACCCATCGCACGGGTCGAGAGGTTCGACTACAGCGCAACCGGCAGCGACGTGAGCATGGTTATGGCGATCGACAACCCCAACCTCGTTCGCTCCCTCGCAAGGTACCTCGATAACGGACAGCGGGGTACGGTTCTCATAACCCTTCACGGGAAGCTCCTGAAGGTGATACCCATCGATGCTGACATCCAGCAGGAGATAAGTGAGAACGTGCTGGCGTACCTCAACTTCACCGCAGAGAGCAAGGAACTCGCGGGTGGACTGGTCAGGAGCCCGGCGCTGGTTGAGACGACCTTCGACTGGGCCGGTGAACATGACGGAAAGGCCCTCCTCATAGCCCACATGAAGTTCTACAACCCCAACAGGTTCCCGATTCCCGTGGGCAACGTGAGCTTCGACGCCTACGCCAACGGTATCAAGATTGGCTACGGAAGGACCACAAAGCAGGTACTCATACCGGCCGGGGGCTACGCGACCATCGACGTCGAAACCTACATCGAGGAGGACTCCCTGCCGAAGGTCTGGGAGATACACGTCAAAAACGGCGAGGTCAGCAAGGTCAGGGCGGATATATTCCTTGACCTGAACGTCATGGATCAGCACTACAGTGTGAAACTCGCCAGCTACGAGGAAACCGTCCAAACGGACATAATGGGCGAGCTCAACAGGATGCTCGGGGATATGCTCGGATGAAAGTTTTTAAGGGGCCTTTCTTTTTCCATCTTTGGTGAGAAAAATGAACGTGAGAGAGATTCACGAGTTCCTCAACGAGATGTGGGAGAGCATGTTCACCCTCAACGAGGAGCTTAAGCTCGAGCTCCCGAAGGAGGGCTTCAGGGTAGAGAACGTTGAGGAGGCCTTCGGTGCCTACATCTTCCTGGACGGCGAGTGGAGGCTAATGAAGTACCCCCACCCGGCCTTCGAGGTAAAGCCCCAGATAGAGGTCGGCGCGACGCCGGAGAGCTACTACTTCGTCGTCGCCGTTCCAAAGGAAAGGGTAAACGAGAACTTCGTGGGCCTGTTCATCGAGATATTTCCGAGGAGCTTCATATACGGCGCCCAGAACTTCCTCAGCGACGTGTACAACTGGAGGCGCGACGGAAGGGTCTCCCCGACCGAGATACTCGAGAAAATCGAGGGGAGCGATGAAAACCTCTTCCAGTTCGAGGCGAACTTCGGGAGCGTCGGGGCACTGAAGCAGGGGATTCTGAGACTGATAGACCTCGGGAAGCGCTTTGAAATCTTCGACCTCTGAGGTGTCGCCATGAAACCGGAGGAAGCCTTTCCAGAGGAGCTCAGGGAGTACTACCGCCGCCTTTTTGGGGAGGAAGCGGAGGATATAATGGCTTCCCTCAGAACGCCGGTGGAGAAGTACTACATCCGCGTGAACACGCTGAAGACGAGCAGGGGAAAGCTCATGGCGATACTCAGGAAGGAGGGCCTCAAGCCGAAGCGAAGCCCCTACCTAAAGGAGGGCATATACTTCGAGCGCGAGGGCCCGAACTTCCCCGATGACTACGAGCCCGGCCTCCCGGTCGTCCGCGCCAACAAGTTCGCGAGCGAGAGCGTCTACCAGGGTGCGATGCTCTACGCTCCCGGCGTTCTCCAGGCGGACAAAAAAATCAAGCCCGGCGACGAGGTCGAGATACGCGACCCGAGGGGGCTTCTCGTCGGAATAGGCGTCGCCAGAATGAGCGCCAAGGAGATGATAGTCTCGACGAGGGGACTGGCGGTTGAGGTGACTTTACCAAAGTTCAAGCTCCCCAGTCTGAGCGAGCTGGAGTCCTTCAAGGAGGGCCTCTTCTACGCCCAGAGCCTGCCCTCGATGGTTGTGGCTCACGTTCTTGAGCCGAGCGAGGAGGAGCTGATAGTGGACATGGCGGCCGCCCCCGGCGGAAAGACGAGCCACATAGCCCAGCTCATGCAGAACAGGGGCGAGATAATAGCGATGGACAAGTCCAAGAACAGGCTGAAGAAGATGGAGGAGGAACTGAAGAGGCTCGGCGTGAAGAACGTCAAGCCCATCCACATGGACTCGCGGAAGCTCCCGGAGCTGGGAATCGAGGCGGACAGGATACTCCTCGACGCACCGTGCACCGCTCTGGGCATAAGGCCGAAGCTCTGGGAGAGCAGGACGCCGAAGGACATCGAGGCCACCGCGCGCTACCAGAGGCACTTCATCAACGCCGCCATAAAATCCCTAAGGAGGGGCGGCGTTCTCGTCTACTCGACCTGCACGCTGAGCTACGAGGAGAACGAGGCCAACGTGAAGTACATCCTCGGCAAAGGTTTAAAGCTCGAAGAACAGAGCATCTTTATAGGTTCGAGCGGTATGGGCATAGATGAGGTTCAGAGGTTCTATCCGAACAGGCACCTGACCCAGGGCTTCTTCATAGCCAGGTTCAGGAAGGTGTAGGCATGGACTGGAAGAAGTACTCCCTCCTGGGCCTCGGCCTGCTCATAATAATCCTCCTGGTCTGGTGGGCAGGATTAGAGGATGTCATCGACATACTGAAGGGCGCGAGGCTGGAGTACTTCGTCCTGGCAATTCTGGCCTACGTCGCGGCTGTCATCATGTGGGCGCTGCGCTGGCGCGTCCTGCTAAAGAGCCTCGGCATAGAGGCACCCTTCAGGACCATAGTGGCCGGTCTCTTCGTCGGAGTCTTCATAAACAACGTGACCCCCGGCGCCAGGGGCGGCGGCGAGCCGGTTAGGATGTACTACATCTCCAAACACACGAAGCAGCCCTACGGCCACGTTTTTGCCACGATAATGATGGACAGGATAATGGACGTCATCCCGGTCGTAGTCATGCTCCTCCTCTCGACGGTCTACGTCTACAACCTCGGTTCGTTCTCGCTCACGCTGACGCTCCTCCTCCTGGATATCTTCTTCGCCATAATAACCCTCGCCACCGTTGGAATACTCCTGAGCGAGAAGAAGACCAAGGGCATTCTCTACTGGTTCTACCGCCTCTTCGGGAGGATAATGCCCAAGAAGGCCGCCAAGTACGAGGAGAAGTTCGTCCACGCCGTCGAGGTGAGCGTTCCCCAGTTCCAGGAGAACTTCAAGCTCCTGATGAGGCACAAGGTGGCCTTCACGCTGTCGCTGGTTTACTCATTCGCCTTCTGGTTCCTCGTCCTGCTCCGCTCCTACTTCATCTTCATCAGCATAAACAGCCCGATAAAGCTCCTCGACGTCATGGTCGTCCAGATGATAGGCATCGTCGTCGGGATGTTCATGATAATCCCGGGCGGAGCGGGAATAATAGAGGCCATAAACTCGGCCGTTTACGTTCTCCTGGGGATAAACAAGGAGATAGCGGTGACCGCGACGCTGCTGGAGAGGCTGATATCCTACTGGGCGCCGACGGTGATAGGAGCAGGGGTCATGACCCACTTCGGCATCAAGGTGAGCCAGGACAAAAAGAGGCTGGAAGCGGAGGACGACAAGGATATAAACGATGAAACCCAATAACGGGTTTGACGGTGTACATCATGGACTGGAAAAAAGCAGTTTTTTTCATCGGAGCGCTCATAGTCATAGGCGCCCTCATCAACTGGGCGGGAGCCCAGGGAATAGCCGAAATCCTCCGGGATTCGGACATTGAGTACTTCCTCCTGGCCATCCTCGTTTACGTTCTCACCCTCGTTGCCTGGGCGCTGCGCTGGAAGGTTCTCCTCAAGGGGCTCGGGATAAAGGCCCCGTTCAGGGCGGTTTTCTCGGCCATATTCGTCGGTATGTTCTTCAACAACATCAGTCCCGGCGCCAAGGGGCTGGGCGAGTTCATAAGGGTTTACTACCTCGCGAAGAGAGTGAAGAGCCCCTACGGCCCGATGACGGCGAGCGTTATGATGGACAGGATTCTTGACCTCGTTCCCATCGCGGTGATGATGGTCGCCGCGACCATCCACGTCTACCGGCTCGGCGAGACCGGCCTTACAATCCTCATAATAGTCCTCGATGCGGTTCTCATAGCCTTCTCCGCCCTCGTTATATGGCTCCTCATGAGCGAGACCAAGGCCCCCGGGGCAGTCTGGTGGATCTACAGGCTCTACCACAGGATATCCGCGGGAAGGGCCGAGAAACGCAAGAACTCCTTCCGGAACATCGCGGAGGTCACCATCCCGAGGCTCCAGTCGGACTTCAGAATTCTCTCCCAGGACAAGATGGCGACCGCCGTGGCGCTCTTTCACTCCTTCGTCTACTGGGGGCTGACGATACTCCGCTACTACCTCGTCTTTCTGGCCATAAAATACCCGATAGCCCCGATGGACATAACCGTCGTCCTGGTAGTGTCCATGGTCGTCGGGATGTTCGCGATAGTGCCCGGAGGGGCGGGAATAATAGAGGCCGTTAACTCAGCGGTCTTCATAGCCCTCGGAATAAACCCTGAACACGCGGTCACCGGGGTCCTCCTGGAGAGGCTCATATCCTACTGGGGCCCAACGGTCATAGGCTCCTTCGTGACCGCCGGCTACGAGGCTGAGGTTCCAGAGGAGGAGCTCCCACTCCCTGCCCCGGATGAGGGAACCCTGAAGAAGAAAATGGGGGAGGAAAAGGAAGGGGAAAGGGATGACTCATGAAGTTCGGGATAGTGGCCAGGCGGGACAAGAAGGCGGCACTCAAGCTCGCATACCGCGTTTACGACTTCCTCAAGGTCAGCGGGTACGACGTCTGCGTGGACAGCGAGACCCACAGGCACCTCCAAGAGTTCCAGGAGGAGGACGTCTGCCCGCTCGAGGACTTCGACGTGGACTTCATCATCGTCATCGGCGGCGATGGAACCATACTGCGGGTCGAGCACAGGACAAAGAGGGAGATACCGATCCTCGGAATAAACATGGGTACGCTGGGATTCCTTACGGAGGTCGAGCCCCATGAGGCCTTCTTCGCCCTCAGCAAGCTCATAGAGGGCGACTACCACATAGACGAACGCATAAAGCTGAGGACCTACCTCGACGGGGAGAACACCGTGCCGGACGCCCTCAACGAGGTGGCCATCCTGACGGGAATACCGGGGAAGATAATCCACCTCAGATACTACATCGACGGCGGCCTGGCGGACGAGATCCGGGCCGACGGTCTGATAGTCTCGACACCGACGGGCTCGACGGGCTACTCGATGAGCGCTGGCGGTCCCTTCGTTGACCCCCGCCTGGACGTGGTCGTCATAGCTCCCCTCGCCCCCATAGCGCTGAGCTCCAGACCGATGATAGTCCCATCGTACAGCACGATAGACGTGAGGAACCTCGCCCTCGGGAGGGAGATAATACTCGCCATAGACGGTCAGTTCTACACCTACCTGAAACCGGAGACAGAGATAACGATAAAGCTCTCACCCAGGAGGACAAAGTTCGTGCGCTTCACAGACGAGGTCTATCCAAAGTACACCATGAGGATCAAGAAGAAGTTTTGAGGATATCCCACAAACTTTTGATGGGCAGAAACTCCCTTGAGAGCACTTTGAATTCCTTTTCTTCGATGGCCTCCCTGTCCACGATCAGCAGAAGGGTGGAGCACATGCCGACGGCGTAGTCCTTCAGGGTGGAGAGGAACCTGAACACGGAACCGAAGTCGTTGTAGAGCACCAGAATCTCCAGGCAATCGATGACAACCAGCCTGCCGCCGCCCCTCATGAAGTCCACCGCAGCCTCCAGGAGGACGTGGAGCTTCGTCGGGCCTACCCCTTCCTCCCCAGCCTGGGTCACCCAGAGCGCCTGAACGTTTTCAAACTCCCGGTACTTCCAGGGACTCCGGGTTATGACAAGAACAGGCCCATCCACCGCGGACAGAAACTCGGCGAGGCCCTCCACTCCGGAGTACATATAGCCGCCGGGGGCAAGAACGTCACTCCCCTCCCCTCCGACAGGGGTGGGCAGGATCCTCCTCTCAACGCTGCTCATATAGCTAAGCAGGCCGTATGCAACCCCGATTATGGAGAAGAAATACAGAGCCCCCTCAGTGGACACAAAAGCTGCCCCTACCTCGACCAGGTCATCCACCACATCGAGGGCCCTTCCTATGGAGGCCAGAAACAGGGAACCCGCTATGATCACGATGAACCTGTCGAGGGGCTCACCATAGCGGTGTACCCTCCTGATGGCGTAGAACGCTGAGTAGCAGACCACAAGGAGGAGAACAACATCCGCCACGAGGACCACGGGCGGAACAGTCAGCCCCATACTACCTCCACCTCATCGGTGCGGAACTTCTGATGCACCACAGTGTCCTCCAGCGAGAAGCGCACCCCCCCGCGGTACATTCTCAATCCTGTGTAGGCTATCATCGCCCCGTTGTCCCTGCAGAGGTCGTAGGGAGGAACGAAGAAGTCTATTCCCCTGTCCTCGGTCATCACCTTCAGCATCTCGCGGAGGCGGTTGTTGGCCGCGACGCCGCCGACGAGGACGACCTCGTCCTTGCCCGTGTGAGCCACGGCCCTTTCGGTGACCTCAACGAGCGCCGAGAAGGCCGTCTCCTGGAAGGAATAAGCTAAGTCCTCAACGCGGTACTTCCCGGTTCTGTACTTCCTAACGGCCTCAGTGAGTATCCCGGAGAAGCTCAAATCCATGCCCTTAACCGCATAGGGGAGCTCTATGTAGCGCTCTCCCTTGAGGGCGAGCTTCTCAATCCTCGGCCCACCTGGGAAGCCTATGCCGAGTTCCCTCGCGAAGGTGTCTATCGCGTTCCCTATGCCTATGTCAAGGGTCTCGCCGAAGACGCGGTAGCGGCCGCCTTCAAGGGCGAGAACCTGCGTGTTGCCGCCGCTGACGTAGAGGCCGACGGGGTCCCTAACGCCGAACATCTTGGTTATCTCCACGTGGGCGATGCAGTGGTTGACGCCGACTATGGGCTTCCGGTACTTTATCGCAAGCGCCCTCGCAGCCGTCGCCACGACGCGGAGACAGGGACCGAGACCGGGCCCCTGGGAGAACGCTATAACGTCAACGTCCTCAATGCCTATTCCAGCCTCATCGAGGGCTCTGCGCAGAAGGGGCTTGAGGAGTTTGGAATGATGCTCCGCCGCCTCCTTGGGGTGTATTCCCCCCTTCTCCGTCGTGAGAGTGTGAAATACGTTGGCCAGAACATCCCTCTCGGTAACGATGCCTATGCCGAGTGTGTGGGCGGTGCCTTCCAGACCTAGGGCTATCATCGTGATACGCTGGGGGAAAGTGTATAAAAAGTTGCCGGGCCACCCACACCGGGGATGAATCATTCCTCAGAAAGGAATCCGATTTCACGTTATAAAAAGGGCGAGGCTCAGCGCCTCGCGAGCCAGGCGAGGGCTTTGGCGGCCCGCTCGGGGGTTGGGAAGTTTTTGACCCCGTGTTCCTCAAGCAGCTTGACCCCGTCCCTAACCAGCTCCCCCGCCATGAAGTTGACGATGACCGGCTTGTCGCAGTCGGCCTCGATTATGGCTTTGGCTATCTCCCGGCTCGGTATGAAAATCGGCGGCACGCAGATGACGAGGAGGGAATCCACGTTTTCGTCGCGGCAGACGACTTCAATCGTTTTCCTGTACCTATCGTAGTCGGCATCGGCTATCAGGTCAATCGGATTCCGCACCGAGCACTGGGGCGGAAGGAATGAGCGGAGTTCATTGACGGTCTCCTCGCTCAGCTTTGCTATCTCAAGGCCCAGCCTTTCGAGCTTGTCCGCAGCCAAAACGCCCGGGCCGCCGGAGTTGGTGATGACCGCCACGCGCTTTCCAGTCCCAGGGTACATCTCGAAGGCCTTCGCCGCGTCGAAGAGCTCCTCCATCTCCTCAACCTCTATCGCCCCAGCCTGCTTGAATGCCGCGCGATAAATCTCATAGCTTCCCGCGAGCGAGCCGGTGTGGGAAGCGGCCGCTTTAGCACCGCTGGCGCTCTTGCCGGCCTTGAGGATTATGACGGGCTTTCTTGCCGTCGCATAGCGGAGCGCCTCCATGAAGCGCCTGCCGTCCTTAACACCCTCGATGTAGAGGGCTATTGCCTTCGTGTTCTCGTCGTCGGCGAAGTACTCAAGGAAGTCGCTCTCGTTCAGGTCGGAGGCGTTTCCATAGGAAACGAAGGCGGAAAATCCTATCCCCTCGTCGTTGCCCATCGCCAAAGCCGCGCCGCCGAAGGCACCGCTCTGGCTGATGAGGGCCAGTCCTCCAGGCCTAACGCGAACCTCGAAGGAGCCGAAGAACCTCCCGTGGACGCCGAAGATTCCGGCGCAGTTGGGGCCGATGATTCTGACGCCGTGCTCTCTCGCCTTTTCCACCAGCTCGCGCTCGAGATCAGCGTTCCCGACCTCCGAGAAGCCGGCGCTTATTACAACGGCGCCCTTGATCAGCGGGCCGATTTCGTCTATGAGGGACGGCACGAACTTCGCGGGGATGGCGATTATGGCGCTGTCCACGGGTTCATCGAGCCGCTCACGGATTTTAAAGGTTCTTCCCGCGACCTCGACGGTTCCCCCCTTCGGGTTGACCGGGATTATTTCACCCTCAAAGCCGCCCTCGACGATGTTCCTCAGGATTTCGTAGGCTATGGCACCTTCCTTGAATGAACCGAACACCGCAACGCGAGAGGGATAAAAGAAGAAGTCCATTCACTCACCTCCATCCATCTCTCCAGACCCTTCCCCATCCTCTGATGAATCCTCCACCGAAGCCTCTCCTTCCTCGAGGGGCTCCTCGGTTTCCTCAACATCTGAGCCGGAGGAACGGCGCCTCTTCAGAACCACTATGCCAAGCACAACCAGGACTACCAGGCCGCCCCAGAGGTAGGGAACGTAATTTGTTTTCTCCTCTGTGACCGTGATGATTACCGTGTTGTCCGGCGCGAGCTGATACGTTCCACCCTCCACATGAACCTCATCGAAGCTTCCGGGGAGCTTGATGATGGCCTGCCACACCTTCTCCTTGGATGTCTCCCTGTAGGAGACCTCAGGCTTTGCCACACCGATGACAACCAGACTGCCGTTTCTCTGGGAGGAGTCGATGCTGACTATATCCATCGTGCCCCTGAAGCCCTTGATGATGTATTCCACGGTGCTCTTGCTGGCCTCCGCCCCGCTGAAGGTGGCGTTGAACTGGACGTAGCCCCCGCGGGGGTCGTAAACCAGGGAAATGGTTCTGTGGGTCTCGTTGAGGAAACGCATGAACGTGTGGAGGGGCGTGCAGACCTCGATCAGCGGTATGTAGTCTCCCCCCGTCCAGATGGCTACCCCATCGGTGAAGTCATCCGGTTTGGGGGCCAGGTTCTTGACCTCGTAGTCCTCGGGGAGGATCAGCGTCATCTTGTCCCAGGTGTAGGCGAAGACATGCCCCTTAAAGACGAAGTCCATCGAGCCGGACAGGGGGCACCTGAGAACCTTCCCGTCGTCGCTTACGAGAAAGTTGGAAATCACGAACGTGACCGTGGCGGACCAGTTGTCAAGGACGCGAACAGGGCCGCCCGCCGGGAGGTATATCGTGCTGGAAACGTTGGCCGCCTCAAAGCGCTTTTCGAAGTTGTCCTTAAGGTTCTCATACACCAGCTGACGGACAAAGTCACGGAACTCCTCCTCAGCCTTGGTGCTGTTGTTGGCGGCGAGGTTCTCGAAGTAGGCCCGGTAGACGGGGTCCTTCAGAACGGCGTGAACCTTGAAGGTGGCCATCCAGACCTGGGAGCCGTTTATGGTCGTCGGAGCGGTTTTTATCACGAAGTCCAAGTTAAAGAGGGGCTGGGGATCGTCCGCGGCGGAAGCCACGCCGAAGAGAGGAGTGATGAGAAGAACCGTGAGAATCAGAACCGCCAGCTTCCTCATTCCATCACCTCCGAAAGAATCTCCGCAGGCAATAAAAAAGCTTATTGGTTCGGTCGCCCAAGGTATCCCCATGAGGAAGAGGTACAGAAAGGTCGTCGTCGGCGGAACCTTCGACAGGCTTCACCTCGGCCACAAGGCCCTGCTGAGGAAGGCCTTCGAGGTGGGGGAATACGTTTACATAGGCCTGACATCCGACGAGATGATCATGGACAAGCCCTACGCGGAAAAGATACTCCCATACGAGCTGCGCCTCAGGGATTTAATCAAGTTCTTCGAGGTCAACGGCTACTCCGGCTACCGCGTCATCAAAATCCACACAGCGATAGGATTTGCAGGGGAAATGAAGAGCCTCGAAGCCATAGTCGTGAGTGAGGAGACCTACAAGGGCGCCCTGGTGGTCAACCGGGCGCGTGAGGAAAACGGGCTGAGACCGCTTGATATAGTAACCATCGGCCTCGTTAGGAGCTCCCTCGGCCCCAAAATCAGCTCCTCCCTCATAAGGGCGGGCCTCATAGACCCGTTCGGGAGGCCGGTTTCCAGTGGAAACGAAACTCCCCGACGGAAAGACGTTTAAGGGAAAAGAACGTAACACTTCCGGTGATACCAATGTCGAAGCTGAAGGAGCCGATTATAGCGATCAACTTCAAGACCTACGCCCAGGCCACGGGCGAGGGTGCCCTGAGGATAGCCAAGGCCGCCGAGAAGGTCTGGAAGGAGACGGGCATAACCATCGTTGTTGCGCCGCAGCTTGCCGACCTCTACAGGATAGCCCAGGAGGTCGAGATTCCCGTCTTCGCCCAGCACATCGATCCGATAAAGCCCGGAAGCCACACCGGCCACGTTCTGCCGGAGGCCGTGAAGGAGGCTGGGGCGGTTGGAACGCTCCTCAACCACTCGGAGAACAGAATGATTCTCGCGGATTTGGAGGCCAGCATAAGGCGCGCCGAGGAAGTTGGTCTGATGACGATGGTCTGCTCCAACAATCCGGCGGTTTCAGCGGCGGTGGCAGCACTCGGGCCGGACTACGTTGCCGTCGAGCCGCCTGAGCTCATAGGCACCGGTATTCCGGTCAGCAAGGCCAAGCCCGAGGTCATCACCGACACGGTCGAGCTTGTTAAGAGGGTCAATCCGGACGTTAAGGTTCTCACGGGCGCGGGGATTTCCACTGGAGAGGACGTCAAGAAGGCTTTGGAGCTCGGAAGCGTCGGAGTTCTCCTCGCGAGCGGAGTTACAAAGGCCAAAGACCCGGAGAAGGCGATAAGGGATCTGGTGTCGCTGATTCTCTGAGCCTTTTCTAACTTTTCTACTGCAAACAGGGCTTAAGATTTATAAGCTCGGACTCGGCTTTTTCTATCGGACAGCCCCGTGGTGTAGCGGACAATCATGCGGGACTTTGGATCCCGCGACCCGGGTTCGAATCCCGGCGGGGCTACCACACAAACTTCGCCTGCGCGAAGTTTGATCAAGGTTTGTGATTCTTTCTGAAAATTGCGATTTGAAAAGGATTTTCTCTCAAACTTCACAATTCCAGCCAGGATTCACTTCTAAAAGAGCAACATCCACGGGGTTCAAAACCTTTTAGCGCTCCCACGGAGCGCGGTTCAAGTAGAACCCTCACAAGAAGGAACATTGGTGGTGAATTCCTCTTCTAAGGACTAAAATGAAGTAGTAAAATCCTTTCTCAGGAGGGTCTTGTAAAGGAATCACAAACTTTTGGTCAAGCTTTGCTAAAGCTTGCTCTGTATTCTCAAACCCCCGATGATGGGTTCCACCTCGCGCCCTGTTTTTCTAAACCTCCGGGGAGCTAACGCCCCCACACCCCCAGAAACTTCGCCTGCGCACGTCGAGCTCTGCTCGACGCAAGGGATGACAGTCCCGCAGAGTTTGACCAAGGTTCGTAGCTCCTTTTAAAAGGCTAAATTCTGAGTGATTTTCTACCCAAACGGTTGTTTTAAGTGTGAGAACTTTTCAAGTTGCTCCTTGGCAGGGGTTTAACTTTAAAATCGACGCCCCTTGGGCGTCAAGGGAAAGTAAACCCTTTGTTGAGGTTTGTTTAAACGTGTTCTCCTTGAGAAAACGAGCCTTCTTAGTGCAAAATCCCTGTATTATGACCCTCTTAGAGGGGAGCTACGTGCTTTTGGTGAAGCTTTTTCCAAAAGCTTCAAAACGCAAACTCCTCCACGCTGAACTCTTCCATTACCCTCTCGAAGTCGTGCTCGGGAGCGTAGGTGAAGCCGCACGTGGTGCACTTAAGGACGCCATTCTCCTCGCTCAGGGGTGAGAAGCAGACTGGACAGCGGTACTCCTCCCGGCTCAGCCTATCGTAAACCTCGTCCTTCATGACGAGCAGGTTGAGCTCGAGCTCCCAGTCCTCGTGGAGCATTCCCCAGTAGGGTGTCTCTATGGGGTAAAAATCCTCAAGAATCAGGGCGTTTATTCCGATGCCCCGGATTCCCAGCGGCAGTTTTCCAGTGGGTTCGATTGAAACCACGTACTGGTCGTAGAACTCGATGTTCTCGGCGCGAACCGTCAAGCCACGGGAGAGCCTTGAGCGGAGGGGAATCACCTGAAGGAAGAGGCTTTCCCTCTCAACGTCCCAACTGGCGCTTACAGAGACGCTCCCCTTCGTGAAGAACTGGGTGATGTAGCGGTCGTCCCTCTCTTCGCCGGCTAGGTGAAAACCCAGCTTGCCCATCGCCCGTCCAAGGAAGTTCGACCTTGGAAGCTTCCGATAGTTGATCAGATACTCCCCTATCCATCCCGCGAGGGGCATAGAATAGCCCACGAACACCTGCCTCTGAACCCTCAGGTAGGCTACGCTGGGGAGCAATTTGAACCCTGAGTTCATTCCCATCAAAGAAAGAACGACGTAATGATATATATGATTAACGGAAAAACTAAGAGCCGAAGAACTCGTCGAGGCTTATGCCCTTCTTTTTCTTCTTCATGGCGACCTTTTCCTTCTTAACCGCCTTCTCAAATCCTTGTGATGGCTTTATCTTCTTCTCGGAGCGCTTGGAGGTCTTCTTGGATTCCTTCTTTTTCTCGGTCTTGGACTTCTGCTTGAGCTTTCCGTTCGCCTTCAGCTCGTCGAGGTAGCCATTTTTGCCGTTGGATTTGCCGGTACGGGCCTTTATCATCTTCTCGCAGACGTCGGCCGAGAAGCCCATCAGAGTCCTCTGCCTCTCCGGGAAGACGTTCTCGAAGAGGGTCTTTATGTCCTTCTCGGTCAGGCATATCCTCTGCCTCGTGTAGTCGAGCACGTTGTACTTCGTGACCAGCATCTTCGCAGTTGGAAGATACTTCTCTATGGCGCCCTTGCTGACGGTCAGAACGATCTTTCCGCCGCACTTGGGGCACTTGCCGGCCAGCGGCGGCCTTCTGTATTTGGTGTTGCACTTAACACAGCGGAACTCCTGCCTCGTGAAGCTCCTCAGGTTGCCCCTCAAATCCGGAACGAGGTGGGAGTTGATTATCGTTTCTGCCACGTGGTGCTCATCGACCGCCCTTATGCGCTCCGCCAGGGCCAGCTGGCGCTCCACCTTCTCGACCATGTCGCCGAGCTGTTTGTACAGGCTCATCTTCGGGCCGAGGCCGATGTCGTCCGTGTCGTGGGTGAACTTTATGCCTTCATACATCTCCGGTTTGCCGAGCCTGTCCTCAACGCGCTCGATGAACTTAATCTCCTTCGGAGACTTCATCTCGTAGGTGGCGCTGTAGAATTTCAGCGGGTAGTAGCGGACGACGTCCATGTTGTGAACCTCGCTGTCAACCTCGCGC
This sequence comes from Thermococcus sp. 4557, assembly GCF_000221185.1. Lineage (NCBI taxonomy): Archaea > Methanobacteriati > Methanobacteriota > Thermococci > Thermococcales > Thermococcaceae > Thermococcus > Thermococcus sp. 4557. The sequence continues at coordinate 1,384,305 of NC_015865.1, read as the reverse complement.
GGGTCGAGGCGCGTGGTAACGACCAGCGGGGCGTCCATCTTGCCGCCGCGCTTTTCAGGCAGATAGTACTTGCTGAAGTTGAGCAGGGCGTCGAGGAGGAGCATTACAGCGTCTTCATCTCCGTCGCATTGATGTGTTACAATATTCTCATTTATCAAAACATTGTGGTATTTCTTAGCGTTTAAAGAGAACACGAAGTCATCTTTTGGCTTGATATATTCAATGCGTTCAAGTTTGAATAGTTTTATGGAGTCCTTCTCATAAACTCCAATTAATTCCCCTTCCTTAACCTCAAAGGCTCTCTTCTCCACGAACTTTCCGTCCTCGTAGACGAGAACCGGGTGGTCAACGGTCGTTTCGAAGCTCCTTCCCAGCTCAAGCTCGAAGCGTATGAGGTTGTCAGTGCTTGGGGCCTTAATGACGTCCTCGATGTCGGTGAGGACAACCTTACCGCTCTCGGGGTCAAATGAATAGACCTTAACGTCCCTCTTTGGCTTCCTTCTCACGTAGACCATGTTCTCGTAGCTCTCCTCCTCGAACATCTCGTAGAGCTCGCGGAGCGTTATCCTGGCGGGCACACCATCAATCTGGACAAGGATTCTCGTGTCTCCCGGGAAGCAGTTCCTCCTCTTCGCTGCGTGATAATACGGGTGCGCGTAGCCGACCAGAACGTCGGAGAAGCCTATTATCCTGCCTATGATTCCAGCCGAAGTGTGGGGAGCAAGGCCGATGACGAGGTGCCCGACGAGGTCTTCCATCTTCTCGGCGTTGTAGAACCTCGGCAGACCGTAGAACTTCTCGAGGAGGTCGTCTATGAAGCGGGCCACCTTGAGGAGGTACCTCCCGGCCTCGTAGGGCAGTATGACGTCTTGAACCCTGAGTTCTAATATCTGGTCGTCCCGCTCCAGGGGCTTGCCCTCGAAGTCGTGGGTGTAGCCGAGTTCGCGGAGCTTTTCAACGCTCGTGCCTATCTCCTTTGGCTTGAAGTGGGTTATCGGGGCATCTGTGGCGTCGAAACGAATGGTGCCGTCTTTAAAGACGTAGACGTCGTTTTTAGCCCTCAGGAGACCCTTCTCCAAGGGCTCGGCCATCTTATAGCCGGAGGTCATACCCTGGACGCCCTTGAGCTTGTCGATGCCGTAGACCTTGACGTTCTCCATGGCGGCGCGGAGAATCTCGGAGGGTTTTATGGTCCTCCTCGCGTAGGGCTTCAGCTCGGTGCCGCACTTTGGACAGCGGAAGTCGAAGTTCTCAGCCTCGCTCTGCGAGTAATCAACGTTGCACTTGGCGCAGTGCCAGAGGAGTTCCTTCCTCGTCCCGCAGCGCGGGCAGATGTGCTCCGGCCCGGTGTGTCCGCACTCGGGGCACTTGAAGAAGGCTATCTCCACGCTCGTTACCTTCCCTTCCTCGGCGGCTTTCTTGATGTCCCTGCTCGAGCCGCCAGCGAGGCCGATGGGGAAGAGAACCTGCACCGGCGGCTTCATCTTCCTTTCCTTGGCCTTCTCGGGCCTGCCCATGCGAGCTCCGATCCAGCTTATTCCCCTGTCACGGAGCTTTATCCTGCTGTTCTCGTTGATGATGTCTATGACGGTGTGGAACGGCTTTGCCCTGAACTCCCATTCGAGGTTGCCGAGAGGCGTGAGCAGGGCGGCGCTCCATGGGTAGTCGATGACTATGACCTTCTTCCTCTCCTCTGTCCGCTCAAGCCTGTGCGGGAGGCCGAGGAGTTCAAGGTAGCGTTTGATTTTGGGGTCGTTCTCCAGAACCACCTTCCTCGCGAACTTGTTCTTCATGTGCTCGTTCCACTCGATTTGAGCGCCCAGCAGCGCCCGCTGGAGTTCTTCAACTTCCTCAGGCCTGAGCGTGTTCCAGTAGAGGGTGTAGTATGGGTGGAGCGGGATGTCAAGAACGTTTGAGATGTGTATCGCGGTCTCAACATCGGGTTTAACACGGAGCGGATCCCTGAGAAGCCTCCGCAGGAATTCAGAGTCAACCTCGATGTACTCCGCCGCCTCCTCAACTGCATCCTCCGGGTTCTCTGCAAAGGGCTCCAGCTCGACCTCGTAGGTCTCGGCTATGGCCCCCACCAGCTCCTGAATCCACCATTCCTCCGAGTAGTTGGCGGGAAGAAGGGTCTGGTTGTTCTCCACGAAGTCCCCGAAGTTGACCAGGGCGTCGCCGACGTAGAGTATCTCCTCCAGCCTGTCGCGGACCTTGAGGGCGGTCTCGTAATCATCAACCCGTATGACGCTCCCGTCCTTGAGCTTGACTATCGGCCCCTCGACCGTCGTTGCCGGCGTCACGATACAGCCCTTGCCGGGCCTTTCCGTCTTCATCTGTGTTCCAATCGCTATGAACTCGTCGAGGAGGAGCATGGTGGCGGGGTTGACGCTCCAGGTGGCGAATCCGCTGACGCGGGAGCGGCCGTAGCGCAGACGGAAGCCGCCGTTCTCGGAAGGCTCCGCGAAGAGGGGCCTGCCTCCGATTATCTCCTTCGTGTACTTCTTGTTGGGGGCGATGTTGGCCTTAAAGCGCTCGTAGAGCTCATAGTAAAAGCCCTTCTCAACTTTCTCGACAACTTCCTCTCTGGCGCCGGAATCCTCGGCTTTGGATTCGGAAGATTTGGAATCATCTGCCTTCTTACCCTTTTCTTTGGCATCTACGAACTCCTTTATCCAATCCCAGCCTTCAACACCCATCTTGTCTATGTACTTGACGAGCTTCTTCGCCTTCTGGAGGACACCCTCGGCGAGGACGAGTATGGCGCCGCCGCGCAGGTGGTTGGTCTCAACGCCGGGAACGTCGCGGTGGCTGACTTCAACCTTATCGGTCTCTTCGCCGGTGATCTCGATGGGGATGTTCTTCATGGCGAGCCTTACTTCATCCGCCTCCGGGTGGTACTGCAGGCGCGTGACGGCGCGGTGGTAGAGGTCGATCTCCTCCACCATCCTCTCTATGTGCTTCTCGCTGGGCTTGAAGCGGTCAAGGCCGAGCTTCTTCCTGACGTAGTCTCCGACGAGGACGCTGAGGGCCTGTGCGGTTCCACCGGAACTCCTGATGGGGCCCGCGTAGTAAAGGGCGAGGTATTCGGAATTGTCTCCCCACTCGTTCCTCTTGACCTTGACGTCGGCTATTCCCTCAAGGGGGGCCGAGACTATACCCTCAGTGAGGATTGCAAGGGCGGTTCTAACGGCCTGCTCGGCGTAGCGCTCCTTGCTCCCCAGGTCGCCGAACTTACCGTCTATAATCTCGTCAACGACCTTTAGGGCGGCCAGCTCTTTACCGTACTCCTTAACAAGAACGCGTATCCTCTCGGCCACGCCCTTCGGACCGACGAGGCTCTCAACACGGCCGGCCATGTCGGTCGCCTGGGGAACCTCAACCTCAAGGCTGGGATCCTTTCCCTGTTCACGGGCCTTTCTCGCTATCTCATAGGCCCGGTCTATCTCGCGCTGGAGCGATTCGAAGTAGGATTTCATCTCGGATGAGTAGAGCTCAGGCATGAGAACCCACCTCATAAAACAGTCCAATGTTTAAAATGATGAAATAAAAAGTGACATACTGCATAAGTCGGCCAAGGAGATACCGCCTAGTCTGGCGGTACCTCCACTTTAATATTATATGTCTCTGAATAAAAACCTTTCGAAAATGAAAGCTATTCATCAGAAGAATCACCCCCATAAAGAGATATAAGTTCTCGGGCGCTAAGATGCTCAAGGGGAAAACCCAGAAGGCGCAGATATTCAGCTATCCGCTTCCCATGTTCACCCAAGGATACCATGACCCCTCCCGCTGAGAGGTGCTTGAAATCCTCGGTAAAAGAGAGAATCTTGAGGGATCCTTCGCTCTCTTCAACGTATCTGAGGACATACTCATAAACCGGCGATGCCTCAATAAGCTTTTTCTCATCCTTCCCAGATAACAGTCCTACTGGGGAAAGCTCAGGAACCAAGTATACTATTGGCGAGGGACGGTGATGTAAGGGGTTTAATTTAACTGATGGGTCTTCATAAATGATATAACCCAAATCCCTGCTTCCAATGTGATAGACTCTAAATCTCTCATTGTCGAATCCAAATGGTTTGAGATAGGATTTCAACTCAGTAAGATCAGGTTTTTTGTTCCGTAGCTTTATTATCGTTCCAATGTAACCTAACAGTAAATCTGAAGTAGATATAAGCAAATTGACCTTATCCCCGTTTGGAACTACATAGACATCGTTGTTTCCGTACAACTCCCTCCACGCCGGAGTTTCAGGGGATGTTGAAAAAGCATCCACATATATCCTAGCACCTTTAATTCCAGTCCGATGGACGACAGCCCACACGGGAATATATGCAAAATAAGATTTAAGAGTGCTCTCAATAAACGTTTTCACGCTTACTGGCTTTTCCTTTCCAGGAAGAGATATCCTCGACTTTCCAAATGATGCAAAAACAAAGTTGACGTAGAGATTTGAGGCGTTTACAACATCATTAACAAAATCCCTCAAAAAAAGCATATACTCTCTCAACTCAGACCCTTCAATCAAAGCTCCCCTAACATCCACAGACGCAAAAACCCTCCGTGGAGTATTGATGCCATAGATGGACTTGAAACGATCCATGAACTCGTAGTACAGCTCCCTAAATATAGGGTAATCTGAGTCCCTAATACCAACAGCAACCCCAATTCGACTAAGGAACGAACCACGCCTGCCCACGAGCGTAAGGATATCTTCATCAGAACCAAAAAGCCAGTACATCTTCAAACCCCCTCACAGTACTCGTCAAACCTCACAACGGCCCTCAGGCGGGCGGTTTCGACGTCTATTATGGGCACCCTGGCGGGTGTCGGCATGATGTTCACCATCTTCTGGAACTCCGTCTGGGCCTGCCAGGTTCCGGTGTTTATCAGAAAAACGCCGTTGTACATCTTGTACTCCATAACGTGGACGTGACCTGCCTGGAAGAGGTCGGGAACGGATTCTATAACGAGGGTATCCTCCGAGTCCGGTGCGACTGGCACCTTTTCCCCGAAGGTCGGCGCAAGGTGGCGGAGTTTGAGCAGGTCGAGCATGGCCTCGGCGGGCCTGTGGTGGCTCCTGTTCGGGATGAAGCTGACGACGTCCTCTATGCCGCGCCCGTGGGCAATGAGAAAGTCGCGTCCGTGAAGCCTCACGACGGCAGGGTTGCTTATCATGACGGCGTTCTTGAGCTTCTTGAGGGGCCTGGCGTACTCATCGTAGAACCCCGGCTGGGGGAGGGCGGTTCTGGCGGCGTCGTGGTTGCCCGGGCCTATGAACATGGTTATGTGATCGGGCACGTTGCGGAGGAGGTTCGCCAGGGCCTCGTACTGGTCGAAGATGTCCGGAATCTCCAGCTCGTTGTACTGGCCGGGGTAGATGCCGATTCCATCGACGACATCGCCGGCGATTATCATGTACTTTATCCTGCTCACGAGCTCCTCCTCGGCGCGGTTGTTCACCTCACCGTTGAGCCACTCGAGGAAGCGCTCAAAGGCCTTCTCGCAGAACTTGTTGCTTCCCACGTGGATGTCGCTGAGGAGGATGGCGTAAACCTTCTCCTCGAGCGGGGGCTTGTCGCGCTTGAACTTCGGAACGTCCGGGAGGTAGATCCTGTTGGCGAAGAATATGCCCCTCCCAGAGTAGCGGCCGCGGAAGGCTACAACGGAGTCAGGCATTATCTGGAAGAACTTCTTGCTCTCCTCGTTGTTGCGGTTTATGAAGACCTTGATTATCCCGGTGCTGTCCTCGACCTCGAACATGTAGCCCTTGGCAGTCTCGCGCTTGCTGTTGATGAGGCCGATGATTGTTACCTCCTCGTCCCCTCCAACGTAGCCCAGCTTCCCTATGTCTATGACGCTGCCGAGCTCGGGGTTCTCGCGGAGGATTCTGCGCATCTTCCTCAGCCGGCTCTTGAAGTAGTCCGAGTACACCTTGACGATTATCTCGCCCTCCTTGCTGGCGGCGCTCTTAACCTTGGGAACCTCGAACTTCACGTTCTTGACGTCGAAGACGAGCTCCCAGTCGTCTTTTATCTCCCTCGCGCGGTAGTGGAAGCCCTCCCTGGGCGCTATAACAACATCCGCATACGTCGAGTAGCTCTTCTCCTCGGGAACCTCCTCGCCGACGTAGGCTATCGGCACCCCGTAGTCACCGTAAACTATCTTGGGCTTCACACCGTTCCCGTTCTCGTCGGAGTAGTAGGATTCATCGTCGGCGTAGCCGTTTCCGTTTTCGGGGAATGCAGAGCCACTGGGCAGGGCTGGACCCTCTGCGGCGGGCTCAGACCGCGACACAGCACCGTTCTCCACAGGAAACGTCTCGGGGGAAGCCTCCCCGTCTGGGGTCTCGGAGGACACGTTTTCCTCGACCGACGCCCCGCCATCACCCTCGGGGGACGGAGTTCCAGTGGAAATGAAACTCCCCCCTTCAGAATAGCCGGGTTCTTCTTGCTCAGATTCACCAAAAGAGGCAGTTTCCACCACGGAGTCAATGGGAGTTCCAGTAGAAATATAGGTTGATGACGCTTCTTCAGGAGGACTAATCATATCGGCGGATTCGGCAACAGGAGCCGCGTCAGAAGTATTTTCGGCAAAATCAGGTGATTCCTCCGACAGTTCGCCGGTTCCCCCAGATTCGAGAGGGATTTCCTCGGCAACCTCGCGGCGCTCGGGGGAACCCTCGCCGGCGGTGGGTTCCAGTGGAGCGGGGGCCTTCATGCTGAGGAACTCCTTCGCAATGGCGGAGTCTATGACAAACGTGCCCCTGGCGCGGGCGAACTTTATCAGCTCGGCGAGGGTGAAGTCCTTCTTGTAGCTATCCACGAGAAGGTAGTAAGCTGAAGGGGTGATTAGATAGCGATTGGCCATTAAATCCTCGATCAAACCCATCAGAGCAGCCTCCTCTGGCGGGACATGCTCACCGTCAGCATGGTCTGGAGCTGGGAATCGTGTCTGTATATGTTCTTGACCTTATAAGGTGTTACGTTGAGCCTTATCTCCTTCGTCCTGCCGTAGCGACCCTTGCTGACGACCTTGGCGTTGATGATGCCGAGCATGTCGAGCTCGTTTATCAGGTCGCTCACGCGCCTCTGGGTGAGGGGTTCGAGGTCGATGTGGTCGCAGAGGGACATGTAGACGGAGTAAACGTCGCCCGTGTTCGCGGGCAGTTCGCCGTTCTCGTCCAGGAGGACTATCGCGTAGAGCAGAACCTTCGAGTGGAGCGGAAGGGTCTTTATGACCTCCTCCATGGTGTCCTGCTCTATCTTCTCCTGGGCCTTCCAGACATGGCGCTCGGTTACCTTGCTCGCCCCCTCGCGCTCGGCTATCTCCCCAGCAACGCGGAGCAGATCGAGGGCCCTCCTCGCGTCGCCGTGCTCCCTCGCGGCCAGGGCGGCACACAGGGGCACGACGCCGTCGTCGAGAACACCCTCGTTGAACGCGTCGCCGGCACGCTGCATCAGAATATCCCTGAGCTGGTTGGCATCGTAGGGCGGAAAAACAACCTCCTCCTCGCTCAGACTTGAGAGGACGCGCGCATCGAGGTATTCCTTGAATTTGAGGTCGTTTGAGATGCCTATGATGCTCACCTTCGCAAGGCCCAGCTCGGTGTTTATCCTCGTGAGGGAGTAGAGTATATCATCGCCGCTCTTTTTGATTAGCTTGTCAATCTCGTCCAGAACTATTATGACGAAGCGCTCACGGGCGTCGATTACCTCCTTAAGCCGTGCGTAAACCTCATCGGTGGGCCAACCAACGAGGGGGACCTCAACGCCGCTCTCGTTCTTGAAGTGGTTCACGATGTTCGCCAGAACGCGGTACTGGGTGTCCACTATCTCGCAATTGATGTAGATAACGTCCACGGGAATCTCATACTTATCGGATATCCTCTTCAGCTCGTCGGTAACGAATTTTATGGTAACCGTCTTACCCGTTCCCGTCTTCCCGTACACAAAAACGTTCGAGGGCGTCTCGCCGCGTAGGACGGGAACCAGAATATGAGCCAGCTCCTCAATCTGCTCGCGCCTGTGGGGGAGCTCCTTGGGGGTATAGCTGTGTCTGAGGACCTCTTTATTCTTGAATATCTTCTTGGCGTGAAGGTACTTCTCGAAGATTGAATCAAGGTAATTGTCGTCCATGCCCACCACCTATTCCAATGGAAATCCAGGCCGGTTGCGGATTATTGTACGAACTTAACTATGTGATTTTGCCAATAAGACAGTTTTAAGACAGTATTTTGGCTATTTTCCCAGAGTGTTATTTATATTTTGAACATCAGACACTCGTTCCAGAGGAAGCACTGGATGCAGAGGAAAGCATAGATATTCGAGGTCAAGGGTTTATATGCGTTGTTGAACAGGGGGATGTAAAAAGAAGGTGAGAAAACAGAAGAGATAATCAAAGAAAATAAGCCAGCGTCACGCCCCTTCAGGCCCAGTTTTTTCTTGCGTGGCCTCAAGAACGGAATCCAGAAGCTTCTTCGCCCCCGCTTCGTCGAGTCCAACTTTAACCGTCATGAACTCCAGGAGCTGGTCGTAGGTGTATCCCTTCTTTATCCTCTCGAGGAGCATGTAGAGTATGCGGTCAAAGACCCGCTCCACGAATTCCTCCTCAAGACCCAGCGCCTCCACGCCGGACAGAAGTCCTATCGCCAGGGCAGTTAGGGCGTCGTTGAATTCATCCTTTCCAAGGGTCTTCTTGTCCAAGTCAACGCGGATGTTGACGACGTCGTTGGGCCTTCCCAGGCTGAACTTCATCATGTGAATCCTATCGTTAAGCTCCAGAAGCGTGTGGTACACATAGAGCTTGTCAGCCTCGTCCATGCCGTACGTCTCAAGGCTGGTGGGAATCACGAGATGAACGAACTCATCAGAGAACGCGACCACAAGGGTAAACGGCATCTTGGGGTGTTCCGCCACGTAGGTGGCCTCACCAATCTCGCTGACGTTCCACGGAAGATCCACGATATCTTCAGCGTCCTCACTACCGGACCTAAGCCACTCAAGAACCCGGGCCTCTATATCATCCATAACAGATCACCTCAGTGAGGTTAAACCTAAAGGTGTTAATAAGGGTTTCTACCCAGAACTTTCAAACAAAGATGTCGAACCCACTGTGTTCAAAAAGCGCACAGATGAATACATTCCATGGAGAATCCATCCGAACACCTTACGACGCAGCCGTAAGTGGAGCCAGAAAAAGGAACTGACCCCCTCGCACACGTCATAAAAAAAGAACGAGATCCGAAAGAAAAAGGAAAAGCTGCGGCTCAGAAGTACCCAACGTCCTTTTCGTGACCCCCAAGGGAGCGCTTCGCGGCAAAAACCTCATCAAGGAGGTTTTTCGCATCCTCAACGGTCATGCCAACCTTAACGGTCAAGAACTTCATCAGCTCCTCCCTGCTGGCACCCTTATCAACCCTGTCCACGACCATGCTCACTATACGATCGAATATCTCCTGGGCGAACGCCTCCTCGAGACCCAACGCGGAGACGGAGGAGAGGAGCCCTATCAGGAGTGCGGTCAGGGCGTCGTTGAACTCCTCCTTTCCGAGGGTCTTCTTATCCAAGTCAACGCGGAGGTACACATCGTCGTTCATTCCAGACAGGGTGAACTTCATCATGTTCACCTGGTCGTTGAGGCGGAGGAGGGTGTGGTAGATCTTGAGCTTATCGTCGTTTGTCATCGAGAAGGTCTCCAGCCCCAGCGGAACCAGGAGATGAATGAAGCCCTCGGAGAAGACCACCAGGAGCGAGAAGGGCATCCTTGGGTGTTCAGCCACGTATGTGTTGGGCTGAATTTCCTTAACGGACCAGGGGAGGTCCACTATGTCTTCCGCGGCATCATCACCAGCTTTCAGCCACCCGAGAACCCGGGCCTCTATATCATCCATAGGGATCACCGAAATATAGTACGCGACTTAGGTTAATTAATCTTACAGTGGAAATGGACGTGTTACACCGGAACCAGCGCCCTCCACAGGAAGCGGAAGAGGTGGATGAACAGCAATGTTCTTCAAAATTTTATGTTTGTAAACGACCAGATGCATTCAAATGGGCACTTCCACTGAAAGGTGAATGCACATAAATGTGCACAAAAAACAGTACATCAACGAGCATAAAACGACAACACAGGTTAACAATAGTGCTTAACAAATATCAAAAATTTAACAGTATTATACCCCCAGGGAGTTTCGTTTCCTGTGGAACCCGGTTTTGGCTACTCCCAGTTTTTCTTTTTGAAATGGTGAAAACTCTCCCGTCTTCTTTTCAATTTCTGGTATTTATAGATTTTCATGAACAATGTTCATAAAAAACTGTAGATATGGAATAGTAATGAACATGAATCCATATCAACTCCCAATTGGTTTAAAACATGATAATCTCACATTTGTAATGTGGTTTATAAGCCCATCTTTTCGTAATTCCTGCCAGGAAAACCGTCCATCTCCAAAACTGGGTTCCAGTGGAAATAAAACTCTGGGGGGTCTTTCAGATGGCCATCGAAAAAGACCTTTGTTTCCACTGGAAAAAATGCTCCATCCGTGGACTTCCAAGGGCAGTGATGATAGTTTTTTAAAACCCCCACTTTAGCTTATACCATGATCCCGGTACCGCTCGTGCGAAGGCTTCTCAGGATGAAGGTCAAGGTCAGCAGGAACAGGCTGCTCCAAATAGCGGCGCTTGTACTCCTGCTGGCGGTTATTTTTGCTTTCCTGTTCATGTACTTTGAGAACGTGGGCTTCTACACGGCTTTTTACTGGGCGATCATAACGATGGCCACAATCGGCTATGGGGATATAACGCCCCAGACCGAGGCTGGCCGCGCCGTGGCCATGGTCGCTGCCGTTGCCGGAATCTCGACTTTTACTGCCCTTGTTTCCATTCTGGCTGAATACTTCATTTCATCGTCTCTGAGGAGGATGATGGGCATGCACAGCGTTAGGTATTCTGGACACTACGTGATAATCGGCCGCGGGAGCAGCATACCCAGCTGCGTGGGTGAGCTCATGTCCGCGATTTCCAGTGGAGAGATAGAGATGAGGCCTATAGTGGTGGTCTTTCCCGACGAGAGCGAGCGGAAGAAGGTTGAGCTTCCAGAGGAAGTGGAGGTCCTCATCGGCGACCCCACGAATCCAGAGACCCTTGAGCGCGCCCACGTGAGGGAGGCATCCTACGTCATCCTCGCCCTTGAGGACGACTCGAAGTCCGTCTTCACGACCCTCATGGTGAAGCGCATGTCCAAAGCGAAGGTCTTCGTCGAGGCCCTCCGCGGGGAGAGCCTGGAGCTGCTCAAGGGGGCCGGGGCCGACAGGGTGATACTCAGCAGGAGCCTTGCCGGAAGACTTCTCGCAAGCTCCGTTTTCGAGCCAGAGGTTGTGGACGTCATAGACGACCTTACCACGGCCTCCGGAGGCTACGATATCTCCGTTCTGGAGCGGGGAGACCTGTGGGGCGTCCCCTACGTCGAGGCCATGAAGCGCCTCCACGAGGAGGGCTACTTCCTTCTCGGTTACTACAAGGAAAAGCCCGTTCTCAACCCTGCACTGGAAGAGAAGATTCCCGAAGGATCCAAACTGATCGTCATAAAGCCCGGCTCTTCCAGTGGAAAAAGGTGATGGTGTTGCCCCACCGTCCTTGCCGGCGGGGTGTGGGTTTGACTCCAGCCAAAACTGCCCCACAAGGGTGCGGATTTGCAATATCTCCCGATATCCGGCACCTTTGTCCTCCGCTCCACTGGAAAGAAAAGTATATAACCCTTCGGCTTTTTACCCCTATGAAAGGTAGTTGTAGTGGGTGAGTGAGATGCCAAGGAAGAAGAAGGCTGAGGATGAAATAAAAGAGCTCGAGGAGTTTGAGGAGCTCGATGTCGTTGAGGAGTCCCCGTCAAGCTCAACCAAGAAAAAGAAGGAGAAGGAGATAAAGACCCTTGAAGACCTTCCAGGCGTTGGTCCCGCCACTGCCGAAAAGCTTCGCGAGGCCGGCTACGACAGCATCGAGGCCATAGCCGTCGCCTCCCCAATGGAGCTCAAGGAGATAGCGGGAATCAGCGAGGGTGCCGCGCTCAAGATAATCCAGGCCGCCAGAGAGGCCGCCAACATAGGAACCTTCATGCGCGCCGACGAGTACATGGAGAGGAGGAGCACCATCGGCAGGATCTCCACCGGAAGCAAGAGCCTCGACAAGCTCGTTGGCGGCGGTGTTGAGACCCAGGCGATAACCGAGGTCTTCGGTGAGTTCGGTTCCGGAAAGACCCAGCTGGCGCACACCCTCGCGGTGATGGTTCAGCTCCCAGAGGAGGAGGGAGGCCTCCACGGCTCTGTCGTTTGGATAGACACCGAGAACACCTTCAGGCCGGAGAGAATAAGACAGATAGCCGAGGCTAGGGGCCTCGACCCAGACGAGACGCTCAAGAACATCTACGTTGCGAGGGCGTTCAACAGCAACCACCAGATGCTCCTCGTTGAGAGGGCCGAGGAGATAATCAAGGAGAAGGCCGAGACGGACAGGCCGGTGAAGCTCCTTGTCGTTGATTCCCTCATGGCCCACTTCAGGAGCGAGTACGTCGGCAGGGGAACCCTCGCCGAGAGGCAGCAGAAGCTGGCCAAGCACCTCGCCGACCTCCACAGGATAGCTGACCTCTACGATATAGCGGTCTTCGTCACCAACCAGGTGCAGGCGAAGCCGGATGCCTTCTTCGGCGACCCGACGAGGCCAGTCGGTGGCCACATCCTCGCCCACAGCGCGACCCTGAGAATCTACCTGAGGAAGGGCAAGGCCGGCAAGCGCGTCGCCAGGCTCATAGACAGCCCCCACCTTCCAGAGGGTGAGGCGATCTTCAGGATAACCGACAAGGGCGCCGAGGACTGAGTTAGTTTTTTAACCCCTCTTCTTTACTCCACTTCATGTCAAAGGTTGAGGCCGTTCAGAATCCCCCTCGCGAGGAAATCCTGAGGATAGTAGACTCCGCCCTGTCGTCCGAGGCAATGCTGACGATATTCGCCCGCTGCAGGGTGCACTACGATGGAAGGGCCAAGAGCGAGCTCGGCTCAGGCGACAGGGTTATAATAATCAAGCCTGACGGTGCCTTTCTCATCCATCAGAGCAAGAAGCGGGAACCCGTCAACTGGCAGCCGCCTGGGAGCTTTGTAACGATTGAGGAGCGCGATGGCATAATCATCCTCCGCTCCGTGAGGAGGAAGCCGAAGGAGATACTAGAGGTCGAGCTTGAGGAGGTCTACCTGGTCTCCCTGTTCAAGGCCGAAGACTACGAAGAGCTTGCTTTGACAGGCAGCGAGGCCGAGATGGCGGAGATGATATTTAGAAACCCCGAACTCATCGAGCCGGGCTTCAAGCCCCTCTTCAGGGAAAAGCAGATCGGCCACGGCATAGTGGACATCCTCGGACGCGATGGGGACGGTAACCTCGTCGTCCTTGAGCTGAAGCGCAGGAAGGCCGACCTGCATGCCGTCAGCCAGCTTAAGCGCTACGTTGAGGCCCTGAGCAGGGAACACGAGAGTGTTAGGGGAATACTGGTCGCACCGTCCCTGACATCCGGCGCAAAGAAACTCCTCGAAAAGGAGGGCCTTGAGTTCAGAAAGGTTCAGCCACCGAAGAGGGAAAAGCTCGGAAAAGGCCGGCAGAAAACCCTGTTTTAACCTATGTCCATCTCCTGCGGCAGCATCTCGCGAACCCTGACAACCAGCACCGTGTTCCTCTTTCTCACTTCGACTATTCTGCCGAGGCCGAGGAGCCTCACCTGCGCCCTGCACACGGTCACTTCCCTCTCGTCGCTCTCTTCCCATGGAATCCTCTGCTCCATGCTCTCCAGGCGAAGTATTTCCGCGAGAAGCCCCTCTGTGCCCACAGTAACATCCTGGAAAGTCTCGTAGGTGAGAAAGACCCTCCCGAGCTCGCGGGCCCTTTCGAGCGCCACGACGTTCCTCGCACCCCTTACCTCAATGGTCTTGTAGGGACTCCTCAAAAGCTCATCGAGAACCCGTCTCGCGATTCCGGCGAGAGTTATCGCCTCCATGCTACCACCTCACAGGTAGATGCTCTCGTACTGCTTCTCGGCCTTTCTCCTGGCCTGCTCCATCTGCTCGTGCATCTTCCTAAGCTGGGCCTCTATCATCTCCGCCTCCTTGAGCAGGGGCTCCGTTGAGACCTCTATCGGCGTCAGCTTCTTCAGAACCTCTATGACGTTCGCAGCGGCCCTCGGGTCGGGCCTGTCCCCGAAGGTCTCTCCCAGCAGCACATAGGCGTCGAGTTTTTCCTTGCTCGCCTCCCAGAGGAGCTTCCCGCTCATTCCCATTATCGAGCCGTACTGGAGGATTTTCACCCCCAGGTTCTCGAGCTCCCTGTTCAGCTCTTCCTTGGCCCCAACCCCCCAGACGTCCATCTTCTCCTTGAAGAGGCCTATGCCTATGCCGCCGAGGGATACGATCTTGTCGGCCCTCATGTCCTTGAGGTACCTCACGAGCTCCCGGGCTATCTCGCTCACCAGGGTGGGCGGGACGTAGATGTCCGCCACGGCGAGTATTATGTTGTCCTTCCCGTAGAACCTGAGAGGAGGGTTGGGCTTTCCGTCGAGTATCAGCGCCATGGGTGGGATGAACGGGCTCTCCACGTAGCCTATCATCTCCATTCCAAGCTCCTTAGCCAGGAAGTTCGCCGCTATGTGGCCGACCAGGCCTATCCCGGGGTAGCCCTCTATCAGGATGGGGTTCTTTATCTCCGGGAGCACTATCTTGACCGGACTCCCGTTTTCCACGGTACCACCCCCGGAGAAATTTAGTTCCAAAAGGTTATTAAATTTTCGGATTCTTTCATTTCCGGAGAGATTATTGGAACTAGAGTCGATGTTACCTGCTTCGGAAGGCTATTAGATCCTTCAAGGGGATTCAATGTGGAGTAACTGGGTTTGGACAGGATGCACAGTTGGGCTGATTTGTCCGGTACCAGCGGAAGAGATATTACGAGGGGACATTTGAAATCCCTTAAAATGTTCATATTTTTATTTCCAATTTTATGTTTCTAACAACTGTCTGTAGAAAACTATATATAGGTCTAATGCCTATATGCCTAATGCCTAATGGTGATGTCCTTGAGATGGGCAAGACTCTTGGCGGGAGTGCTGGTGGTTGTTTTTGTTTTTTCTGGGTTTGTTAGTGCTATGCCCCAGCCAGACGTAAGTGGATGGATGGCAGTTGACATGTTCATCCGCTACCAGATTGACATGAGCAAGGCCAAGGGAATCTCAGAAGACCCGTACTTTGTGGACAAGCTTACGAACCTCGTTCTTCAGAGGTTTGACAAGGAGCTTGACGCTGAGATTGCACCCTACGCTGGAAACCTAACTCCCGAGCAGAGGAAGCAGTTGAAGTACCTTCTTGTCAGCGACTACATCTCTTATCTCTATCAAAAGAGTTTTTACCCTAAGAACGCAAAAACTCTCGTGGTGAAGCCTATTAAAGTTGCCTCAGTAAAAGCAGGGAGCAAGGTTTATGACTACTATTATGCTCCAATGAGTTCTTCAATCCCATATCCAATCCACTGGTGGGTGCAGGTTAGAGTTGACCTTACAGGGGGATCTGGCAAAGATTGTGCTGGAAACTCTTATGATGTTGATGGGAACAACAATATCTCAAAGATAGTTGTTAAGTGGAGCGGTAACGACGTAATCTACGAGATTCATTTCTATGATGGGGACTACCCAGTACCTGGAGTTGACCAAGCGTACGACAAGTGGCGGTGTCATAACTATACAGACAGGGATTCAACTTATGGTTGTGAGGACATTGAAAGCATTGAGATTTTAAACGGTAAATTGATATTCCACAGTGATTGGAGCAACGACCAGACCTACGCTACTTATCGTGTGCATCATTTAGTTCACTCCGAACCATACAAGCAAGGCGTGGTACTCTATGTTAGCAATACATGGGACCATCTAATGGCGACCTTTGACACCAATCCTGACATGTCCAAAAATTGGGGGTACACTGCATGGAACTGAAGCGGATTTTCTCCCTTCTTTCTCTTTTAGCGATTTTAGCTGTGATAATCTATTTTGAGTTTGTGTATTTTCCTTTTACGACTGAGTGTTATTACGTGCGGGGGCACGTTGTCTATGACACTCCCTGTACGGTCCTCTCAACAATTCTGGAGTCGCTTGGCCTGGTTGTTCTGGCTTCGCTTTTTTCGAACAAGAGGGCCTTCCTTGTGACGGGCGTTGTGTACTTCGGCTTTCCGTTTATCATGGGGGCTACAACCTTTGACAGGACCCTCGCGGGGATAGCTTTAATCCTGTCGGTACTATTCGTGCTCTTCGGTTCTCCCGGGAGGAACTTCAAGGTGGCCTCCACCTGGGTGTTGGGGGCTCACGTTTATTCTCTGATGCTGTTTTTCCTGTGGGTTCCACTTATGATTTTCTTTGACCATTATTTCCACCCGAGGGAATTCCTTGATGGGTTGCTCGTCATCCTGTTTCTCTTCTCTCCCCTCCTGTGGAAGTATCGTGGATGCAAGGCTTTCTTTGCGTTTTCAGGCTTAACGTACGTTCTTCTTTATTTCCTAATCCCGGGGTTTTACCCCTTTATCTACGAGGCGCTCCTACCCCTCGCGGGGTTGTTCCTCTGCTTGAAAGGTGGTGTTGGGAATGGATTCGAAACAAGACGGAAATCGTAGGGCCGTTCGAAGGGTGCTCCTCGCATTTTCACTGATAGCCTTGGCCTTCTTCGAGTTCTTCTATCTATTCGGTTTTCTTGATGGGACGTGCTACGCCTTCTGCGTAACCTTTTATAACCTGCCTTGTCTCGTTTTTTCAGTGGGGATGTTCCTTTTTGGTCTGACTTCGGTGATAGCGTGGTTTCCAAAGTACACACGAGTTTCGATGGCTTTCCTCTCTGCCTACTTTGGAGTTACGCTACTGGCTTCCCTCTGCTGGGCCCGCTGGGTCCCCGTAATCTCGTTCGTAGGGCTGGTTCTCGCGGCTACAATATATCAGCTCTCCCCCAGGAAATTTCCATCCCTTAGAGAGTTCCTCGAGCGGTTCTTCTTCGGCCTCGCCCTCTCTACTTTTCTATTCCTTGCGTTGGGCAACTGCCTTGATGTCACTGTTAAGCCCTTTGCATGTGCTCTGGTTCTTTTGGGAGCCCTTTCCATTCCCCTCAGGGTGAAATACCCTCGTTATTCCCCAGTTCCACTCCTCCTTTACTTCGTCATTAGTCTTTTAGTTCTCGGCTTTCACGGGCTTGAGCTCTTTGGTTTGGTGGCTTCAGCGCTGGCGCTCTTGGCTTTTGACTTAAAAGCCTCGGGGGAGTGGGTACATTGAAAGGTTTTCTCCGTCTTTCCCTCTTTTTGAGGCTCTTCCTGAGGGTTTTCGCCTTCGCTTACCCGCTCTTCCTGACGGTTATGTACAACTTCTGGATTTTTGAAAAACTTCCACCCGTTGCATGGTGAGGTTACATAGCCATCATGGTCATCCTGGAAATCATCATTGCCAGTGGCCGATTACCTTTAAAACCTCTCCTAACGGTCTACATGGTCATTGCTCTCGTCTTGGAATTCCCGAGCGTTTTCTTTGATGGGGTTTACCTTCACACTGCACTTGTCTTCCTTCCATGGGTCGCCCTTTGGTACGGGTCTCTCCTGCTGGTAACTGCTCTTCTTTTTTCCAATACTGGCGATGATTGAATTTAGGTAAAAGGAGTTGACCGTCGGTGCCGTTGTGGGGAGTTCCATTTCCACTGGAAAGGCAACCCTTATATGAGTAAAGCGAGCATTTAACACGGTGATGACCATGCCGAGGATAGGCATCATAGGCGGTTCCGGGGTTTACGGCGTCTTCGAGCCGAAGGAAACCGTAAAGGTCCACACGCCCTACGGCAGGCCCTCGGCCCCGGTGGAAATCGGCGAAATCGAGGGCGTTGAGGTTGCTTTTATACCGAGGCACGGCAAGCACCACGAGTTCCCGCCGCACGAAGTGCCCTACCGGGCCAACATCTGGGCCCTCCACGAGCTCGGCGTTGGGAGGGTTATCGGCGTTACCGCCGTCGGCTCGCTCCGCGAGGAGTACAAACCCGGGGACATTGTCATAACCGACCAGTTCATAGACTTCACGAAGAAGAGGGACTACACCTTCTACAACGGGCCGAGGGTTGCCCACGTTTCCATGGCCGACCCCTTCTGCCCTGAGATGAGGAAGATATTCTACGAGACCGCCAAGGAGCTCGGCTTCCCTGTCCATGAGAAGGGCACCTACGTCTGCATCGAGGGGCCGCGCTTTTCCACGAGGGCAGAGAGCTTCATGTTCAGGCAGTACGCCCACATAATCGGCATGACGCTCGTTCCAGAGATAAACCTCGCCAGGGAGCTGGGTATGTGCTACGCGAACATCGCAACGGTCACCGACTACGACGTCTGGGCCGACAAGCCGGTAGATGCTCAAGAGGTCCTCAAGGTCATGGCCGAGAACAACTACAAGGTCCAGGAACTGCTCAAGAAGGCCATCCCGCTCATTCCTGAGGATAGGAAGTGCGGCTGCGCCGACGTGCTGAAGAGTATGTTCGTCTGAGATTTTTGGTATTTTGTATCTTTGGATCATTTATTCCAACTTTTCTCAGTTTTCGCACGCGAATGATTTCGGACTCAAAACTTATAAGTTCCGGAGCGAATGTTCGCCGGTGAGCTCCAGTGAGGAGGACTGCCCTGATTTTGGCATTGGTGGTTGTTTCGATGCTTCTCGTCCCGGGACTTGCCAGCGCCTACGAGTTCCAGACCTACGGCTACGTCACCAAGGTGGTCGATGGCGACACCGTGTGGTTCCACTCCTACTACGGCTACAGGGCTGGGGAAACCTTCAAGGTCCGCTTCGCCGACATAAACGCGCCCGAGATATACACCGACGAGGGCAAGGAATCGAAGGCCGCCCTGGAGTGGCTCTTTGACACGTACGGCTACTACGTCTACCTCGACGTTGATGACGTTTACGAAACCGACCATTACGGCAGGGTCGTTGCCGTCGTCTACCTCCCCTTCTGGTACTACGGCTACGCACTCAACGTCAATGAGTGGCTCGTCGAGAGCGGCTACGCATCCATCTGGGACCACTACAACGAGTTCAACCCGTACTCCTGGAGCCTCTGGGTTCCAATTTGAGGTTTTTCTCTTCTCCGACACCTTTTTAACTTCCACCGGAAACACACCCCTTTAAAAGAGGTGGTGATCATGAGCATTCTCATCAAAAACGGCCGCGTTATCTACGGGGAGGGCTTTGAGGTCGTTGAGGCCGACGTTCTCATCGAAGAAAACCGCATCGTTAAGGTGGCCAAAAACATTACCGAGGCCGCGGATATCGTCATAGACGCAAAAGGAAAGGTTGTTTCTCCAGGCTTTGTGAACCTGCACACCCACTCCCCGATGGGCCTCTTCCGCGGTCTCGCCGACGATCTGCCCCTCATGGACTGGCTCCAGAACCACATATGGCCGAGAGAAGCGAAGCTCACGAGGGAGTACACCAAGGTTGGGGCCTACCTCGGCGCGCTGGAGATGATAAAGACCGGAACGACGGCATTCCTCGACATGTATTTCTTCATGGACGCCGTTGCGGAGGTGGTTCTTGAGTCCGGCCTCAGGGGCTACCTCTCCTACGGGATGATAGACCTCGGCGATCCCGAGAAGACCGGGAAGGAAATAAAGGAGGCCCTCCGCACGATGGAGTTCATCGATAAGCTCGGCTCCGACAGGGTTCACTTCGTCTTCGGGCCCCACGCGCCCTACACCTGCTCTATAGCCCTGCTTAAGGAGGTCAGGAAGCTGGCGAACGAGCATGGGAAGATGATAACGATCCACGTCAGCGAGACGATGGCGGAGATAGGCCAGATAACCGAGCGCTACGGAAAGAGCCCGGTGGTTTTACTCGATGAGATTGGCTTCCTGGGGAGGGACGTCATCATAGCCCACGGCGTCTGGCTCGACAGCAGGGACATACAGATACTCGCGAGGAACGGCGTCACCGTCGCCCACAACCCTGGGAGCAACATGAAGCTCGCCAGCGGTGTTATGCCCCTCCAGAGGCTCATCAACGCCGGCATAAACGTCGGCCTCGGTACCGATGGTGCCGCCAGCAACAACAACCTCGACATGCTCGACGAGATGAAGCTGGCCGCTCTGCTCCACAAGGTCCACAACCTCGACCCGACGGTGGCGGACGCCAAGACGGTCTTCAGGATGGCCACAATCAACGGTGCCAAAGCCCTTCGCCTCAGCGCCGGCGTCATAAAGGAGGGCTACCTGGCGGATGTAGCAATCATCGACTTTAACCAGCCTCACCTCCGCCCCGTAAACAATGTAATAAGCCACCTCGTCTACTCGGCCAGCGGAAACGACGTTGAGACAACGATAGTGGACGGAAAAATCCTCATGCTCGACCGCGAGGTCCTCACGCTCGACGAGGAGAAAATCCTTGACGAGGCTGAAAAAACGATAGGAAAGCTGGCTTAGCTCAGAGGCTGGCCAGCCAGTCCGGGTCGAGGTTTACCCTCTTTTCCCTCCATGCCCTGAGCGCCCTGTACATCGCCGCTCCAGCGATGGCTGAGAGAACGCTCGCGAGGCCGGTTGTGAGACCGTCGATCAGGCCCGCCAGCAGGGCCCCAGTGAAGCCTCTGGCAACGAGGGAGGTCATGAAAACAAGCCCTCCGGCCGCGGCCCCGATACCAACGATAACGGCCCCCATAAGTGCCCCGAAGACGAAAACCTCTTTAGCATTGTCCAGGGCGGTTCCGATGATTCCCAGCCCCTCCCCGAAATCCTTGCTCCATATGTACGCTGGAATCATCATGGTGATTATCCCCATCAGGAAGATCGCGGGGGGCAGTCCAAGCAGCGCCGCTATCACATACTTCGTTGTTCCGGAGAGGGCGTAGTACGCCAGTATTGCGGGGAAGAGCATGAGGCCGCCGGCTATGAAGATTACGATTCCATAAACGATGCCCACCAGGAGGACTATTATCCCCCCTGTCACGGATTCCCTTATGAGGGCCTGCTCCTCGAAGGGTATGCCCTTTTTGTGGTGGTAGAATGCCCTGGTGGGGTAGTAGATGACCGTGAGCCTGATGAGTATGGCTATAATGGCGAGCAGAACCGCGATGCCGATGCTGAAATTGGGACTGTATGCCACCAGCTCCACATTTGAATCGAGTCCGGAGATGGCCATGAGCGCACCGGCTATCCCCGACGCCGCAACGGGATACCTCCATAGCCTCTTGTCCTCCGAAATGGATGTAATGGCTTCCGTCAGTGCCTCGAATGCCCTCATTCCACCACCACTGTTCATGGGGGTCCCACCGTATTTAACTTTTACTGTTTTAAGTTGTATGTTGTGAAATGAGATATTGAGTAACAACCCGCGCAACTGTTAAAATCGGTCGTGAGTAATCGGTAAAACGGTGATTGGGGTGCCGTCCTTTGAGATAGTCCGCGGGGACATAACCCGCTTTCCGGCAGAGGCCATAGTGAACGCCGCCAACAAGTACCTGGAACACGGCGGTGGCGTTGCCTACGCGATAGCTAAGGCCGCCGCTGGAAACGCCCGCGAGTACATCAGGATAAGCAAGGGGGCGATGAGGGAGCAGCTCGGAAAGGACTCCATCGATCACGGCGAGGTAGTCGTGACCCCCGCGATGAGGCTTGAGGAACACGGAATCAGGTACGTCATTCACACGGTTGGGCCCTACTGCGGCGGCGTCTGGGACGATGACAAGAAGGAGAAGCTCCGAAAAGCAATTATGGGGGCGCTGAGAAAGGCCGATGAACTGGGCGTTAAAACTATGGCCTTTCCGGCCATAAGCGCGGGCATCTACGGCTGCCCGCTCGAGGAGGTCGTGAGGACGTTCAAAGAAACGGTCGAGGAGTTCTCGAAGGAAGCGAGGAGCGTCGAGAGGGTTTATCTGGTGCTGTACTCGGGGGACGCATACCGGACTGCGTTAAGTGTTTTGGGTTGAATCGGATGTCAAAAATGTTATAATTATCATTTATCTTGGGGGTAACAGTGGCCGCCTCCTGTGAAGGAACCGTCAAGCGGATTGCAGCGGTTACTCCGGACCCTTTGCTTCAATGAGCCTTGTTTACGGGCTGGACATGGCGGTGGCGGTTTTTGTAGTTGGAACTCTGTTTCTACTTGTGATGCTATACCTGAGCTTCGGTTTTGATGGGGCTCCCTCTGAGAAAGAAATGGATGAAGATGAGAAAACATCCGCTGTGGAAGACCGTTCAGATTTGGAAGGGTGAAATTGAATGTCTGTGGAACTTGGAGCCTATTCCGTTTGGTTCTTTTTTGAGTTTGCCCCCTGCTTCTCCTCTCGGTGTTGCTGGTTAGTGGGGCAATGACTGAAAACGATTTAACAGGTTGGGCCTAAGCACTCACGGTGGTGCTCATGCGCATCGAGGACGTTTACATCTGGGACATCAATGCCAAGTGGCTCGGCATAACCCCTTACCAGCTCATGGAGAATGCCGGTGCCGGAGTGGCGCGCACGGTTGAGGAGCGCTTTGGAACGGGGCTTAAAATTGCGGTCTTTTCCGGCACCGGAAACAACGGCGGCGACGGCTTTGTTGCCGCTCGGCATCTCAGCTTCGAAAACGAGGTCACGCTCTTCCTCGTGGGGGACGAGGCAAAGATTAGGAGCGAGGAAGCCAGGCACAACTGGGAGATACTCAAGGGTCTCGACTTCGTGAAAATCCGTGTTCTCAAGGATTCCGCCTACATAAAGGGGCTTGACCTGAGTGGTTACGACGTCATAGTGGATGCACTCCTCGGGGCCGGTACAAAGGGCGAGCCGCGCGAACCGATACGCTCGGCCATCGAGAAAATCAACGAGTACTCCGAAAAGGCAAAAATCGTCAGCGTCGACCTTCCGAGCGGCTATCCCAGTGCCGTCCGCATCAAGGCCGACTTCGCGGTGACCTTCCAGTGGGACAAGGATGAGTACGAGGGCTTCGAGCGGGTAATCGTCAAGATAGGCTACCCAAAGGAGCTCTACCACCTCGTCGGTCCCGGCGATGCGAAGTTTGCTTTAAGGAAGAAGGGCGAGCACAAGGGTCAGAACGGCAGACTGCTCATCATCGGTGGCAGTGGAGACTACTACGGCGCGCCCTACCTCGCTTCCAAGGCCGCCTCATATCCCGTGGATCTGGTCTACCTCGCGATGCCCTCGGAACCGGCGAGACGGATAAACGACCCGGACCTGATACTCAGACCGGTCGAGGGAAGAAACTTCTCGCCGGATCACGTCCATGAACTCCTGAGCATGGCTCAAAAGGCCGACGCCGTCGTCATCGGGCCTGGAATCGGCCTCGCCGAGGAGACGAAGGAGTTCGTGAGGGAGTTCGTAAGGCGCTGCGAAAAGCCGATGGTCATAGACGCCGATGGCCTAAAGGCAGTTGCCGAGGATTTGAGCGTTCTCGATGGGAAGACCTTCGTCCTAACCCCACACGCCGGCGAGTTTGGGGTTCTCTTTGGCGTGAAGCCCGAGGGTTCACTCATAAAGAAGGCTGAGGTGGTGACGGAGAAGGCCGGCGAGGTTGGGGGCGTTATTCTGCTCAAAGGCCCCTACGACATCATAAGCGATGGGAAAACCTGGAAGTACAACAGAACCGGGAACAGGGGAATGACCACCGGTGGAACGGGCGATGTTCTTGCCGGCCTCGTTGGTGCACTCCTCGCGCTCGGCAACGAACCGTTAAGGGCGGCATCAGTTGGGGCGTTCCTCAACGGCCTCGCCGGGGACATGGTGGAGGAAGAGTTCGGCGAGAACTTCACCGCGTTGGAGGTTGCGAAGAAAGTGCCGCGCGCGGTTAGGTGGGTGATGGAGTTCTGAGGTGGTACGATGGGGCGTTTTTTGAAGGCCTTCCCTTTTATTGCCGTTGTCTCCCTGGTTCTGGTTTCCCTTCTTATCCTCTCTTCGGGGGAGAAGTACCGGGTGGAGGTCGAGGCCCACTTCGACTCCCCGATGAAATTTGGGGGTGCGGAGCTTATGGCCGGCTATCCCAACGATGTTACCCACGTGGCGCTCTTCAAGTTCAGGCGCTCCGGTGGAGGTGAGAGGGACTTTCGGCTCGTGAGGGCCTTTGACCTTCCCGTCGATTACGTGGTGGCTGAGATACGCGATGGAGACCTGCTCTACTGCAGGGCGACCTTTGAGGACGGACACTTCGTCCTCGACGACGGGCACTGCTTCCCGACCCTTGAAGACGCCCTGCGGCGGAGGATAACCCTGAGTTCCTGCATCAACGGCACCTACCTCGGCTACAAAATTGAAAGGAACTCCATCGTTTACTTCCTATTCCGAGCTTCAAACGAGACGACCTGCGTGAACGAGAGCGTTGAGGTCCTTGGAAGAACGTGGGGGATTTTCGTGGAGATAACCGGGACGAACGGGACCCTCATCTGCCCGGTGGAGGTCATCAACGGGACGTACCTCACCGACGAGGTCGTTGCTGTGGACGAAGGGCGGTGCGGGTGATGAAAAATGGCCTCCGAAAACGCGGTTCGGGTTGTCATGGCCTCCCGAAAGAGATGGTGATGTTCCTCATGGCTGGCTTCTCAGTGGGATTTTTGAGTCCCTCCGACCGGGATTCGCGAGAAAGGGAGCCAATCAAGTGTCGTCGTAAACAGAAACGAGAAGAATGGAAACAACTGGGGTGGGAGACCTCAGCCCACCCCACAGTAACTCCAGACGGAGTAGCCGTACTGGCCGTTGGCCGGGTCGTGGGCCGGGGCCTCGAGGTAGACCCAGCCACTCGAATAAACCCACTTGTCCACCCAGCCGCCGAGGTTGCCGGTGTACTCGTGTATGCACGAGCCTGCGAACTTCGGAACGTAGACCCACCTTCCGGCCTTGCTCGAGCCGAGGTTGATGTAGGTTATAAGCCCCGGCTTGTCCCCGTAGCCGTTCCTGACGAAGATGAGTTCATCGTTATCGTAGTAGACGATGTCGGTGCTTCCCCCGGCGAGGTGGTCGTGTATCCAGATGAGGTTGTTGAGCCTGTCCTTGTTGAGCCACTCCTCGTAGTCGCGGTAGAATATTGTCGGCTGGCCCTCGTAGGTGAGAATGAAGGCGTAGGCCGGGTACTTGTTCCAGATTATGTCGGTGTCGTGGTTGGCGACGAAGGTCACCGCCTTGAATGGGTCGCGGCTGACGACGGTGCCGCCGTTCTTGAGGGCATCGACGAGGGCCGGAATGTTGTTGTTATCGAAGGCCTCGTCCATCTTGTAGTAGAGCGGGAAGTCGAAGACTTTGGCGTTGCTGTTGTAGGCCCAGTTGAGGAGCGCATCGACGTTGGTGTCCCAGTACTCTCCAACTGCCCAGCCGCCCCACCAGTTCAGCCAGTCCTTGACGACCCACGCTCCGTAACCCTTGACGTAGTCGAAGCGCCAGGCGTCGATGCCGATGCTCCTGAGGTAGGCCGCGTAGCTCTCCTGGCTGGCCCAGAGCCAGTACTGGTCCCAGCTCTTCTCGTGGGCGATGTCGGGATAGCCACCGAAGGTACCCTCGTCGCAGCACTTGACCTCGTTGGGGTGGAAGTCGAGGTAGTTGGCGGTGTACTTGCCCGACGCGACCTTCGAGAAGTCCGTCCATGTGTAGTCCCCGACGAAGGGGTTCCACTCCAGGTCGCCGCCGGCGCGGTGGTTGATGACTATGTCGGCTATCACCTTTATGCCGTAGGCGTGAGCGGTGTTTATCATGTTCACGAGCTCCTGTTTAGAGCCGAAGCGGGTCTCAACGGTTCCCTTCTGATAGTACTCACCGAGGTCAAAATAATCGTAGGGGTCGTATCCCATCGAGTAGCCGCCGCTCATGCCCTTGCTCGCAGGGGGAATCCATATCGCCGAAATCCCTGCGCTCGCCCAGTCGGGTATCTTCTGGGCTATCGTGTCCCACCAGATTCCCCCGCCCGGGACGTCCCAGTAGAAGGCCTGCATTATGACGCCGCCGTTCTCGAGGGTTTCCGCCTTTGCAGGAACTGCCGAGACGCTGAGAAAGACCAGAAGCACGAGAAGTGCCACCAACACCTTCCTGGCCATGGCAATCACCACCGGATGGTCAGAATATATCACTGATGGTGAAATATTTAAGCTTTGCCACTGCTGTTCATTGTGGAACGTAAAAGAACACCGGATGGGTGGTCAGAAATGAAACATCCCGTTTCAACGCTGAGTTTTTCTTTCCGTGAGTCTGGCCCTTTGGGGGTCGGTTGAAAAGAGGGGTGGGATGACCAAGGCTCAGTCGTCTTCGATCATCCCTCGGGCCTCTTGGGCCTTTCCACACAGCTCGCAGCTCTGCATGAAGACGAGCATGTTGAGGAGGTGGAAGAGCTCTATCTCCGTGAGTTCCACGCCCGCCTGGGATATTCTCTTGAGAACCGGCTGGGAGTTGATCTCCACCTCGTTCAGGACCTCTTTGGCGAGCTTTACCAGCTCCCCCCTGTTCTTTATCCTGAAACCCGCTTTCTCCAGAATCTGAACGAGCTTCTCGGCCTCCACCTGGAGGTACGCCTGTCTGAACTTCTCTATGCTTTCGTCTGGGTCTGCCTTGATGAGGAACAGCCTGGCGGCCCTGGAGTAGACCCTCTCGTTTCCCTGGGTCTCCAGCTCCTCAACGAGTCCCGCTTTCTCCAGGGTCTTGACATGGCGATAGACCGTTGTCCTGTCCTTTTCCAGGGCGTCGCTCAGTTCGTTTATGGTCATGGGTCTCTGTCTGAGGAGCTGGAGAATCCTGAAGCGCGTCTCTTCTGAGAGCACCTTCACCTTCTCGGGCTCGGTGATTATCAAAACTTCCCTCACTCAGTACTCCTCCAGCTTGTCCTGGGGGGTTTCTCCCTCCTCAACGATCTTCTTACCCGCCGCAACCATGTCTATGCTGTGCACCACGCCGCCGAACTCCTCTATCGTCCTGACTATCTCGTCGTAGTCGAGGTTGTCGCCGGCCATCGTTATCTTGACGTTCTCCGTCTCCTTGTCTATCTCAACGAGGGTTATGTTGACGCCATCAACGCCCTCGAGCTCGCTTAGTCCGAGCGCCAGCTCCGTCACCATCGGCTGGTGCGGTTTAAGCACGTCCAGAACCAGTAACCTTATCCCCTTTGCCATATCCCATCGCTTCCCCTTTCTGGGAGTTATTTTTTAAGTATTTCTCCCAGCTTCTTGAGGAGCTCTAGGGTCTCCTCGTCGCGGCCCATCCTGGCCATGGCCAGCCACTCGATGGCGTGGATTATGTCCTCGTTGGAGAAGTCCTTAAGCGCCTCCTCGTTGGCCTCGATCTCCTTGGATATCTCCGTCTTGCACTCATGCTCCTTCTTGAGAAGCTCATCCATCGTGTTGAGCAGCTCATCGTCATCGAACTCATAGCCAAGGGCCTTGAATATCTCCAGCTTTATCTTGAGCCTTGAGCGGGCGAAGTAGCGGAGCTCCTCGTCCCCGAGGTACATGTTGATGTAGAAGGCATCGGCAGTCCTTCCGTAGTACTTCTCCACCAGGTTGCCCTTCATCTCGGTCCTCTTGACCTCAACAAGGCCGGCCTCCTTGAGCTTCTCGATATGGTGGTATATCGTCTGGGGAGTCTTGCCGAGTATCTCGCTGAGCTGGGAGATGGTCATCTCCTTGTTGCGGAGCAGTCCGAGTATCTTCCTTCTCGTGTCCTCGAGCATCAGCTTTATGACCTCTGGGTCGGTTATGACCTTCACTTTCGCCATTTCCACCACCCAATTTAAACGTTCTAATGCTTCTTTTAACGTTATGGCATATAACCCTTTTGCTTTCCCCGGTAGCTTTATATATGTAAAGGCCATGGTTCATTAAGAACCATAGCTGGACAAAATATCCACTTCCCTGGATGTACCCATCTGGGGAGGAAGGCTTAAATATGGGCTCCCGAAAAACCTTCGGAGGTGGACAAGATGGAGGCACCAAGGCTCGATTTCCTGTTTTATCCGAAGAGCGTCGCGGTCATCGGGGCGTCAAACGTCCCTGGAAAGATAGGAAACGCGATAATGCGCTCGATAACGCTCAACTTCGACGGAAAGGTCTACGCCGTCAACGTCAAGGGCGGCGAGGTCGAGGTCAACGGGAAGAAGTTCCCGGTTTACAGGAGCATTAAGGAGATACCGGACGATGTTGACGTCGCTGTCATAGCGGTTCCTGCGAAGTTCGTCCCCAATGTTATAGACGAGTGCGGCGAGAAGGGCGTTAAGAGCGCCGTCGTCATCTCCGCCGGTTTCAAGGAGGCCGGAAGGGCCGAGCTTGAGGAGGAGCTCGTGAAGCGCGCCAGGAAGTGGGGAATAAGGCTCGTCGGTCCGAACTGCCTCGGCGTCACCAACCTCGAGAACGGCTTCGACTGCAACTTTAACCCGCCGGAGAGGCAGGCCAGGCCGCCCTTCGGAAAGGTCGCTTTCATGAGCCAGAGCGGTGCCTTCGGCGCTGCGATCCTCGACTGGGCCGCCAGCCATAAGATAGGAATGAGCAAGTTCATCAGCCTCGGCAACATGGCAGACCTCGACGAGAGCGACTTCATGGCCTACCTCGGCGACGACCCGAAGACAGGCGTCATTACCGGCTACATAGAAGGCGTCAAGGACGGAAGGAAGTTCTTCAACACCGCCAAGGAGGTCACGCTCAAGAAGCCCATCATCATCCTCAAGGCTGGAAGGACCGAGGCCGGGGCAAAGGCCGCCGCGAGCCACACCGGTTCACTCGCCGGTGCCTACAGGATATACCAGGCCGCCTTTGAGCAGACCGGCGTTTTAGAAGCCAAAAGCATGCGCCAGCTCTTCAACTACGCCAAAGCTCTGGCCATGCAGAAGCCGGCAAAGGGCAACAGGGTCGCGATAGTCACCAACGGCGGTGGAGCCGGAGTCATGATGAGCGACGGCCTGCTCGAGAAGGGAATGAAGCTCGCCGAGCTGAGCGAGGAGACCAACCGGAAGTTCCGGGAGGCCATAGAGAGGGGTGAGCTTCCGGAGCACATGAGCTACAAGAACCCCATCGACATCATCGGCGACGCCCCATCGAGCCGCTACGAGGTTGCGATGCGCTATGCCCTTGAAGACCCGAACGTCGATGTTCTCGTCGTCATAGCACTCTTCCAGAGCCCGGCCCTCGACGAAGGAATCGTCGAGGCGATGGCCAGGATGCGGGAGTACGGCAAGCCGATAGTCTTCGTGGCCCCCGGTGGAGACTACCCGCACAAGATGGCCAGGAACATCGAGCTCAAGGGGATCCCAGTATACGAGACCGTCGAGGACGGTGTCGATGCCGTCTACGCCCTCGTCAAGTACGGCGAGTGGCTGAGGGAGAACGGGAAGCTCTAATGGTTTTTGAGTCCCTAAACTTTTTCTTTCCTTTCACCGGGTAGGATCCTCTCAAAGTCCCTTAAGTCGAAGGCCAGATCAAGGTTTTCTTTTTCCTCAATCCTTTTCGCGATTATTCCGAAATGCTTCTCGTAATCTTCAAGTCCAACGAGTTCGCCCTTTTTCTCAAGGCGTTTCAGAACCTTCTCGGCCTCTCTTGACGTTAAATCGCTCCACTTAACCTCAACAAAAAGGGCTTTTTTGGAGTTCTCATTTAGAGCCACTAAATCTATTTCCTCTCCCCTGTGCCACCACCTTCCAATCTTCGTGAATCTGAAGGGCAGGACGTTTTTTCTGTTCGCTTCGATCATGAACTCCCTCGCGATCCCTTCGAATGGCTTTCCAAGGAAGGTGTTGAAGTTCCTGTCAAAGTCCTCGATTGCCGCCTCGACGAAGTTCCCCTCAATCTCTTCGTAGTAGGGATTAACAAAGCGCGACCAGAAGAGGAAGTAGTTGTCGGCTATCTCGTAAATTCCCTTCTTTCCGAACAGGGGCGTTACTTTCCTCACTATCCCAAGCTCACCGAGAACCCTCAGGTACGGCACGACTTGGTTTTCCTTCATGTAGCAGAAGTTCGCTATCTGTGTGACCTTTGTGTTCCCCCTTGCTATGGCCTCCAGTATTGCCAGATACGTGGATAGCTCCCTAAGCTCCTCACTTAAAAGGGCCCTCGCCTCCCTGAAGAGGAAAGCGGACGAGTTGAAGAAGTTGGCCCTTATCTCCTCCTCGACGTTCCTTCCGCTGAAGAATTCGAGGTATTTTGGAGTTCCGCCGGTCACCGAGTATATTTTCACGAGGTCTTCTGTACTCGCGTCGAACCACTCGAAGAGGTTCTTGAATTGGAGGGGCTGGACTTTGATGTTTGCATCGCTTCTTCCGTAGATTGGGCTTGAGTAGCTGAAGAACTCCCTTTCAAGGAGTGAAACGTAGGAACCCGAAACAATCACCAGGGCGTTTAGGTCTCTGTTCTCCTCGATGGCCCGTGAGAGTTCGCTGAGAATTCCCCCATCTTTTTTGATCAGGTAAGAGAACTCGTCCAGAATCAAGAGTATCCGCTCACTGCTTAACCCCTTTAAAAGGGCAAACAGCGAGGGAAGATCATGAACTTCGACGTTAAAGCCCACGAAATCAGAGACCCGCTTTGAGAGGAGCCTGAAGTTGTATTCCCTCGGCTTGTCCTCAAAGATAACGAAAATCCTTTTTTTGCCTCGTGAGAACTCTTCAAGAAGTCTCGTCTTTCCAACTCTCCGCCTACCGTAAACGAGAACCAGTGTCAACCCCTCTCCGCTCCACAGCTCTTCGAGGGTTTTAAGCTCTTCCTGGCGATTGACGAATTCTCTAAACATGATTATATAAACGTGATTAGAGTTTTTAAGAATTTCGGGTGGACGTCCTTCTCCAAAAACTTTAAATCCCCTTCTTCCCTTTCTCTTCCCATGCCCGGTGATTGCTTTTGGCCTTGGTGAAGCCTTTCTCTTCTGCCCCGGCTTAGCCCTGAGTTTTGTTTCCACTGGAAATGGAGGTGTTTTGAATGGACGACGAGTTTAAGGTCACCCCATGGGACGTTGAGGGAATGGTGGACTACGCGAAGCTGATAGAGGAGTTCGGAACCAGTCCGCTGACGGACGAGTTGCTTGAGAAAACTGCAAGGCTCACGAAGAGCGAGCTGCCGATATTCTTCAGGAGAAGGTTCTTCTTCTCCCACAGGGACTACGATAAAGTCCTGGCCGACTACGAGAGCGGGAGGGGCTTCTTCCTCTACACGGGGAGGGGTCCGAGCGGTCCGATGCACATAGGCCACATCATTCCGTTCTTCGCCACCAAGTGGCTCCAGGAGAAGTTCGGCGTCAACCTCTACGTCCAGATAACCGACGACGAGAAGTTCCTTTTCAAGGAGAAGCTCACCTTCGACGACACGAAGAGATGGGCCTACGACAACATCCTCGACATCATAGCCGTCGGCTTCGACCCGGACAAGACCTTCATCTTCCAGGACAGCGAGTTCACGAAGATATACGAGATGGCGATACCGATAGCGAAGAAGATAAACTACTCAATGGCCAGGGCGGTCTTCGGCTTCACCGACCAGAGCAAGATTGGGATGATATTCTACCCGGCGATTCAGGCAGCCCCGACATTCTTCGAGAAGAAGCGCTGTTTAATCCCAGCGGCGATTGACCAGGACCCCTACTGGAGGCTCCAGAGGGACTTTGCAGAGAGTCTCGGCTACTACAAGACGGCGGCGATTCACTCAAAGTTCGTGCCCGGTTTGATGGGCCTCGAGGGTAAGATGAGCGCCAGCAAGCCGGAGACGGCAATCTACCTCACCGATGACCCTGAGGAGGCAGGTAAGAAGATATGGAAGTACGCTTTAACGGGAGGAAGAGCCACCGCGAAGGAGCAGCGCGAGAAGGGCGGAAACCCTGAGAAGTGCGTCGTCTTCAAGTGGTTCGAGATATTCTTCGAGCCCGACGACAAGAAGCTCATGGAGCGCTACCACGCATGCAAGAGCGGAGAGCTCCTCTGCGGCCAGTGCAAGCGTGAACTCATTGAGCGCGTCCAGGCCTTCCTAAAGGAGCACCAGAAGAAGCGCAAGGAGGCCGAGAAGAAGGTCGAGAAATTCAAGTACACCGGTGAACTGGCGAGGGAGCAGTGGGATAAGTCCATTCCGGAGCCGCTGAAGAAGTAAAGTCAGGGCCTGCTGTGGAGGCCGTTCCTTAATTTTCTAAGTTCTTGATAAACCTTCCTCGCGAGTTCCACCTCCTCGCAGGTTCTTTCCATTATGGCCCGGTATTCCCCTGCATCGTATAGTTCCCACACGGTTGTGCCGCTCGGTTTTCTTCTTCCGTCTCCGAGCAGGTTCTTAACTGCCCAGTTCTGGGACACGGGGGCGAGCACTTTTCTGTTCCTGCTCTCGGGGATTACAGGGGCGGAGGCGACGCTAAGGTCGAAGTGTCTCAATTTGAAGTAGGTGTCATACAGTCTCTTTGGGTTGGCTATTCCGTGAACAAGGCTCCTGACAAAAAGCACGGGAATATCGAGGCGCGTTATCCCGAAGCCTACTGCCATCGGCTCCGTCAGCCCGGGGTCTTTGCCCAGCAGTTCCCACCGTGTCCAGCTCTCCCTGAAGTAGAGGTATATTTTCTCCAAGAGATTCTTCTCCTGCTCCACGACGTCCTTACCTTCCATGTCCCATATCCAGAACTCCTCCTTCTTTTCCAGCTTGTCCTCCATTGGGAAGTACCTCTGGAAGACGCCTCCCATGACGAAGCTTCCGTCCAGGTACGGATTGGCCCTTAATCCGGGCCCGTTCCGGTGTTCTCTGGGAACGTAGTATTCAATGTCAAAGAAAATAACGTGTGTAACCCCGCGCTCAAACTTCATCCTAGTCACCCCCCAGTTTGCAACGTAAAAATAAGAAGGTTTGGAATCACTTCTTCGAGTTCCTCGCGGCGGCGCTCATGGCCCTGGCCTTGAAGCCCTCGTCCGCCTTGACGGCCCTTCCGCTGTCCACTGCGCTCTGGATTCTCCTCGCGGCCTCCCATGTCATGGGTTTGGAACCCTTCTTGCCCATGGTATCACCTCCGAAAACTGTCAATACTTATTTCGCAGTTTACTTTATAAGGGGGTATTCTCAAAAAGAAACACTTTTTTGTGAATACCTACTAACCATAACGGGGGCCTATATGGGGAGGTTAAAAGATACTGAGGAATTCACTGAGATTGCATACCGAATAATTGAACTTGCACAGGAGGGTAAAGAACTTACCGTGTATAACCTCTCAAAAGAACTTGGAAAACGACAAGAGTCTGTTCGAAGGGTCTTGAATGAACTTGTGCGTTTGAAGGTTTTGGATGCTCCTATTCTTGTGCAAAACTCGCAGGGAAGACAAAAGAAGCCCTATAAACTTCTTTGGTCTCCTGAAAAAGCCAAAGCAATTATCGAGTGCTGGAAGGAGTTTTATTCTTTACAACAGAAGCTTAAATTTTTGAAACATCTTGCTGGTTCTAAAGAGAATGAGCCTGAGCTTTCAGAGTTGTCATACAAGTTTTGCCCTTACATTGTTCTTATCGGAATTGATTGGATTGAGGGACTCTCGGGCTTTCTTGGGAAGTTTGATTGGAAAACTTTCCTTGACAAGGCTATTCCTCTCTACGGGGCGGTGTTTTCGCTAAGGCACGATAAAGAACTCAGAATGCTGAATGAAGGGTACGCCGGTGGAAATTTCTTTATTGTCTCGGGCAAAAATTCATGCATATTCTTTGAAGAAGCCCGGTGGGTTGAGTATGTGGCTCGCAGAAAGGCCAAAATGGAGATTGAAAATAAGCTTTTGGAGAGGTTCTATGGAGGGAATGACTTTCACTGTTTAAGCGTTCACTATGGAGACAGTGCAGGAACGCTTTCAAATTACATCTTTGGAGTTAGGTATTTTATTGGGGATTCACGTCTTGTTATCTTTGATTTCTCTCCAAATCCCTTTCTGAAAGGAACTGATGATAACGAAGTTATGAGGGCCTTTGAACTTTTGCTTGAATATCTGCAGGAAAAATATCCGGAAGTGGGGTTTATTCAAGTTAGAACAGTATCCCACGCAATGGGAGACTTTTTGAATTCTCTTGGATTTGAGGAACGGAAAAAGCTGTATCTATATACAAAAACTGAAAAGTTGTCCGGCAGTTCAAGGTTTATCGTTGAACTCTCTAAGAATCCTCCTTCTGTAAGTGAAATGGAATGGGTAGTAAGAATTTTTGAAAAAAAGCTTTAAGTTCTTGTTAGTGCTTAAAGCTTATGCCTAGCCTCGTGGTTAAGTTCAGGGGGGTACAGGGGGACATTACAAGAGGTAAGAGACAATCCTCAGCCGTTGAGAGGCTGAACAAATTCAGCAGGTAACTCTCTCGTCTCCCGTTCGTTTCTTTCTCTTCCACTCTCAAACTTTTCTGTGCCAGCTTTGAGGGTATCTGTTAAGAAAAGTACTTAACTCGCTCCTCCAATAGTGATTAGGTGAAAACATGAATCCGATATGGGGAGTTATCATGGCCGCGGTGGGCCTTTTCATGCTGGTTTCTGGCATTACCAGGAGCAACTTCATCGTTTACAGGCTCCTGGTTGCGCGCTCCAGGGGGCTCTGGGGCGAAAACGTGCACCGGTTCTACCAGGCCGTGGGGGCGGTTCTAATTGTTCTTGGGGTTCTGGCGGCCCTTGGAGTCATCTGGTGATGGGATTTTTTGTCTTATGTGAGGTGGTGAAGGGTGAGCGAGATAAACATAAGGAACTTCCGGCCCAGCGACTTAGAGCGTGTGGCCGAGATAATGGCGCTCGCCTTTGAAGGGAAGTTTCAGAGCCTTGCACCGATGCCGCGCGAGGAGATGCCCCGGTTTTTGACTGAGACCGGTGCGGTATACAGCTCACCATTCCCGGGTTATGTAGTCGCCGAGGTGGGTGGTGAAGTTGTGGGTGTTCTGGCCCTAAAGTGGGCAGGTCAAAAACGCCCACCGGGGGAGTACCCCATAAGAAGGGCTGCCTCCAAATACGGCTGGAGGAAAGTTCTTAAACTGTTCCCCGGTCTCTGGCTTCTCGAATACAAGCCAAAGCCCGGAGAATGCTACATTGAGCACATAGCTGTAATGCCGGGATTCCAGGGAATGGGCATAGGCACGAGGCTACTTGAGTTTGGGGAGGAGTTCGCCCGCAACAATAAATTTGAAAGGCTCACACTCCACGTAGCTTCATCAAACGAAAGGGCCATCGGGCTCTATATGAAGAGGGGATTCAAGACCGAGAAAGTGACGAGGAGCCGCATAACGCAGCGCCTTTTTGGCATTCCTGAGTGGCGTTACATGGTTAAATCTCTCACACCTCGCATGTAAAAGGCCCAAAGAAGCGCCGTTAAGGTTATATTCCATAGAATTTTATTCCATGGAAACATTACCCTAACAGGTGGTCGCCGTGAAGTCCACGAAAAAACGTTCGGTGATGGCGTGGCTTGAAGAGTACTGGCCGGTCTCGACGCCCTTTCTCGCAGTGTACCTAACGGTTGTGCTGGTTCTGTTCGTCCTCAAGGAGAACTTCGCCCTCTTCCTCATCTGGCTGCAGACGCCGGTCTACTGGGTGCACCAGTTCGAGGAGTACATCTGCCCCGGCGGCTTCGTGGAGTTCTTCAACAGGAAAGTCCTGGGCTCAAAGCGGGAGGACTGGCCTCTCACAAAAACACACGCCCTTTGGATTAACGTTCCAATAATTTTCGTCGCGTTCCCGCTCTCGGCCATACTTGCGGGCCTTGTTGATATTTCACTCGGGATATGGACGGCCTATTTCTCAATCCTAAATGCCCTCTCGCACGTGGGCATGTTCTTCAGGCACGGCTACAACCCGGGCCTCGTGGCGAGCGCGCTGCTCAACATACCCGTTGGCGCTTACACGGTTTACTACTTCGCCACCAGTCATCCGCTGTCGCTGGGTGCACATATCGCTGGCTTTCTCGTCGCTCTGGCGATTCAGGGAGCGCTGATGGTCTGGGGGTTGAAGTTCATGAGGGGGAAGGCACAGTAATGGAGAGTAAAAGGAAATTCTGGAATCGCTGAGGGGCTGAACTGGATTTTTAGTTCGTTCCCTCAAAACTTTTTTATACTTCCCGATGTTAACGTTTACCGGTGGGTTAAAGGTGAGGAATGCACTTCTCGCCGCCCTGCTTGCCCTCGTGATTTTAGTGAGCGGCTGTCTCGGGGCCACCTCCCAGACGAGCACGGCATCTTCAGGTTCATTGACGACCGGAACCCCAACGGAATCCCAGGATTTTTCCATAATCTACCCAGAAAACCCGATCATAGAAAACCTGAGCGTGGATGAAAGCGGCCCGCTCCTGGAGAACATCTACTCCCCCACCGCGGTCCAATGGGGGAACCTCACCATCGAGTACGACGGAAGCAGGATCAGGGGCCGCTACGACTTCCTTCTCTCAAACCTCTCGGAGAACGCCATCTCTCTCGCCCTCACCGGCGTTCCCGACGATCCCGATGTTCTGAGGCTCAACCTGACGATTGAGGGCGTCCCCGTTGACCTCTCCCGTCTCAGCGGGGGCAGGATTTTCTTTGAAGAGGCTCTTGGCCGCCCTATAACGCGGAGCTATCTGACGGTTTATGAGATACGCTTCAACTCATCGAGGAAAAACCTCCGTGGGGAGATAACGTACTCGCTGAGATACCCTGTCTTCCTCGACATACCCGAGCAGTACGCGGGCTCGCCCCTCACATGGTGGGAGATGGGGGCCGAGCCGGTGGGCCTCAACATGACATACTCCCTGCCCGAGGGCTATACCCTCGTGGTGCCCGGCTTTGGGGCTTTCAACGGTTCCGGGACGCTGAACGGTGAAAAGCTCCTTCCGCTTCTCTTCGGATCCTTCATAAACGACGGTCCGGTGGTCGTTAAGAACGTCCC
The DNA here is from genome assembly GCF_000221185.1 of Thermococcus sp. 4557. Taxonomy (NCBI): domain Archaea; kingdom Methanobacteriati; phylum Methanobacteriota; class Thermococci; order Thermococcales; family Thermococcaceae; genus Thermococcus; species Thermococcus sp. 4557. The sequence goes on along the minus strand of NC_015865.1, from coordinate 1,347,462 downwards.
CGCGGCGGGCATCAACGTGACGGTTTATATCCCTCGGAAGCAATACAATCCGCTCCACTGGGCGGACTTGGAGCGGATCGTGAAATTGTCCGTTGAAACCTACGTCAATACCACCGGGCTCAGGCCCTTTAGCGACATCCACCTTGTCGTTAACCCCGACTTCACGGGCTCCTTTATGATCGACGGCACCAACTCGGCCGTCATAGGTGAAAGGCGTGGCATCGAGCTCATCGTCCGCAAGAGAACCGGCTCCATACCGCACGAGCTCGCCCACATCTGGTTTGCCGGCTACGCGGATTTCAAGTATTTCAACGAAGGTTTTGCCACCTACATGCAGTCCCTCGCCCTGAAGCGTATCGTACCGGCCCGCTTTAATGCCTACCTGGAGCTGAATGAGAAGTCCATCGTCGAATACGGGAGGTCGATCTCGATTCACGATGCCATGTCGGAGAACCTGCTGGACCTGAGGAAGCTCAACGTATCCACTGTGCTGTACACTAAGGGGGCATTCACCCTCCGTTCCCTTCAGTTCGTCCTCGGAGACGAAACGTTCTACAGGGGACTCCACGAGGCCTTGGTACGGTGTCACGGGGCGGAGTGCGGCTTGGCCGACGTTGAGGGGATTTTTGAGGACGTTTCAGGGGAGGACCTCGACTGGTTCTTCGGCGAGTGGTTCAACTCAACGCTGCTGCCGGACTACACCGTCGAGAATCTCACGGTAACCAACGAAGGCGACGGATACCGTCTGAGGTTTAGGCTTGTGGACAGGAGCAACTTCACAATGCCCGTTCAGGTTAGGGTTGTCACGGAGGATGCAAAATTCGTGGACACGACAGTTGTGGTGGAGAACGGCCTTGGGAGCGTCAACATGACCCTGGAGGCGAAGCCGACGATGATAGTTATTGACCCCGGCGAATGGATGGCGAACATAAACCGGAAGTTCGAGGTTGAGGGGATAAAAGTGGAGGTGGATTAGAACATGGCGCTGTTTAATCTCTAAACCCCCACTCCTCCTCGAATTCATTTTCCTCGCTTTTCTCGGCTTCCTCCATCTCCAGCTCAACGATGAACGGCTCTTCGGCTTTGACGTCCGGCCTCAGCCTTATGTCGAGGATGGCGCGCAGTGTGAATTCGCCGTGCCCCATAACGAGGGTTCCGCCTCCGAGGCGGCCCGCCAGGCTCCTCGGGCTGACCGTTTTGTAGTTTCCGACGACCACCGTGCTCTCTTCGGGCAGCATGGGGGCGCTGAACTCGAAGGACGTCCCGGCCCCCAGAATCTTTTCGAAGCTGAAGCCCTCCGTCGTAAGCGCCACCTTTACCCGCCTCGCCTTCGTGAGGGTCGAGTACACGCTTCCCCTGATGAGTTTTCCGTCGCCCCTGAAGCTCACCTGGGCGGAGTCCTCCTGCGTTGAGACCGTCACCGTGCCCTCGCCTTCCACACGCCCTTTGCTGGTCATGAAGATGAGCACCACGTCCCTGTACGGCTCGCTCAGCACCCTGACCGCCGGCGCCCTGATGAATCCGGTGCCGTCCGAGTAGACCGCGGCCTTGAACTCCCCATCGATGAACGGAATCCTCGAGTCCCTGGACATCCTCTCGGCCGTGAACTTTCTGCTCACGTGGTAGGTCCTGTTCTTTCCTCCACTCCACCAGCCCCTCATCTCCAGAACGCCAACCTCGAAGTCCATCTCGCCCGGAAGGTAAACCGCCGAGTCCGAGAACTCTGCGGCCGAGAAGAACGCTTCCGCTTTCTTTGATGCGGAGCGAACCCGGATTACGCCGTAGAGCCCGCCCCCGAATATCAGGAGTGCGAACGCGATGAAGAACACCAGAAACAGCGTTCCCCCGGCAGCGCTCGGGAACATGTAGATCAGGGGCGCCATGAACGCCGCCATGAAGATTAGTATGAACACCACCGCCAGGGTGCTCCCCCTGTCCCTGAGAACGACGACTTTCATGATGTCCACCGATGGTGTTTTGGCGGGGTTGTTTATTACCCTTCCGCGAGCGGTTTATAACCCCCGCCCCGAATTTATGCCGGTGCTGCATCATGGTGCGCCTCCCCTTCCGTGACACGTACTACGAAATCAGGCCGAGCAAGATAGTTGCTTTGGCGAAGAACTACGCTGAGCATGCGAAGGAGATGGAGAGCGACGTTCCGGAAAGGCCGGTGTTCTTCCTCAAGCCTCCTTCAGCGCTCATCGGCCCCGGCGAACCAATAATACTGCCGAGGATGAGCAAGCGGGTTGACCACGAGGTAGAGCTGGCGGTGATAATCGGGAAGAGGGCCAGGCGCGTGCCGGCCGAGAAGGCCATGGACCACGTGCTGGGCTACACGATTCTGCTGGACATAACGGCTAGAGACCTGCAGTGGGAGGCTAAGCGGAAGGGCCTTCCCTGGACGGTTGCCAAGGGCTTCGACACTTTTGCACCAGTCGGACCGAGGATTGTGGACAGGCGCGAGCTGAAAATAGACGACCTCGAAATCGGCCTGAAGGTGAACGGCCAGCTCAGACAGCTCGGGCGGACGAGCGAGATGATGTTCAAAATCCCGGAGATAATTGAGTATGTTTCGAGCATAATGACCCTTGAACCCGGGGACATAATAGCGACCGGAACTCCCGCTGGAGTAGGCCCGCTCAGGCACGGGGACAGGGTTGAGGCGTGGATAGAGGGCATAGGCAGGGTCGAGTTCGACGTCCTGGCCGAGGGTTCGATACTCTGCTGAAAAACTTTTTTAAGTTTTTAATCTTTAACTGTCTTCGGTGGTGTCATGAAGCCCGTCCGTTGGCTGGTGGTCGCCGTCATTGCCCTCTCGATACTGGTCGCGGGCTGTCTCGACAACAACTTCGTCTACGCCAGGGGAAAGAGCGTTCCGGCCGGGGAGAGCAGGGAGTGGCCCTTCCGGGGTCCAGCGAACCTGACTGTTGAGATAAGCTCCAGCGTCCCCATTGAGGTGAAGGTTGTCTCCTCCGATGGAACCGTTCTGAGGGATTTTGGAACCGTCAGGGAAGTGAACGAGGTCGTTGAACTTCCGAAGGGCAGGTGGAAGGTCGTGGTGGGGAACCCGGGCAACGAGACAGCGGTCATTGATGTGACCCTGAAGACCTGAGCCTTCGTTTTTCTCTGGACTTTTCCTAAATCGCTTCAGCATTTTCAAGTTTCAACTAACCATCGTTCGGCGGATTAAACGGCACATTAAACGCCCTTCGAGCCCCTAATGTCGTAATGTGCGTTGGTGTCCACTTGTCCATCTCCCTGATGAATTTTTATTCATGCTGAGACTAAAAACGGCATAAAAGTCTGTTTTGACTCCTTTTTGGTTTTAAATCCGCGTTCTTGGCATTTACAGGGCTGAAAAACTTTATATTACCAAACGGGCCAACCTCTCAGGAATGCACATTCCCGAAGAACGTGGACATGAATGCTCATAACTGTACAGGAGGTTGGGAGATGGCGGACGCCAACTGGAAAGTTGGAGAAGCGAGCTGGAAGCGTAAGGATTCGGACGAGACCTACCGCGAAGTGACGCCCGCCGCTATAATTCTCGGCGTCATCTGGGGCGCCTTCATGGCGGCCAGTTTCACCTACGCGGGAATGATAATGGGCTTCACCTCCGGCGGCTCGGCCATAGCTGCCATCGTCGGCTGGGGAGTCCTCAGGGGAATCCTCAAGAAGGGAACCGTCGTCGAGAACAACATCGTCCAGACCATAGCCTCTGCGGTCAACATCTCCGTTTCGGGAGTCATCTTCACCATCCCGGCGCTCTACATCATGGGCCTACACGAGGAGATAAACACCACGTACTTCTTCCTCGCCACCGCGGCCGGAGCGATACTCGGAATCACCTTCATAATCCCGCTGAGGAAGCAGATGATCGAGATTGACAGGCTTCGCTTCCCGACCGGAACTGCCGTTGCAACCGTCCTCAAGACCCCGGGAAGCGGAATCGAGAAGGCCAGGCTGCTCTTCCTCGGCATGGCCGTCAGCGCGGCCGTCTACCTCGTCCAGCAGTTCCCGGTGCTCGGCCTTCCGGAGATAATCCCCGAGTACATTGACCTTGGTGCCATACTCCACCTTCCCGAGTGGGTCAGCCTTGCCATGGCCCTCTCGCTGATGGTCTTCGGAATGGGCCTCATCACCGGAAGGAACGGTCTCATAGTCCTCGCCGGTGGAATACTTTCCTACTACATCATCACGCCCATAGTTAAGACCCTCGGCTGGCTCCCGAGCGACGTCACCGGCGGAGCGATCAGCGGCTTCGTCTACGCCAACATGACCAGGCCGCTCGGTATTGGAATGCTCCTCGGCGGTTCGATAGCGGGCCTCATACTCTCGATGCCCGTCATCATAGTCGCCCTCAGGAGCATAGCCAACGCGAGCAAGCTCGGAACCGGCAGGAACGAGGAGCTCCCGATAAAGTATCTCTACGCGGGAATAACCCTCGCCTTCCTCCTGCTGCTGGTCACCACCTACCAGCTCGGCGGCCTTGGAATCGGCAGGAGCCTGCTCACGGCCCTCGTCGGTGTCGCCTGGATATTCGTGGCGGCCCTGCTCGTCGCCATGTCCACCGGAATGACCGACTGGAGCCCGGTTTCCGGTCTCTCCCTCGTGTCGGTCATGATACTCCTCTACCTCACCGGCAAGCAGGTTCCGCTCACCATACTCCTCGGAGCCACCGTCGGTGTCGCCATCTCCGGCGCCGCCGACATGATGCAGGACCTCAAGACCGGCCACCTCGTCGGTGGAATTCCCTCCAGGCAGCAGAAGGTTGAGCTCCTCACCGCCTGGATAGGCCCGATAATAGCCCTCACCGTCGTTGGCCTCATCTGGAAGGCCTACGGCATCGGAAACGAGATGGTTCCTGCCCCGCAGGCCATGGCCCTCAAGTCCATGGTCGATGCTATCCTCGGCGGCAACGTCCCGGTGGACAAGTTCATCGCGGGAGGAATCCTCGGCTTCGCCCTCTCCATGAGCGGAATACCGGGACTCGGAGTCCTCGTCGGTCTGTCGATGTACCTGCCGATGCTCTACATCCTGCCCTACGGACTCGGCTGTATCGTCCACGAGATAGCCAAGAGGAAGAAGGGCAACGAGTTCATAACCGAGAAGGTGCTCCCGGTCGCGGCCGGACTGATGGTCGGAGAGGCGGCTATGACCCTCCTCTTCGCGGTCCTGACCGTCATGGGAGTGCTCCACCCGTGAGGTGATGGAAATGAAGAAGCTCGTTGGAAACGTCCTGCTCACGGTAGGCCTCGTTGCCGGCGCGATAACCGCCGCCAGGATACCTCCCATGTGGGGCGGCTTGGCCGCTTCCCTGGCCGTCATGGGAGCTGGAATAGCCCTCAGGCGCCAGGGTGCGAAGGAGGAGCTCCACAGGGCGGCCCAGAGCGGAACCGGCGGTGTCAGGGAGCTCGAGAGGCTCCTCACCGATGCCCTCGGCAGGATCGAGAAGATAATGGACGCCCCGCGCGAGAAGGCCGTTGAGGAGCTCACCGGAATCCTCGAGGAGCTCGACGAGTTCGCCGAGAAGGCGCAGCCCCTCAGGATAGAGGGCCTCATGACCTACGGAACCATCATGAGCGTCTTCAGCAGGGGCGAGAGAGCCCTCAACAGGGCCTGGAGCGCCTTCGCGGACGGCTATGAAAACGAGGGAAGGAGATACCTCCGCTACGGCTACGACGACCTCAAGGAGACCCTCAGCGCGGTCAAGGCGCTGAAGGTCTGAGCCCATTTCTTTTCTTCCCTGGTTATTCTATCACGTAGGTGTGCACCATGAGCCCGCCGTGGCCGATGAGGCGGTGGTGCTTGATATCAAAGCCGTTCTCCTCTATGGCTTTCTCTATCGCCCTCTTCTCCGTCGTTATGAAGACTCCGCGCTTCTCGAGAACCTTGGCGAGCTCGGCAAAGAAGTCCATGTAGAGCCCCGGAATCATGCTCTTCCTTCCTATCTTCAGCCCGTAGGGGAGGTTGCTTACCGCGAAGTCAACGCTCTCGACGTACTCGCTCAGCCTGGTGGCGTCGCCGAGTATGAATTCTATCCGCTCCAGAACCCCCGCGGAGAGGGCGTTCATCTCGGCCCCGCGCAGGTGTTTTCTGTACTTCTCCAGGCCGATTATCCTTCCACCGTAGCCCCTCAGGGCCAGCTCTATTGGAATCGTACCGCTTCCGCAGAAGGGGTCGATGAACGAACCGCCGTCCGGCTTCGCCAGCTCAATCAGTGCGTTAGCTATGCTCGCCTTGAGATGGGCGGGGTGGTCGTAAACCCTCCACGGCCTCTTGTGGAGGGAGCTGTCACCGGTCGTGTCTATCCCGAGGAAGAAAACATCTCCAACCAGCTCCGCCCGGAATATGACGGCAGGATGGTCGAGGTTCACCCTCGGCGTTCCGAAGCGCTCAAGCCTCTCGAATATCGCCTTGCCGACGGTTTTGGATATATCAATACTTGTAATTTTGTGTTCGCCCTTCCGGAAGCTCCTCACGGCGAAGCTCTCGCTGGTCTTGATGTACCTCTCCACCGGAAGGGAAGCCACGAAGTCCTCGATCCGCCTGAGGGCTCTTTCCGGTTCTTCCTCGCTGATT